>NZ_JBFUBE010000001.1:0-434982 GCF_056405915.1 Flavobacterium sp. P1_E4
AGCTTGGTGAGGTCAATAAATTCTACAAAAGCATCTATAAAACGAACTTGATTATCGGGACTTATAGCGTCTTCTAAACTAGAAAAACGCATCTGATGACGGGAAATTCCTGTGATATGCTGCATTCTTAAAAATACGAAAATTCCTGTTTTGACACAACTTTTTTGTTATATTTGGTGATATACAAACGGAGGTTTTTTCACAGACTGACGTTAGTGATCATTGCAAAAAAAACTAGATGGAAACAAACTTTCAAAAAAGAATGCTCATTGATTCAGGAATGATATTATTTCTGATTCTGTTTCCTCATTTTATACCACTTCCATTCTATTCTTATTCAATAATCTGTTTTATAGCCATTCTAATTTTTCTAAAACGTAGAGAGAAAAGTTTGCGCGATATCGGGCTTCAAAAAAACGGAATCAATTTCAAGACTATTTTAATCGGAATTTTGACGGCTTTGATCTGGGTTGCCTTTATGAGATGGGTATTTGTACCAGTTATATCTAATCTATTTATTGTTCCTGATTATACAGAATATGATTTTATAAGGAACAATATTTCAAACCTAGTAATCACAATTGTTGCCTCATGGATTGTTGGAGGTTATTATGAAGAAATAGTTTTTCGAGGTTTCATAAATTCAACGTTTGAAAAATATTGCAAGTCGTTTTGGATTAGTGCATCCATAACAAGCGTATTATTTGGAATTTATCACTGGCAACAAGGTATATTTGGCATTATTGCAGCAATTCTTGGTGGTCTCTATTGGAGTTTTATCTATTGGTATTTTGATAAGAATTTGTGGCCCTCAGTTCTCTCCCACGCAATATTTGATACAATCGTTTTAACTTTAATATATTTAGACTTATTTGGAAAATAGCAACCAACTACTAACAGCTAATACAACGGATTTGGGCAATTCGCTTAATGGAAAGTTTATTTTGCTTTTGCATGATTTACTTCGTCTATTCGCTATCGCTCGGGTGGCAATTCCGAAAATAGGGCTTATGATGAAACGCTGTCAACAATAAATTATCAATTTAAAATTAATTAAAATGTCAACAATAATATTATTAGCTATTAAAAAATTGAAGTTCACTTCAGTTTTATTAATAACTTGGGGATGTTTAGCAATAAACCAGTTGCATGCTCAAGATGTTTCAGTAAAATACAATGAACATAATTTGAATTTTACATACAATGGCAATGAAATTTTCGGCAAACTAATTACTCCTGTTTTCTACAAAGATAAATTACCTGTTATCGTTTTTGTTCATGGTTCTGGCCCAGAAGATTATAGTTCATCGGATAATTATAGGTATTTATGGGAGGAGTTTACAAAAATCGGCTTTGCTTGTTACTCTTGGAATCGTCCAGGTGTTGGAGAATCTCAAGGAAAATGGTATGAATTATCCGTACAGGATAGAGCCAACGAGGTAATTAATGCAGTTAACAAACTCAAAACCTTGGATATAATTGACAATTCAAGAATAGGTTTTTGGGGTATAAGTCAAGCAGGTTGGGTAATTCCAGAAGTTGCTAAAAAATTCGAACCCGCTTTTGTAATAACTGTTTCTTTACCAGTAACAACAGCATTTAAACAAGAATTATACAGGGTAAAATCGGAAATGAAGGCAGCGGGTTTCACCCGAAAAGATATACACAAAGCGATTTCATATAACAAAAAGCTTTTAAAATTGATAAAAGATGAGAAACCCTATGAATGTTTTTTAGCATTACAAAAAGAAACCGAGGGCGAAAAATGGGCTGATAATGTGATCAGAGGCGAAGAATTGGTGTATAATTATTTAAGCATTGTTTTAAAAAAAGATAATGCACCTGATCTTACTAATCTTACTTGTCCAATATTAGCAATTTGGGGAGAAAACGATTTGGTAGTACCTCCAAAAAAGAGTTTTGAGACATATGAAAAACAATTGCAACTCATAAAAAACGGTAATTCTTTATTAAGAATTATTCCTAAAGCAGACCACACACTCACTTATAATCTAACTGGACAACGTTCTGAAACCATAAAGCGAAGAGAGCAATATAAAAATACTCCTAAAGAAATATTTGCAATAGGTTATATTTCGTTAATGACAAATTGGTTAAAAGATTTGAAAAAAATCCAAAAATGAATTTGATTTTCAAGGAATAATTCAAACCCCAATGGCACGGATATGTCTCTGCAACGATAGTGCGGTTTTCTAAACCGTGCCTACAAAGAGAAGTCACAAAACAAGTATTTAAGATAAAACTAAGAAAGCCATTTCATAACGATGTGGCTTTTGTTTTTTTACATCATTATTACTGATGTGTTGGTGATTGCGAAATCCCCTGCATTTTTCCCCCCTATTATCCCCAAACTTGTCATTTCGACGGAGGAGAAATCTCCGCAAGTAGCTCCGCAATCAAACTAAAAAAAAATTACTTTGTCGAATAGTATTGCGGAAATTTCTCCTCCGTCGAAATGACAATATTGTTTGCAAATGTGTATTGAAAAAAGAAATACCTGTTAGAAAAACTAAATATAAACTGCTTGAGGGATTACTTCACTATATATTTATTTTCATAGGAGTTCAGTGAATTTCATTTGAAGCAAGCTACCAAAGTAGCTCGGATAGCCCGACCCAGTAAAGAAAAAAGCCCAACTCATCGCATCTGTGAGTTGGGCTTTTTTCTTTACTGGGACACGCCCATATTATCCTTCTAATTTAGAAAATGGGCTTCTGCAATTTATTATGCTGTAGTACTTTCAGGTTTGTCATCCATCCAGGCGGCAAATAATTTGTAACCGATAGAGAATATGATTGGTCCCACAAATAAACCTACAAATCCAGACATCATGAATCCGCCGATTACGCCAAGGAAAATAACTAACATAGGTACTAGAGCTCCTTTTCCTAATAACAATGGTTTTAGGACGTTGTCTGATAGGCCGCTTAGGACAAAAAACACTGACCATAAAGCCGCTGCGGTGGTATTATCCAATGAAAACAGATAGGCAATTACCCCAAGGTTGATGATGATGGGACCGACTTGGATAATGGAAAGCATCAAACAAATAACCGTTAACACACCCGCAAAAGGGATACCTGCGCCAAAGAGTCCCACAGCCTGAATCAGAGTTTGGATAACGGCAACGCCTAATATTCCTTTGACCACTTGATATACTGTTGATACCGAAATATCCAAGAATTCGTCACCTGAATCACCTGAAATCCTCTTGATGAAATTGGTAGCCAAAGCTTGGGCACTCGCTGAAACCATTAACACTCCCGCAATAATTACGGAGAGGATTACCTGCAACAAAGCAACGGTGGAACTGAGGACGCTGCCCAGTAATTTTTTGGACAATTCTACAATTTGCTCTTTGTATTCAAGCACTCCTGCTTTTAAATCTACGGATAATGAATATAGAAAGTCATAGGCTTTGTCCCCTATCAGAGGCCAATCTTTGATGTTTTGGCCTGGTGTAGCCACTTTCAAAGTACCGTTTTCAACTCCCGTTTTTATTTCGGTAATGTTTGAGGTAACCGTGTTTACGAATAATACTGTTGGCGAAATAATAATAATCAACAATATTGCAACGATTATGAATGATGCAAGACTTTTGCGCCCTTTCAATTTCTTTTGCAAGAAATTGTATCCCGGATATAGTACTATTGCCAATATTATTGCCCAAAGAATCGGCATCATAAATGGCAATAAAAGTTTAATACAAAATCCTAAAATTAGGAAAACTAGTCCTAGCTGTAAAATGACTTCAAAAATCTGTTTGCTTTTGAATGGGTTTGAATTTTCCATAAGAATTGATTTAAAGATTAGTTAAAAATTGTGAATATGATTATTGTTTTTGTTTCTTTTTGGCACTGTTTTCATTGGCATCCGAAACAAGACGACCAATAAGAATTACAGGGTACAAGACCCCTATAATGGCTTCGATTTGCACCATTGCTCTTGCAAAGGGATGCAAAGGAAAGATATCTCCATAACCGGTTGTGGTAATTGTTATATAACTGAAATACAAGAAATTTGCCTGTAAAGTATTGCTTTCAAAAGGCGGTAACGTGATTTGAAAAGCACCGGGAATATGTTCGTAGATAAACTGATAAACCACAGACCAAAAATTGGCTAAAATCATATACACCACTATGGAACCTATCACTCTATATCCAGTGATTGGCCCTGGTTCTAAAACTTTTTTCAAAACCAAAAAAATCAACAATCCAAAAGTGGAGATGGTAAAAATGATGTCGGCCAATAAAACAAAAGGAGTCGGTCGAAAAACCGAAATCCATCCGAATAAGACAAAAAAGAATGGAATGATCGTCAACAAGACTGTTTGCTTTTTGGATTTGGATAACGAAAAAATCCCCGCAATCAGAAACAACATCCAAAATACATTGATAATAACCATAAAGGAAGAATAGCTCCCAAATATTGGAATCAGGATAAAATGCATGATACAAAGCAAGATAAACATACCGCTAAGTCCACTTTCTTTATCCCACAAATGATTCAAAAAAAGAAATTTTTTATTTTTTGCCATTGCTTTTAAAATTATGAGTTATAAATTATGAGTTATGCTTTCACTTTTGACTTAAAACGGAATAGGTTCTACCTCAACGCTACCAATTGGCCGTCGTCCTAATCGAAACAAAAGGAGAACCAGAATCGGGAAGAAACACAACGCAGCCATTACCAGATAAATATCTTTGTAAGCCAACATCATCGCTGACTGTGACGTTTGATTGGACAGGCTTTTTTCGGCTTTTTTTTGAGCTTCCCATGCCGATAATCCTTGAAGCATATAGTAATTTTTATTCTTATTTAATTGTGCTTTGGCCATCGGATTTAATTCCGTTAATTGTTGGCTAAGACCTGTTTTATGCTGCACATTCATATTGGAAATAAAAGTTCCTAAAATGGCCCCGCCCAATAATGAGGCAAAAACTGCACGCGAAATCACACCGCTCATCATTCTGGAATCACCCAAAGGTTTAGGCACATTTTCGGATATATATAGCGATGCTGCTGGATACAAAAAGCCAATGGCGAGCCCTTTGAATATAAAAGGTCCGAAAAAATCGGAGGTATCAATTTCTGGATAAAATCTAAAATAAAGAAGGGTATGATACATTCCGTAACAGGCAAACCCCGTAATCCAAAGCGTAGCCAAATAAATTCTTTTGAACAAAAGATAAGTAGATAACGGAATGGCTATAAAAAGCCCTATCAGAATGGCTAAATGGGTTCTTGCCACATAAATACTGTCGAAGCCTAAAATATTTGTCATAAAACCAGTTACAACACTTCCTGTGCCGTTCATCATTCCGGTATAAAAAAAGAGCAAAGAACCTAAAACTACGTTTCGGTACTTATACACATCGGTATTGATTATGGGATTGTCGGTAAATCGAACGTGGAGTAAATAAACACCAACGATAACTAGCAAAAAGGCAGTTGCCGTAGCCACTTTCGGATCAGTCAGCCAATTGCGGGTTTGGCCTTCGGCACAAAGAAAAAGAATAACCATAAGAAACAAGAGTATGATGAGCCAGCCTCTCCAATCAAATTGAAAAACTCCTTTCATGGGGGCCACATCTTTTCTATAAAAAATCCAAGCTAAAAGTATCGCCACCAAAAAATTGATATTTAAAAAGTAAATTCCAAAAGTCCAATTGTGAATACTCGTCATTTCCGTTCCAAAATATTGGTACAACTGCTTACTACCCTGAAGAATAAACTGAACGATACCATACAAAATGGGCATGTTAAAAGTCGGATTGTATTTTAGGATTATAGGAATTATGGTTGCAAAAATCCCAATGATTGATAAAATGGCCAACAAAGCCCGCCAAACGGTAAACCATTCAATAGTGGTTGCATACAACGTAGCGGTATTGCAGATTATGGACAAAAAACTAACGGACAAAATCATCGTTCGCATCGGAATCTGTTTTCCGATTTTCAATCCCAAGGGTAAAAAACCCAACATTGCAAAAAAAGGAATATAGGTTGAATAGGTAAAAACAGTTGTAGAAGCTCCAAAATGTCCCAATATCTGTGAATTATCATAGGAGGTTACATTCAATGCATTAAAAAAAGGAATCGTAAGGAGGTAAAGTCCTACAAGGGTAAACACACTTCCTTTTTTTATTGAACCCATTCTTTTTATTTTTTTATTTCCACAGTGACACTCATCCCTGGTTTTACGGCTTCCAATTCTTTTGCGGAAGCTTCAAAATCAATTTTTACAGGAATTCGTTGTGTGATTTTTACAAAATTTCCAGTCGAATTATCCGGTTCTACCATTGAGAACTTAGCACCAGTTGCAGGTGAAAAACCGACCACTTTTCCTTTAAATTCTTTGTCGTAAAGCGCATCAATAGTAATAGTCACTTCTTGTCCCGGTTTAATTTTTTCAATTTGGGTTTCTTTAAAATTGGCAGTCACCCAAACCTTTTGACTCAAAACTAGCGTTGCCACCACTTGATTGGCGTTAATAAGTTCGCCTACGGATATAGTTCTCTCTCCCACATAACCATCGGCAAGTGCAACGATACAGGTGTAAGACAACTGCAATTGAGCATTTTCTAAATCAGCTTTTTTTCGATCTACAGTAGCTCTTGCCGCTTCGAGATTGGTATAACTTTGTTTTGTTGACGAAGCACTAGCCAATAACTCTTCCTCACCTGCGTTCAGATAGGATTTAGTCGATTGAAGTTTGGAAACCACTTGATCGTATTGATTTCGTGTCACGGCTGAATCGGCATACATATTTTTGAATCGTTCGTAATCTTTTTGAGCTTTATCAAGATCGGCTTTGTCTCCAGATAATTTATCCTTGGAAGCTGCTTCTTTGGAAGTCGCAGTAACAATAGATTGTTCCAATGAATGAAGATTTCCTTCCGCAACAGCCAAATCAGCTTCTGCTTGTTTTATTTTTATTCTATATTCCTCATCATCAAGAATTACTAAAGTATCTCCTTTATGAACAAACTGATGAGAATCAAAACGAATTGATGCCACATGGCCCGTTGCCCTAGCTGTAATACTGTTGATATAGGATTCTACTTGGGCATTATTTGTTGTTTCATACCGATGAAAATCGAAAAACAGGCTTAATATCCAAAGCCCTCCTCCTATAATGAAAACAAAAGAAAGAATAGTCAATATCGTATTCCTCTTTTTTTCGCTTTTTACGGCATCTTCGTTGGTTGTTTTATCTTCGCTCATAAACAAAAAAATTAAAGTTTACCCATTGCATACTGCAGGGAATAGTATTGAATAATCGCATCTATATTGGCATTATTCAGAGAAATTTTCGCTTCATTCAACTGCAATTCGGCATCAACAATATCACTAATTACCGCAAAATCATTATCATAGCGGCTTTTTACGATTTTGTAATTACTCAGTGCCAAATCAACATCTTTCTTAAAAGTTACAATATTCCTCACGCTTTCCGTAAATCGGACATAAGCTGCCTTTACATCTTGATTGATTACATCCTTAGTAGCCGCAAGTGCAATATTGCTTTTATCTATTTGCAGTTTATCAGCATTAACTTTGTGTTTTATATTATAAAAACTGGAAATATCCCAATTGAGTGACAGACCTGCCGCCCAATAATTTAGAATATTATCGGTATAGTTAGGCCATTGCGCAGGATATTGCGTATTGAAAAGTAAATTGGCATTGATATACGGTTTAAAACCGCTCTTGGTTATATCCAAAGAAGATTCGGCAATCTTGACATTGATTTCCGATCTTTTGATTTCGTAACGGTTTGCGTAGGCTTCAGACAAGCTTTCTTCTAAGCTCACCTCTTTTTTAGGAATCAAAATACCATCCAATGCCGGTTTTAATTTGGTATTGGTAGGCAGTCCAGTCAATATATCCAAATAATTACTGATCAACTCGATTGAATTCGAACTGCGAAAAACTGCCACCTCAAAATTCGACTTTTGCAATTCGGTTCTTAACAAATCACTTTTAAGGTTTTGACCATTGGATACCCTAGATTCCAATTGCTTGATTCTCAAATCAGTATTAACAATATTTTGTTTGGTAACCTCGATTTGCTTGTATAACTTTTCGAGAGTAAAAAACTGTGTGGTTATAGTTTGCTTGATTTCTGTTTCAGTCATCTTGGCAACCGATTCCTGCATACTGACCATTAGTTTTTGCTTATCAATCTGATTGTTGATCACTCCTCCATAATACAAAGGCATGGACGCAAAAACATTGGCAGAAGCTTGTTGGTTATAAAAATCAACAGTGACATTCTTTTCATAAAACCCCTCAAAGACTTTGGGATTCCCAATATAATTATAGGCCATATTCATACCAAAAACAGGTGCTTTGGCTATTTTGGTTTGGTCTAAATTTTCATTGGCAATAGTAACATCCGAATTGGCAATTTTAAGCTGATTGTTATTCTGAATACCCAACTGTATGGCTTCATCTAATTTTATGATTCGGGCCCCTTCGTCATTTTGAGAAAATCCGACTTCATAAAAAAAACAAGCTATTACAAGAATAACAAATTCACATTTAAGGTTTTTAAAAAAAGGATAATCCATCAGCTAATTTTAATTTAAAAAATTCAACTTGCTAAAAAAAACATGATATACTTACCAAAAGCTAAAATCACACTAAAAACTCATAATCAGCAAGATAATCACACAAATATAAGTATTTTAACAACTTTATAACAATAAATACATTAATAATAATTATCTCTTAATAGTACATTTATAAAAATAAATTAACAATTATAGCATTATTAGAAATAGAATAAACTTCATCCTCTCAGACGACTAGAAAAAAACATATTGATAACCAATACTGACGGAATCATAATTTAACCCAATACTCTTAAAGGTTCCAGTATTAAACTGTAATTTTATCGACTGCATTTTGGCAAGAGGCATAGAAAATGTAGCACCAACTCTAGAACTATTAATAACACTTCCTGCAGGCAAATCATTAATAACAGTTTTCCCGCCGCTAAACCAATTAAGATTAATTCCAACCCACATTTGATTCTTGAAATAATAACTGGCATGGCCTTGAAAAGAAAGGACTGGTTTTTGCTGCAAATCTTTATCACCAAGAAAATCATTATTTTGGGTATAAAACCAAACTCCCGAATAAAGTTCAGCGTAAACATGTTCGAAGCGCTTGGACACACCAACTTCTGGCTTGAATCCCCAACGATTGGCTCCTATGTTAATTCTTTTATCGGCATAATAAACACCTGTTGGAACTGAAATGACCAAACTTGTCCCAAATATTGTTTTTTGCTGATATTTGGCAAAATCTTTTCTTTCTAATGCGGGAGAACCAAATAAATTAATCCCAAACCGTATACGCATATCACCAAAACCTGTTCTATTTCCAGTGACTCTTTCTCCACTTACTGTAGCCTTTCCATCCATAATTACATAAGGAATTGCTACTTGAATCCTGGCTAATTTATTTGCCAAGCCAAAAGTGTGCATATACCCTACTCCAAAATTATTACTTGAAATGACAAAATCTGCAATAGGTAAAGTTGGTTCTGAAACAACATCACCTTTCATGAAGCCATAAGAGCCCACTATAATATTACCGCCTTTAGGCAAATTTGCATAAACCCTTGGTTCAAGATCCTGTGCCATACACAAATTGCAAACAAAGAAAAGGACAATTAATAAAAAATTAATTTTCCTAACACAAAACACCCCTTGTTCAACCATATTATGAATTTAAAAAAAATAAAAAAAGTATCTAAAATAGCATTTGAAGCAATTTTAGCCATAACTCCAAATAATCAATAGTCATCCAAAAAATTGAGACTAAAAAAACCTCAAAAAAATTGAGGCCTTTGATTTTCCGTTATGTATTTTAGAATCGATAACCTATACTGATATTGTATCTAAACCCAACAGCGGTAACAGATTGCACACCTTTTTTTTCTATACCCTCATCTCCGGTAATTCCCTCAACTCCCGGAAACCTATCCTTTATTGCTTCGATTACTTTCTGATATACTTCATTATCTTCAATACCTGGTATACTTCCGTCTAATTTTGCATTAAATTTATATCTAGTGATTGAAGGTCCAAATAAAACACAATCGATAACAAATCTATCCCACAATACGAACTGATATCCTAACTCACCACCAATATTAGTTAAGTTAAATTTTGAAGAAAGATTAACCGTATTAACAACATTATTAGAATCAGTATAGTCTATGTCTCTATCCGTTGAAAATTGAAAAAAACTTACAAAAGGGGCCAAATAAACACCTCTCGGTGCTTTGTATTTGTTGATACTTCCCAAGTAAAATCGGTAATCTGCCCCAACGGAAAATCCATCCCTACTACTTTTTTTAGAAAAACTGGCATTATTACTTAAATCTACAGTAATTAATGGAAACTCCTGATATCCGGCAAAAATATTCAAACTTTGATTTTCTTTAATAATCCGCTCATAAGAGAACTGATATGAATTATCATAAAGTAATGTATTGGAAACATTAAACTTCACGGAATTCTTAAAATCTCTAGAACCTGATTGTGAGAAAACTTTGATTGAAGATATGAATAACACAAAAGTAAAAATGAGGACAATTCTAAATGGAGTAATTAAATTTTTCATGATTATTTTTTTAAATTACATAAAACTAGGAAAGCATATTAACAAATTTAACATTTTTTTTCAAAACAAAGAAAGAAAAATTAACACTTTTTATGACAAAAGAACTTATAATTAGTGATACTTAAAAATACTATTAAACTTACTATCAATAACATCCAAAAATCTATTTAAAGTTACAAAAAAAAAGAGGCCATCTATATTTTTAGACAGCCTCTTTTTTCTTAGTAAATAAAAACTTATTTCACTTTTGTCATTTCTATTTCACCTACAAAAGGGATAGCATTTTGCAAGCTACTTCTAATCTCAGTTTGCAAATAAATTTCAAGTTGGATGAATTTCGTAGCATTTATTGCTCCTATAGCTTTTTTGGCTTTTTCATAATAAGAACTATATAACTTATCATATGCTATATTATTTTTTAATACACCTTTAGCAATCACATCGGCTTTCTCATCTGTCAAAGCAGCATAATCTGTAGCATATTGATTAATTAAATAAACTTTTTCTTCTCCAAGTTTTTTTCTTTCTAATTCATAGGCGTCATAGATTTTTACAAAATCTGTAGCTTGAGTACCAGACAATGCCATATACTGTCTCACCAATTCTGACTTAGATTTACCATAAACCGATTGTACAACATCAATATCATCTTTCAAAGTGGATTGGGCAAATGTTGTAGCTGAGAACACTACTGCAAATAATAAAAATAATTTTTTCATGTTTGTGTTTTTAAATTTAGTTAATTTCTCTCAAATATAAGAATTTCTCATTAAAATATTATTAAATTTAAAAAGAAATTCATCATAAATAACTATTTACCAAAAACTAAAAACTTAAAAAGTTTCTCCTGCATTGAGATAAAATCCATTGGAATGATTTCCTATAGCATAATCCAAAACAAGATTAGTACGAGTAGCTTTATCAATTAAAAGTCTTAAGCCAAAGCCAAATGCAGGCTGAACATATTCAAAAAGCCCAATGCGATCATATTTATTACTTGCGGTTGTGAAATTTGTAAAAACTGTTCCACTAAGAAGCTGATTACATGTTATAGGAAACCTTAATTCGACTTGAAAATAGGCTAAATTATTTCCTCTAAACAGTCCTTGTGTATAACCTTCTCCACTTCGACTGCGTTGATCCCAGCCTATAGCTGGTAAATTTAAATACGGAACAGCGCCCTTGGTTACAAATTGTCCAAAAGCCCAAAAACCTAACACAAAATGTTCTCTTTTAGGATCCATTGGAACAAAATACCTAAACTCAGTAAACAAAACATTACTTGCATCTTGGTCATTAAATATATCTGCATTAAACCTAAAATCAACATTTGCAAACCACCCTTTTCTTGTATTAATCTGGTTATCTCTAGAATCGTAAATAAAATTAAAACTTAGTCCATTTACAAAATATTCATTTTCATTAAATCCATTTAGAACACTATAATTATAGTGGTTAGTCAACTTTCCATTTTCAACATCTAGGTTTTTATCCACGATTGTCGAATACCAATCTATTTCTACCCCTCCACCTATATAAAAATTCTTTTTAATTTCCCATGAAGCAGTTTGATGAAACTTAAAATAGTTATAATCCATAGGTTCTTTAATCGATTCAATATCAAAATCAGGGTCTTCCCTATTTGTTGGAACAATATTGGTACCTAGACCATAATTGGGTTGAGTAAAAACATACAGCCGGTAATCTCCTCTAAGATAGATTGTATTGTTTTTCAATAGAATATTATTTTTAGCATTAATCAATAACTGTTTTTGGGTAGTAAAAGTCACTCCCAGATTTGCAGAAGAATATTTATCTGAAATCCCTTTCCCTTTGAAAGTATATTGTGCTGTTGCACCATAGCTAAGCCCTGTTGCCGGCTGTATCCCAATTACAGGAATGACAAGCAAAAAACTATTTTTAATAGGTTTTACAACCAGCATTGAATCTTTCTTTTTAAACAATTCGAAAACCGTTTTTGGTGGACATGGTTTATCAATATCAGAATTAGTTTGAGCATTAACCAAACTTTGATTTCCAAATAAAACGATGAAAAATGTGATTAAAAATTTTATCATAACAGATATTTACTTTTCTTTAAAAAAAAGTATTTAAGTTTTGGTTGTCAGGAACCCACTTTTCATCTCATCGGAAGAAAATGTTTTTTTTAATGTGTCTTCCAACTAAACCAACTAATTAGTTTTATTGGAAACAAAAACAAACGTATAATAATGCAATTATATCAAATCCAAAATCACAATTAAGCAACCGTAAAACCGAAAGGATTATTTTGCTTTTAGTTTTTTAATATTTCCTCTATAGTTAATCGAATTACGATAATTTGAACCAATAGTTAAAGAAGCACCTCCTTCAAAATAAACCGTCAAAATAATAGAATAATTATCTGAATTGTCTTTAACTTCAGCTTTTATTACATAATTCTTCTTGCCTTTTGTCACGGAATAATCTTTTATAGGGCCTTTAAAATCCAAACCTCCACCACCTCCATAAGCCGCTCCAGCATAGGCTCTTCCAAAATAAGGCATTTCACTATGAATGGAATCGTTTTTGAATCGCAAATAATTTGCATTTGTAGTCAAATCTATGCTTCTACCTCCCTGTGGATAGGCCATATCACCCTCAAATTCGAACTCTTTAGAATTAACAAGAGTTTCTACTTCTTTTTGTTTTGCCTGTTTTTGTTCCTCTTTTATTTGCTGTTTCGTTTTTTCTTGTGCAAAACTTATCAGCATTGAAAAAGAAAGAAAAAAGGATAATACAAATCTTTTCATGAGTTCTTTATTTTTGTAATAAAACGAATAAATTCTAAAATTAATCTTGATGAGCAAATCGCATCATAACAATATTACCTAACAAAAAGTTTAAGGTTTTCCCATCATCAGTAATTGTGTACGACTCTATTTTATTTAGAGTGTCCATAAATACAGAATCCCCATTACCTTCACAAGCCATCATGGTCATGCCTATTTTGGCATCTTTAAAATTAATTTTAGCACCATCTATAAGCAAAGCCCCAAAATACTGATTGCAACTATTGTTTCCTGCAATTTTATTTTCTTTTAAATCAAACGCAATTGTAGGCTTTTTATTTGGAAACAAACCATCGAAAGCAATTTTAGGTCCTGTAATATATTTTAATTCCCAAGTTCCTCCAAGTGATGTAGTTTTTACGGCTGGTTTTGAAGTGGTGCATGATATAAAAATCACGCAAAAAAACACTAATAATGAGACTATTCTATTCATGAACAATGAATTAAAATTAAAATTATACTATGTAAAAATAAGAAAAATTAATAAGAAAAAGACGTTTTGATTCCAAATTTGCTTTTTAAAAAAGGTATCATTATTTTCGTAAAAAACAAAAAACATCATGACACTACTAGGAATAGGTTCCCGAATTGAACACCCAGAATATGGAAAAGGAGTAATAACTAATGTCTCTTCCAAAGAGTATTGGGTAACCTTTATAGAAAATGGACTAGAAACCATCTCTTTGAACGATGAATTCAAAATTATCGAAGCTACTGTAGACGAAGTGGATACCGTAAGCTTTTCGGAAGTCGAACAGAGTTTACGAGATCTTTTGAAAAAATGGTCCGACGTTTCCGAAATCGTACCAATTGGAGACAAATGGAAAGGTGGGAAAATTATTTTGGAACCAGGTCAGGCTGGATTAGCTTCCAAAGAAATTCCAATTGACACTTTCTTCCATAAAATAATAATGGTTCGTGATCGCTTACGGGTAATGGAACAAAAGATAAACAGCAGCAAAATTGAAGAAATAGAAAAAATAGAATTGCAGCAATACATCACTCGTATTTATGGCAGCTTGACTTCTTTCAATATATTATTTAAATCGCCAACCAACCATTTTGTTGGAGAAAAGTCAAAATAGATTTTAAGAAACAATTAATTTTAATACGCTTTTTTATACGTAATTTTATAATCCAATTATAATTTTTTAAAATCATGAAAAAAATAATCTTTTCTGCTGCCCTAATTATCGCCGTAATCATTGGCTGTAAGACCAATAGCAAATCTAGTGATGCCAAAAGCCTAAATCTTGTTTTTGAATCAAAAAGTAATAGTAAAGTTACTGGAACAGCAACTTTTACTGAGAAAAATGGTAAAGTAACTTTTGTTGCCAAAATTGCTGGATTACAACCTGGAATTCACGCCATTCACATTCATGAAAAATCAGATTGTTCTGCCGCTGACGGCAGTTCTGCCGGAGGACACTGGAATCCAACTTTTAAAAAACATGGAAAATGGGGTGAAGGAGAATATCATAAAGGAGACATAGGTAATTTTACTGCCGATGAAAAAGGAAACGGAACAATCACTATGAGTACTGACGAATGGTGTATTGGTTGTGGCGATGCTACAAAAGACATCATTGGCAAAGGACTTATAGTTCATCAAGGTGCTGATGATTTTGTAACTCAACCATCAGGAAATGCTGGCGCAAGAGTAGCTTGTTCAGCCATAATAAAATAAATAGAAATTTCTCTTGAAAGAAAAAGAACATCTCTATTTCAAAAATGCATCAGATTGGCGAGAATGGTTGCATAACAATCATCATTCGTCAACTGGTGTATATTTAATTTTCTATAAAGTAAACAGTCCTTTTGAGAGCATGCGTTGGGAAGAGGCTGTTCAAGTAGCCATTTGTTATGGCTGGATTGATTCAACCGTCAGAAATGTGGATGAACATAGTAGAAAGCAAATCTTTTCCCCTAGAAAAAGCAAAAGTGTTTGGAGTAAACTCAACAAAACCTATATAGAAAAACTCATTGCAGATAATCTGATGCACGAAAGTGGCTTGGCCAAAATTGAAATTGCAAAACAAAACGGTTCATGGACATCATTAGACGCAGTTGAAGATTTAATAATCCCTGAGGATTTAGCCCAAGCATTCGAACAAAATCAAATTGCCTTCCAGAACTACAAAAATTTTAGTCCTTCCTACCGAAAAAGCTATCTATATTGGCTTAACCAAGCTAAAAGAGCTGAAACCAGAAACAATAGAATTGCCATTATAATTGACCTTTGTCAACAAAATAAAAAATCAAGAGACTGATTAAACCATTACTTTTTTTATCCGTAAAAAACGTCTAAAAACGTATTTCTAAACCTTTAGTCCAAATACATAGGCTTAAAAATACTTTGGATTATCGAATCTTAATTTTCTTCAATTGAAAAAAGAAAATTTCACAAAAATTTCCAAAGAGCTTATTTTATAAATCTAAGAAGTACATATTGATACATAAAAAAACATAGCTTTGCATAATCAAAATTAAGCAATGATTAACCCTTCAGCATCTGGTTGGATAGATAAATTCTTTACAAAGCTAAAGCTATCAGAACACACTGTATCTGAAACAGAAGATAGTTTTTATCAAAAATTAAGGGATACTGGCTTTATATATGGTCACATCATTTCATTTGATACTCCTTTTGAAATAAAAACCAAAGGTTGGTTCAAAGAAGAAATTTCCAAAATAGCCTTACTAAATGCTTTATATGGTATTTATTCATTAACAAATAAAGAAAAAGATTCGTCACTATTTGTTGAACAGGCCAATGCTTTTTACAAACAAATGCATCCGGAAGGCTTTAGTTTATTTAAAAAAATACTGCCCAAAAGCAATACACTTCTAACGTTGGAAAACATAATTGACCAACGCGTACAAACGAATGAAAACATAATCAACAAAAATTTTTCTCATTTAGTTACCAATGCTCTTCTATTTATTGATGTTTTGGCTTTTCGCCAATACTTGATTCATGATGAAATTCCTGAAAAATATCTTAAGAAAATTGAAGAAACGGTTGTCAATATTGTAACTCTGGCTTTAAAAATAAAAACCAATAAATCGCAATACGATGATTTGTTGATCAAATTATTTGAAGCCTCAATTCGCTACAGTAAGTTTTCAAAGAAAGAGAATATAACTTTAGAGAATTTAGAGTTAAACTATTTCAATGCCGAATTGGAAAAAAAATACCTAATTGACATTGCAGGAATGGCACTATGGAGTGATGGAGTTATTGAAAATAACGAAGCCTACTTTTTGCATACATTGGCAGAAACCTTACTGGTCGAAGATGATTTTGTCGCAGAAAGCATTATCAGCACTGATGGATTTATTGCCAAACATAAAAAAGACATCCCCTATTTTAATTATTCAAATCCGGTAAAACATTTTTACGATCAAACCACGAAAAGTGTCATTACTTTGATTTCACGAAATAAATCTAGATTAATAAAAGAGATACTTGAAAGTAAAGAATTGATGCTGCTTTTGGCACATTCTACACATAGAGATTTGGACGAAAAAGAAAAGAAAAAGGTAAAAAAACAATTATTAGACATTTGTAAAACTGTGCCATCATTGACCATATTTCTACTTCCTGGGGGCAGTTTACTACTTCCTATTTTGATTAAATTTATTCCAACACTATTACCTTCTTCATTCAATGAAAATTTAGATAATGAGGATTAAACATAAAAAAGGCTGTCTATAGTTTTAGACAGCCTTCTTTTTATAAACACAGCTCATTATATTAGAGCCATATTAGTTTTTAAAATTCAATTGATACACTTCATCCAAATCCTTATCTGAGCTAAAATTAACCCCCAAATCAGTAACGAATCCAGAGTTTAATCCATAAACCCATCCGTGAATAGTTACATCCGTACCATTCTTCCAAGCAGATTGTATAATGGATGTTTTAGCCAAGTCAAATACTTGTTCTTTTACATTGATTTCTACAAAAGCATTAAAACGTTCATCCTCATTTAGTATAGAATTTAAATATTTATCATGTAAACGATATACGTCTTTTATGTGACGAATCCAATTATCAATGATTCCTATAGAATCGTTACCCATGGCTGCTTTTACTCCACCACAACCATAATGACCGCAAACAATAACATGTTTTACCTTCAATACATTTACCGCATAATCAAGTACACTCAACATATTCATATCCGAATGGATAACCATATTGGCAATGTTTCTATGAACAAAGACCTCACCTGGTTTGGCTCCAATGATTTCATTTGCAGGCACACGACTGTCTGAACAACCAATCCACAACAATGGTGGTGTTTGTCCCAAAGCTAAATCTTTAAAATATTCTGGGTCTAATTCTAATTGATCTTCTACCCATTTTTTATTATTGTCTATTATTTTTTTATAGAAATCACTCATTTTAGTTAGTTTTTTTATTTGTCTTTATTTTTCAAAATTAAATATAATACATTGCATAAAGGCTTAATACCTTAAAAATCACAAATTATTCTGGAAACTCTTCTTTTACAACCTTCTTTTCCACGACTTCTCTTTTTACAAAATCATAATGATGTTCTATGCTTACATGATTTTGAGTTTCTGCGCTATTCTCTAAAGCGTATTCTTTTTTGAATCCTTTTAGCTTCACCTTTATATTTTCATCGACAGCTCTTGTTGATTTAAATTCATGAATTAAATCCAAAATATCGTGAGCAATATAAACGGTATCATGAGCATTGATAATAACTTTACTATTCTCAGGTATATTCGCCAATGTTAATTTGATGGCCGCTTTATTTAAAAAAGAAACTTCTTGGGCCAAATCAATATGAATAACATCTCCATCAACGTACTCTTCTTTTCTAAAACTATATGCTCTTTTAAGATTACCTCTTAAAATAAATACGATACTAATTGCAATTCCTAAAGCAACTCCTTTTAACAAATCCGTAAATACAACACCTAAAAATGTAGCAATAAATGGCAAAAACTGGTATTTCCCATAATGCCAAAAATGTTTAAAAGTTGCTGGTTTTGCTAGTTTGTAACCAACTAAAATCAACACAGCGGCCAATGTTGCCAAAGGAATCTTATTCAAAAGAAAAGGAATTGCAAGCACAGATACCAATAATAATACTCCATGAATTATTGCTGACAATTTTGATTTAGCACCAGCCGCATTATTGGCTGAAGAACGAACTACGACTGATGTCATAGGTAATCCACCCAAAAGCGAACTCACTATATTACCTATCCCTTGGGCTTTTAATTCGACATTGGTATTGGTAAAACGCTTGTGGACATCCATTCTATCTGCAGCTTCAATGCACAATAATGTTTCAATAGAAGCAACAATGGCAATAGTCAAACCTACAACCCAAACTTTTGGATTAGTAATACCAGCGAAATTTGGAGTCACTATAATCGCTTTAAATTCTTCTATGCTCGTTGGAATAGGCAACGAAACCAGATGCTCTTTTCCGATAGCTAAAGAACTTCCTGAGGTAATGAAAAACTCATTCAACAAAACACCAACAACTACAGCTACCAATGCTCCTGGAACCAATTTTAATTTCTTCAAAGCAGGAACTTTGTCCCACATTATCAAAATGGCGATTGAAGTTAAAGCTATTATTATTGCCCCTAATTGGACATGATTCAAAACATCAAATAAAGCAGAAAAAGTATTATTATCACTTACCTGCGAGAAAGATTCATCTCCTTCAAAATCAGCATCATACCCAAAAGCATGAGGTAATTGCTTCATGATAATAATGACACCAATACCTGCTAACATTCCTTCAATTACATTAGTGGGAAAATAATTAGAAATACTTCCTGCCCTAAGAAAACCTAATGCTAATTGAATTAATCCTGCGATAAAAACTGCCGTTAAAAAGACATCGAATGCCCCCAAATCAGTGATTGCTGTTAATATAATTGCTGTTAGACCCGCAGCTGGTCCCGAAACACTTATTTGTGATTGACTCAAATACCCAACAACAATACCTCCAATTATTCCAGAAATAATTCCAGAAAATAAAGGCGCTCCAGAAGCCATTGCAATTCCTAAGCAAAGTGGTAACGCCACTAAAAAGACAACTAAACCAGAAGCAAAATCTGATTTAAAATGAGTAAAGAGATTAGTTTTTTTTGACATAATATAAAATTATTATAAAATTTAAATTCATTTTTTACTACAATACAATATTGCACGTGGTAGGAAGATAATCAATGTTTAAATATCGATATATCCGAAAAAAGAATACCATTATCATTAAAGCAAAATTAACTTTTGCAAAAAACTCAATCAATTGGTTTGGAAAATCAAAATAGATTTATCCAACAAACAAGAAAGCAACTAAGTAAAACACTCACTTTCAATATTTTGATTAAAATTAAAGTAATTAGACGATTATACCAACAATTAAACTACAAATTCAAAATTTGTTCTATTAATTACTGAAACCATCAATCGATAATGAAATTTGGTAAAAAACTAAACCAGATTTGGAGGAGGAATAAATATGGAAGCACTAATTAAATCATGCTTGGATAAATTTTCAAAAATTATTAGACGAGAGCCTTTTTCAACATCCAAAAATGACATTTCTAAAAAAGGGTTAAACGTATAATATTTTATATCATGCTTTATTTCTTCAATAGAAGAAGAAGAACGAGTATTACAATCTTCACATAGGCTCGTAGCATCTTTGTCTTTTTCCAAGAAAGCCACAATTGTAGGCCCTGCCAGAAATAAAACGAAAAACAATAATACGATACTTGCAAAAACTTTCATGTCGGCAAAAGTAAAGGATAGAAATTGAATTAAAAAATGAGTTATATAAAATTAATTTATTTTTAACACGAAAAAAAAGCCTAAGAGACACAACATATCAATTAGGCTTTCTTTAAAATTTATTTATTTTATATGCTCTCTTCTAACCAAGCGTTCATCATCCAAATGGTTTTTTCCTGCTCTACGATAAAATCACTCATCATAGAATTGGTTCCTTCATCATTAATTTCTGACGCTTTGTTTAAAATTTCTCTTTCTATTTTTAACAATTGAGAAAGAGAACTTACTATTAATTCAATACCAACCACATCGTTTGAAATATTCTTTCCAACTGGTAATTGATTGAATTTAATGTAATCTTCAAAAGTATGTAATGGTCTTCCGCCCAATGTTAAAACTCTTTCGGCAATTAAATCAATTTTTAACTGCGAGTCATTATACAATTCTTCAAATTTAAGATGTAAATCAAAGAAACGTCTTCCTCTAATATTCCAATGCAAACCCCTCAAGCTTTGATAGTAAATTTGATAATTTGACAAAAGTACGTTCAATTCAACTATTATAACCTCTGACTCTTCTACTGGTAATCCAATTGTATTTAGTTTCATGTTTTTTATTTTTATTTATTACTGCTCCAACTTTTATTTGAAACTATTTATTTAATGTTATGTAGCCTTAAAATTACAACAATGCAATGCATCTTTTATATTTTTCATCAAAATTATCTATTAATCTAAAAAAATAGCTATAAATTAAATTGATTGTTTTTATATTTGCATAAAAATATACTATTCAATGACAATCACACAACTCAAATATGTATTGGCTGTAGCCGAACACAAAAATTTCACTCTGGCCGCCGAAAAATGTTTTGTCACTCAACCAACTTTGAGTATGCAAATTCAAAAAATAGAAGACGAGCTGAGTATACAAATTTTTGATCGTACAAAAAAACCGATCCAACTAACTGATATTGGTCAAAAAATTGTTACCCAAGCCAAAAATATTGTTAATGAAGCCGATCGTATACAAGATATAGTAGAACAACAAAAAGGTTTTATTGGTGGTGAATTTAGACTCGGTATTATCCCAACAATTATGCCAACCTTACTTCCAATGTTTTTAAACAATTTCATTAAAAAATACCCAAAAGTAAAGCTGATCATTGAGGAATTGAATACCGATGAAATAATTACAAAACTAAAAAACGGTAATCTTGATGCAGCAATTGCCGCAACACCGCTAGAGGATGAAAAAATCAAAGAAATTGTTCTATACTTTGAACCTTTTGTAGCTTATATTCCTGAAAATAACGTCATTTTCCAGAAAGAGGAAATTGAAATAGATGACCTTAACATTAATGAAATACTGTTGCTACAAGATGGTCATTGTTTCAGGGATGGTATTCTGAATTTATGTAAAAACAGGAATGAAGCTGGGCTAAAATCTTTTCAAATTGAAAGTGGAAGTTTTGAGACATTAATTAAACTGGCAGATGAAGGATTGGGAACCACTTTACTTCCTTATTTGCACACCTTAGATTTAAAAGAATCAGACAAATCAAAACTTAGACATTTCAAGGAACCTAAACCAGCTCGAGAAGTGAGCTTAATTTATCCGAAAAGTGAATTAAAGATTCAAATCATAGATGCTTTAAGAAGTACTATTTCAGGAGTTGTAAAAGGCGCAATTGTCTTTCAAAATGTCCAAATCGTTAGTCCGCTTCTGAAAAAATAATTCAAATATAAAAAAAGGAACCAATTTGGTTCCTTTTCTATTCCTATGATTACCCTATATGTGAATCAAACATTTTTTTAATTCTGGTTTTTCATCCGTAAAGAACAACAACCAATTTTTTAAATGCTCTATTTCATAAGGCAATAAACTCCTTAAGGCTTTTTTCAACTCTTTTTCAAAAAGCTCTGGATCAAAACTTACTCTCTCGAGTACCATTTTTGTATAATCATAAATCATTCTAGACATAACAAAAAAGGTTTAAATATTTCGTTAGTAAACAGGTACAAAAGTATTCAAATAATTTAATCTCACAAAAAAAATTATCCACCAAAAACAAATACTATCGACAAATTACATGTTTTACATATAATTCGAAGCTAAATAACTACAATAAGTGATTTTATCCTTAGTTTCAAAACTTGCAAAAAACACAAAAGGAACCAATTTCTTGGTTCCTTATTATTTATGAATTTACAATTATTAAACACTGTTTCAGTTCTGGTTTTTCAATTGTGAAGCTAAATAACCACTCCCTTAATTGATCCAGTTCGAAAGGTAAAAGTGTTCTTATTGCTTTTTCTAATTCTTTACAAAAAAGTACAGGATCAAAACTCACTCTTTCTAACACAGATTTTGTGTAATCAAACATTACTTTAGACATAATAAATTAAGATTTTTTGGGGTTAGATCTTGATTTTAACGTGATGTAAATGTACATTTTTTTCTCATACAAATCTTTTTTTTAACATAGAAATGTAAAAATTATATCGTTTTCGTAACATAGCTTTATAAATCCATGTCCTAAGCAAAACTTATTTTCTGGCTCTAAACATTTCTCTTTTCCCAGGTGGACCCGCTAATTTCTCAACCGTAAACCCCACTTCAATCATACTCCTCTTGACAACGCCTCTAGCGGCATAAGTTACTAATACTGAGTTTGGTTTTAGTGCGTTGTACATTTTTTCAAATATTGATGTACTCCACAACTCTGGTTGAACACGATAACCGAAAGCATCAAAATAAATTAAATCAAATTTTTCAATGTCCTCAATATTCTCAAAAAACTGCTTCCTTTTTGTCAAAGAAAAGGTTTCTGACAAATCATTTTTTTCTTCCCAATTTACTGAATGTATTTTATCAAAAATAGCCTTTGACTCTAAAGCATTCAATTCCTCCAAATAATTCATAGATTGAATTTCATGTTCAGAAATAGGATAGGCTTCTACTCCAACATAATCTATAGTTTGACCAAGTTCTTGAGCTTCCAAATAGGTTATAAAAGTATTTAAGCCTGTACCAAAACCAATTTCAAGGATGGAAATACTTTGATTTGGAAATAGTGCCAATCCATTTTTTATAAAAACATGCTTAGCTTCCTGTATTGCACCATGTTTAGAATGGTAACATTCATTCCATTCTTTGATATGGATTGTTGTGGAACCATCCTGAGTACGTATTATTTCTCTTTCCAAAATGTATTTTTTGAGGTGATATAGCATTTTCAAACGCTATAATGTGTTCAAAATTAAATAAAAGAATTTCTTATCGCTACCTAAAAACCATATTTTTTATATAATCCATATAATTTCACTTCAATTTTCAAATAAAATTATACAATAAATAAATCACAGTTAAACACCATAATTAATGATATTTTGATAAGTATTTATCCGATTTTTATTTAATTTTGCAATCAATATTACTGGTAATAGAAAACATTTTTTACTGCAGCCATTTTATTAACTAAATAACTATTTTTTTTAAACATATTAAGCAACAATTATGAGTACCACTCAAGCCAACAAAATAGAAATAATAAAAGCAGCTACTTCAAAAATAAATGAAGTTGATTTTGATAATTTAAGCTTTGGAGCAGTATTTACAGATCATTTATTTGAATGTGATTACATCAATGGAGAATGGCAACAACCAGTTATTAAACCGTATGCGCCTTTCTTACTTGATCCATCTGCAAAAGTATTTCATTATGGACAAGCCATTTTTGAAGGAATGAAAGCTTACAAAGATGATAATAATGATGTATGGCTTTTTAGACCAGACGAAAACTACAAACGTTTCAATACATCAGCGGTAAGAATGGCTATGCCAGAAGTTCCCGAATTTGTTTTCATGGAAGGATTGAAACAATTATTAAAATTAGACCAAGCTTGGGTAAAAAAAGGAAATGGAAGTACTATGTACATCAGACCTTTTATGATTGCTACAGGAACTGGCGTAGTGGCAAATCCCTCTGAAGATTATAAATTCATGATATTACTATCACCTGCAAAATCATATTATTCAGGAGAAGTAAAAGTATTAATTGCAGAACATTACAGTAGAGCTGCCAATGGAGGTATTGGTGCTGCTAAAGCTGCTGGTAACTACGCTGCTCAATTCTACCCAACTACTTTGGCTAATAAGCAAGGATTCCAACAAGTAATCTGGACTGATGATGCTACACATACCAAACTTGAAGAAGCTGGTACAATGAACGTGTTTTTTAGAATAAATGACACTTTATTGACTGCGCCAGTAAGTGAGCGTATTCTAGATGGTATTACTAGAAAAAGTCTTATCGACATGGCCAAAAAAGAAGGAATATCAGTAGAGGTCCGTCCTGTATTGGTTTCTGAACTTGTGGAAGCTTCTAAAAATGGAACTTTAAAAGAGATTTTTGGTGCTGGTACTGCTGCAGTTGTTAACCCAATTGCTGGTTACTCTTATAAAGATGTTTATTATGAATTGCCGAAAATTGAAAATTCATTTGCTTCATTATTGAAAGAAAAACTAACAAGCCTTCAAAATAAACTATCGGAAGATACTTTTGGTTGGACAGTTAAGGTATAGATTTTAGACTGCAGAATCAAGATTGCAGATTGAAGTTATAAAAAGAGCGATTTTCAAATTGAAAATCGCTCTTTTATTTTATACTAAATAAGATCCCTTCTTGTTCATTTCGTCAACTAAATAAGTTTCGAAAAATCAGGTTTAAAATAATTTGGTCCTTTCATTACTTTCCCGTCTTCACGGTAAATAGGGTTTCCATCTTCACCTAATTTACTCATATTTGATCTTTGAATTTCATCAAATACAGCTTCAATTTTATGCTGCAGACCATGTTCAATAATGGTCCCACAAAGAATATACATCATATCCCCTAGGGCGTCAGCAATTTCAACTAAGTCATTATTTTGAACAGCTTCAAGATATTCTTCATTCTCTTCTTTCATCAAATTATAACGAAGTATGTTTTTGGCTTCGCCTAAACTAGCTATTGGCGTTTCACTATGTCCTATCCTAAATGCTGTATGAAATTCCTTAACAGCGTTGATTTGTTTTTCCATCCTTTATTATTATTTATTTGAAATGGAAAATTAACAACTATTTCTAAACTATTAGCTAAATTTGCCAAAAAATATTCAAACATGTTCAGCCAAGGTCAATTAATATTTGCACTCTGTTTTTTTATCGCTTTTGTTATAGCAATGGTATTTGCTTATCGGAAAGACGCCAACTTACACAAAGTTTTCTATAAAGGAAATTATAAAATATTAATTGGTTTCTTGATATTCATAGGACTCCTATTTGTAATCAAAATCTATTTCAAAAGATAAATTATACTAAAAAGAGGCTGCCTATACTTTTCTAGACAGCCTCTTCACTTAATTTAAAAGAAATAGAATTAACAATATCCCTTACCAATATTTTTAGTTATTCAATTTTTTCCAATTGCCCTACTTTTTCCCAATTAGGATCAATATTTAAGGCAACAGCAATATAAATATCATCTTTACCTGATTTTTTTAATACGACCCCATCGGTAATCTTAGTCATTTCCGAATTAATTTTATTTGGCGTTAAATTATAAATTGCTCCAGTAATTGGATCTACAACTAATCCAATTAATCCTCCAATTAGTATATTTCCAAAATACCAAGCATTAAAACTTTTTGTTAAATTAGTCTGATATGTTTGATATCCATCCAATTTAATCATTACACTATGC
The DNA here is from genome assembly GCF_056405915.1 of Flavobacterium sp. P1_E4. NCBI lineage: Bacteria > Pseudomonadati > Bacteroidota > Flavobacteriia > Flavobacteriales > Flavobacteriaceae > Flavobacterium > Flavobacterium sp. P1_E4. The sequence goes on from NZ_JBFUBE010000001.1 coordinate 26,030, forward strand.
TCACTTTTTCGAGCAAGTTTCATTTCAAAAGGTGTTTTTCCTACTTCCACTTCATCAATAAAAACTGATGCTGAAGAAGGATTACTTGAAAATTTAACAGTTTGTTTTGAACCTGAAATAATAGTTGCACAACTAGAAAACAAAAGAATTAATACTAAAGAGCAAGTGATAATTGATTTTTTCATTTTATATATAATACTTAGAATTAATTAATTTGTATTTGATATTGAGATAACTTAGTAACATCTCCTTCGTAAAAATAAAATTCTACGGTCATTCTATAACAAGTACTCCATAAATCTGGAGTTGTTTTTTGGAATACCTTAACAATATTAGCTCCGTTTGCTCTTGCTAATTTTCTTGCACTAATTAAGTTTGTATCAAAACCACAATCAGTCGAAAATCCACTATCCCCAAATTTTGCTTCCCCAATTTTTTTTGCATTCTCAGGAACCACATTTTGAATATCTAAAAAAGCTACCTTGTCTTCAATTGACAAAGGTTTATTCTGACTTGTAAAACTTGATTTAACGCTAGCTCCACAACTAATTAACAAAAATGGCAGCATTATAGTGAATAGTCTTTTCATAATTCATTCCTTAGATTAAATAATATTTTTATTTGTTTATTGGCATCAATTTCAGAATATTCAATAATTTACAATAGCAGAAATTGAATAACACACTGATTAATAACACCTTATTTATATATATTTTTGTAATATTTATCTTTTAAATATAGAAATATATTTGGCAAAATCAAGACTATTTTTTTAAATAAAAACAAAAAAAGGATGTCTTCTTAGACATCCTTTCTTATATAGATTCATTATTTATATAAACCAAATACCAAATTCATAAACACCTGATTTTCAGTCTATACATTGAAAATATTAAAAACTGTTTTCTTTTAAAAAAAGCAATAAGTTCCAATAACTTTGGATTAGCATTAGCAACTTAATTTTCCAATGGCAAAAAACCATAAATTTTAGAATAATTCAACATTTGTTCAGCAAAAGTTTTAGGTTGTTCTATTGCTATCGACAGTATCTCTCCTTTAGCATTTAACTTGGGAACCAAAACTGGATTAACAAAACCACTATATGGAGCATCTGGAAATTGTTTGTTTCGTTCCAAAACTTCAGCGTGTAACTTTTGATCAACTTTCACACCATAATTTTCTACTAATGCTTTTCCAGCTTCATAATCACCTTCGGATTTAATGCGCTGAACTTCTTTCAATAATTGACCAAATAAATCATGTAATTTATCGTRATCGGTAATATTAAAATAGGTTTTTCCATCACGGTTAATCATTTCGATAACATTGTCTTTTTTACCTTTTTCATATACCCAAGCACTTACCCATTGACGATTTCTCATATGAGCTTCCTCAATATTAGCCCCCAATTCTAAACGAACCAATTGAGTCATCAAACCATTTCTGATATAACTGTCATAACACTCCATTCCTAATTCTTTCCAATTATCAACCAAACCAATTTCTTGAATTTTTGGGCTGTACAAATAGTATAAGCCCACTAAATCAGCTCTTCCTTCTTCTAATGTTGAAGAATAATTTTTCAAAGTTTCTTTTGGAGTTCCAACGCCAGGATTAATTTGACCTGATGCATGTCCTACCACTTCATGCAAAGAAGTATGCAATTTACTTCCCAATTCAGCATATTTTTCAGCTAATCTTATTTCCTCAGCATCATTGGCAAATTCTTGCAATCTACCCTTTCCTGCAGCTTTGGAGTAAGCATCAATAATATTTCCAAGTGAAACCGATTTAGAACCATAATCTGCGCGAATCCAGTCTGCATTTGGCAAATTCACCCCGATTGGTGTACTTGGTGATGAATCCCCAGATTCTCCAGCAACAACAACCGTTTTATAGGAAACCCCAACAACATTTTTCTTTTTGTGTTCAGATGCCAATGGGGAATTATCTTCAAACCACTGCGCATTTTTCGATACTACTTCCATTTTTTTGGACATATCAAAATCCTTAATTTGAACAATTCCTTCATAAGAACCTCTATAACCCAATGGATCATTATAAACTTCTATAAAACTGTTGATGTAATCAATATTTCCTTCTGTAGCTTGTAACCAAGCAATATTATAGTCATCCCAAGTTTTAAGGTCTCCAGTTTTATAATATTTGATTAAAAGCCCAATGGCATCACCTTGTTTTTTATTTTCAGCAACTTTTTGCGCTTTCCCCAACCAATAAATAATTTTATCGATTGCTGGTCCGTACATACCGCCACTTTTCCAAACTTTTTCAACTAATTGTCCATTCGCATTTCGAACTAATTTAGAATTCAAACCAAAAGAATAGGGTTTCTTTGGATCTGGACTTTTTTTCGTAGCATAAAAAGCTTCCACTTCTTTTTGAGTGATTCCTTTGTCATAGAAATTGATAGCTGATCCTTCCAATAATCCTTTTGAAGCATCAAGATTAACTCTTTTCGAATCAACATCATTGAATAAAATGGCAGCTATTTTTGGAGACAAATTAGTTTTGGTAGCTTTCAATAAACCATTAAAATATTCTATTGAAAAATCCGGTTTGATTTTTTCTGTTGAATAATGGTGATGAATACCATTTGAAAACCAAACTCTTTTTAAATAAATTTCAAAATTTTTCCAGTCGGCTGCGTCTTTATCCCCTTTATAATTTTGATAAATATTCTCCAATGCTTTTCGGATTGTCAAGTTGTATTTATAATGCTGATCCCACATTATGTCACGCCCCGAATTTCCTGCTTGTGTAAGATAATAAACCAATTCCTGCTCTTTCAGAGTAAGATTTTCCCATCCTGGGATTTGATAACGCAAAACTTTTATATCCGAAAATTGCTCAACAAAGAAATCCGAAGATCCTTGTTGATTAGATTTTGCTGTTCCATTTTTATCGTTTTGCGCATTACCTTCAATCGAAATCGCAAAAACCATAAAAAGACCTGCTATTTTAACTAATTTCATTTATATTTCTTTTAGATGTTAAACAAATAAATACCTAACAAATATACTGATTCTTTAAATAAATAATAAAAACAAAGCCCCTAATAAATCCTAATTTACATATTTATCAACTCCAAAATAATTATTCTCTAAAAAAACAAACCTCTACAATACAATTTACACCATAGAATTTCGTTCCGTTTTAATCACTATACTAACATAGGAAAATACAATTCATCCAAAAACACTTTAACATTTTATCTCTTGTTATTATAGTATAATTAATTAAATTTCTAACTTTACAACAGAAAAACAATCAGCCCCATTATGAGAATTATTAAATACCTTTTTCTTTTATTTCTATTAAGCCTTGTAGCACTTACTATATATATTGCAACACAAAAAGGAAATTTCACAGTAAAAAGTAGTAAAGTAATTAATTCTCCAAAAGCAACTGTTTTTGGCTATGTAAATGACTATAAAAACTGGCAAAAATTTAGCTCATGGATCGCTTCAGATAAGGATATGAAATTATCCTATTCACCAACAACTATAGGTAATGGAAGTTCATTAACGTGGGAAGGCGCTAACGACATAGGTAGCATACGAACTTTATACACAAAAGGAAACGACAGTATTGTTCAAAAAATGGAATACAATGGCACTTCTTCTGATGTGTTTTTGAGTTTCAAAGACACTGTAGGCGGGACCAAAATAACCTGGAAATCAGTTGGAAAAATGGATTTTATGTTAAAAGTAAATTCTTTTTTAACTGGAGGAACACAAAATACTTTATCCAATGTTTATGATAAATGCTTAGCAAATCTTGACAAGACTCTTGATTTTGAAAACACCACTTTTAGTGTAAAAATAAATGGTATAGTGCAAAAACTGGAAACTTATTATCTAAGAGAATCCTTCACAAGTAAAATATCCGACATCACGCGAAACGCAAATGTTGTATTTCCAAAAATCCTTACTTTTTGCAAGCAAAACAATTTACCCTTAAACGGAAAACCTTTCATTATCTATCATACTTATGATACAATTAATGATTTGACCAGAGTCTCCTTTTGCATCCCTATCAAAGAACAAATTTTTACCAGTGAAGGAAGTGAAATTTTGGCTGGAAAACTGCTAGCTTTTAATGCATTAAAAACCAGTTTAACTGGAAATTATACCTATAAAAACAAAGCTTTAGAAAAAACAATTGAATACACTACTAATAAACATATCCTTATAGGCTCTACTTTTTCACATTTAGAAATATTTACTATTGGCAAGAATGAAAGTTTAAGCCCTTCAAAATGGCTAACAGATATATATTTCCCGATAAAACCAAAAGTCATCCCAACACCTTATAAAAAAGTTGTGAAAGATAGTACTGTGACTGCTCCAGCCCCAGCTACTAAAAAAAGTCAAGAAGAATTCGAATTTTAATTTAATATTCGGATTAAACCTTTTCCATTCATTCGCATCTAAGTTTAAAACAGAACAAATTGCAGGAAGAAAAGGAATTCATTACTAGTTTATTGAACCCACAAACGCAAAATCAAGCGTTTCAAGAACTCCTGCACGAATATCAAAAACCACTGTACAATCATATTCGAAACATCGTTTTGAATCATGATGATACAGATGATGTTTTGCAAAATACTTTCATAAAAGTATTTCAAAATTTGAAAAATTTTAAAGGCGAAAGCAAACTGTTTTCATGGATGTATCGCATTGCTACCAATGAAGCACTAACTTTTTTAAATCAAAAAGCAAGAAAAAGTGGCATTTCATCGGTCGAATTACAAAATAAGGCAATCGATAATTTGAAAGCCGATGTGTATTTTGAAGGTAATGAAATTCAAATCAAATTACAAAAAGCAATTGCAGAATTGCCAGAAAAGCAACAATTGGTTTTTAAAATGAAATATTTTGAAGAATTAAAATATGAGGAAATATCAGAAATACTAGGAACATCAGTAGGTGCTTTAAAAGCTTCTTATCATCATGCTGTAAAAAAAATAGAAGCATTTGTAACCTCCAATTAAACCTTTAAGTTACGACGTAGTCAAATACACAATTATGAAAACATTTAAATTAGATAAAGAACCAAAGATAGATTCAGGATTTAAAGCGCCTGACAACTATTTTGAAAATTTCTCAGCAAACTTGCTTCAAAAATTATCAGAAGAAACAATTGTAGAGGAAACCAAGGTCATATCTATCTTCAGAAAAAGAAAAAGTATCCTTATGGTCGCTGCCGCAGTTTTGGTGCTTACCTTAATGATCCCAATAGCTTATCAAGCAAATACAAAAAGTAAAGAAATAGATACTGCAACATTAGAAAATTATTTAGCCGAAGAGACTAATCTAAATCAAGACGAATTAATTGGCGAAATTGAACCTGAAAACAGCACTTTTATCTCACAAACAAAAGAATTAGAATCGGAAACAATTGAAGACATTTTAGTTACCAATCCCAATATTGAAAATCTAGTTATTGAAAATCAAACTCAAAATTCTACTAAATAGTAATACTAAAAAAATAAATCAAATGGACTTTAAAAAACTCTATCCTATACTATTTTTATTCTTATCCTTTAATTTTTACGCTCAAGGCGAAAAATTTAAAGAAAAAAGAGAACAAATCAAAACAATGAAAGTGGCTTTTTTGACTACTGAATTAAACCTCACCTCTAGTGAAGCTGAAAAATTCTGGCCTCTTTACAACACCTATGATGATAAGCAATTTGAATTGAGACATCAAAAAATGAAAGGCTATTTTAAAAGAATGCAGGACGATGAACTTGATAAATTATCCGAAAAAGATGCTGCAGTACTTTTAAATCAAATTGAAGATAACGAAGAAGACATGTTCAATCTAAGAAAAAAATTCATCACAAGTCTAAAAGAAATTCTTCCTTCGGTAAAAATAATAAAATTGAAAAAATCAGAAGAAGATTTCAACAGAAAGCTACTTCAACAATACAAGGACAAAGGTTTAAAAAAATAGTTTTCTATTAATTCAAAACAATTCCCGTTTTATAAAAGTCCTTTATAAAACGGGAATTGTTTATTTAAAACGAATTCGAATCATTTTATTACGACCAGCTGCAATAGCTGTGCTTTCATCAATAAATCGAATAGTATACAAACTTGAATCCTTACTAAATTGCACCCAATTCACACCTCCATCATATGAATAATATAATCCCGAAGCTCCAACAACAACTATTCCTTTACCGCTACTGTTAGGCACATATTGAACACAGGAGGCATATCCAAAAGCTTCATTGTTTGCTATAAGTTTCCAGGTTTTTCCACCATCATCAGTTACCGCTTTATTCTCAGAATTCTGATTCAACAACTCATAATTTCCACCCGCTACAAAACCATTTTTAGCATCATAAAAATCTCCCGTAAAAATCCCAGTCATTTGCTTTCCTTGAATGATAGGGGTCTCATAAACATTCCAAGAATTTCCTTTATCCGAAGAATAAAAAACTCTTGATTTCTTTCCTCCAGAAACAATCCAAGTGTCATTTCCTTTTACAATTATATTGGTATTGCTTGCCGCAAAATGAGCTTCACCTTCAAAGACTTTTGGAAGTTTTCTATCCGGTAATTTAGTCCAAGTATTCCCCCCATCATTTGTTCTTATTATGGAAAGACAATCTGTTATAGGATCTCCAATCGCGATTCCTTCTTTATCATTCCAAAACTGCATACTATCATAAAAAACCTTTTCATTCTTTTCTTGATAAACTAATTTTGCCTTTTTCCCATCTTTGGTAATTTGGTACAACAATCCAGGATTGGCCACACTCAATACATATATATAACGTGAAGTTTTGGCAATACTTCTAAACTCTATTTTTAAAGTATCTTCGACTATCGTATTTTCAATTTTTTTATTGGACTTTAAATCATAATAACCAAATCGATTTTTGTCACCCGCATACCAAATTTTATCATGATCCAAAACAATTGCTCTGATGCTAATTTTATCTTCAAAAAGTGTATCAATTTGAACAGAATTAAAATTAGTTGATTTTAATTTATTTTTTTCTTGAGCATTCACAAAACATAAAGCACTAAAAAACAGTATATTTAGAATAATTATTCTCATCATAATCCAATTATTTTTTTCAAATATATAATTTTATCCAAGATCTATCACTCATAATACTAATTTCTGGCACAATTGTTGTACATATCATAACACAAACAATTAACCTATTAAGACATGAAAACGAAATTACAATTTGCCGCAATTATCGCCTCCTTTTTTGCTTTTCAAACGAATGCACAAAATAGAACCACAATAAACGCAACGAACTCTGAAATTAGTGATAATTTAGATTTGACCGCTGTGTCTTCTATCTTTGGCGAATCAGAAAACTTGAACGATTTTGAAAGAAGATTAAATGACCCGAAACTACAAATCTCAAATTTAGATTTAAACAATGACAATCGCGTTGACTATTTAAGAGTAATCGAATCTGTTGAGAACAGAACACACGTAGTAGTTATTCAATCGGTTATTGGACGTGATTTATACCAAGATGTAGCTACTATAGAAATCGAAAAAGATAGAAGTAATAAAATTTCAATTCAAATCGTTGGAAACGCATACATTTATGGACAAAATTACATTTACGAACCTGAATATTGCTATACACCACAAATTTACGCATCGTTTTGGGCAAGTTATTACCGACCATATTATTCAACTTGGACCTGGAACTATTATCCAACCTACTATTATGCATGGAATCCCTATCCAATTTATAGATATAGACAAAATGTTTATGGCTGTGTAAACTATCACAACACTTACAACTACGTAAGCTACAGAAGATGCTACAGAGCTCCGGTAATTTACAACACTTACAGTTGCAATAGTTATGAAAGACAATATCCGCAATATGCATTTTCAAGAAGAAATAACACAATTTCAAACCGATATGAATTAGACCAAAGAAGATACAGTAACAACAATGGATATAAAAATGAAGTAGCTAATACCCGAAACAATTCCGGGTATTCCAGAAGCAATACTAATTACAACAGTAACACTCAAAGAGAATATACTCAAAACAGAACTAACACTTCAAGAGAAATTTACACACCGAGAGTAGAATCACAAAGAGATTACACACAAAACAGAAACAACACTCAAAGAACAGAGCCTCAAAGAGAATATGCTCAAAATAGAACTAGCACTCCGAGAGAAATTAGCACTCAAAGAGCAGAATCTCCAAGAGATTATTCTCAAAACAGAACTAGCACTCCAAGAGAAAACAACACTCAAAGAGCCGAATCTCAAAGAGATTATTCTCAAAACAGAACTAGTACTCCAAGAGAAAGCAACACTCAAAGAGCAGAACCTCAAAGGAATTACTCACAAAACAGAAGCAGTTCTCCAAGAGAAAACAACACCCAAAGAACTGAATCCCAAAGAGGTAATGATTATGCAGCAAGAGGCAATAACAGAAGAATCTAAAAAAATAAATAAACTACAAAAGAGGCTTAATAGTAACATATTAGGCCTCTTTTATTATTTTAAAAAATAAGTCCTTATTATTATGTTAAAAATAGTAAATTTGTCGAGTTTTTATAAAAATAGTACATGAGCGCAACGCACAAAGACCTGCATAGTAAATTAACTCTGGGCGGGTTATTAATTTCTTTAGGAATAATTTATGGAGACATTGGAACATCTCCATTATACGTAATGAAAGCCATACTTGGCGAATATATTATAAATGCAGATGTAGTTTTAGGAGGCGTATCCTGTGTATTTTGGACACTTACACTGCAAACTACAATAAAATATGTCCTTATTACTTTAAGTGCTGATAATCATGGTGAAGGTGGGATTTTTGCCTTATATGCTTTGGTAAAAAAAACAAAAATCAAATGGCTGATTGTCCCTGCGATCATCGGCGGAAGCGCCTTGCTAGCGGACGGAATCATCACGCCTCCCATCTCAGTATCGTCTGCTGTTGAAGGAATGAGAAGTTATTTTCCTCAAATTAATACCGTTCCAATAGTAATTGGCATTTTAGTAATGTTATTTACTATTCAACAATTTGGAACTAAATTAGTTGGAAAGTTTTTTGCTCCTATGATGTTGATATGGTTTGGTATGTTAGCCGTTTTAGGTATAAACCAAATTTCTTTACATCCTGAGGTTTTTAAAGCAATTAATCCTTATTACGCTTATCATTTATTAAGTATTCATCCAGAAGGCTTTTTTGTATTAGGATTTGTATTCCTATGTACCACAGGAGCTGAGGCATTATACTCAGACATGGGACATTGTGGAAGAAAAAATATTAGAATAAGCTGGATTTTTGTAAAATTAGCTTTAGTTTTAAACTACTTTGGACAGGCAGCGTATTTAATTCATCACGAAGGAGCTACATTACAAGCACTTGGTGGTGATTTTGCTAATCCATTCTATTTGATAATGCCATTATGGTTCAAACCTTTTGGAATTGTTATTGCTACTGTAGCCACTGTAATTGCGTCTCAAGCCCTTATTTCTGGTTCTTTTACATTAATTAATGAGGCAATGCGATTAAGTTTTTGGCCAAAAGTTAAAATCAAATACCCAACTGAACTTAAAGGTCAATTATACATCCCTTCCATAAACTGGTTATTACTTATTGGCTGTATTGGTATTGTATTGCATTTTGAAGAATCTAGCAATATGGAACACGCTTATGGCCTAGCCATTATTCTATGTATGATAATGACAACCATATTATTGAATTTCTATTTGATAATGAAACGGGTAAAATGGTACTTTTTTGTTCCATTAATTACTATTTACATGTGTATTGAGTTAAGTTTTCTAGCCGCTAATATTACAAAATTCGCAGAAGGTGGTTACGTTACACTTTTCATTGCCCTAGTACTTATCGGTGTAATGACAATTTGGTACAGAGCCAAACAAATTAACAAAAGCTACACTAAAGTTGTAAAAATTGACGATTACAAGAAAGTACTTAGTGAATTAAGTGCCGATTTATCTATTCCAAAATATGCAACCCATTTGGTTTATATGACCAATGCCAATCGCAGTGATGAAATAGAAGAAAAAGTAATGTTTTCAATCTTACAAAAGAGGCCAAAAAGAGCAGATATTTATTGGTTCGTTCACGTAAACATTTTATCTGAACCTTATAAAACCGAATATAAAGTAAGAGAAATTCTTAAAGATGATTTATACCGAGTAGATTTCAATCTAGGATTTAGAGAGCCTACCAAAATAAACCTAATGTTCAGAGAAGTTATCAAAGACATGGTGAAAAATGGTGAAGTTGATATTACCAGTAGATATGAATCACTAAATAAAAACAATATTATTGGAGACTTCAAATTCGTATTGTCTGAGAAATTCCTGTCAAATGACAGCGATTTATTATGGCATGAAAAACTAATCATGAATTCTTATTTCTTCATTAAAAAACTAAGCTTATCTGAAGAAAGTGCTTTTGGACTCGACAGTAGTTCTGTGAAAATTGAAAAATTCCCAATGGTTCTTCACGCTCCAGAAAACATCGGACTAACGAGAGTTTTTGTCAAAAACTAAAAAGATATATTCAAAAAACACTGTTTCAATAACAGTGTTTTTTTTTGGTTAAAATATAAAACTTAGTTTTAACCAATAAATAGTACCTTTGCATTTCAATTATTTAAAATGAGATTACACAGAAATTTAGTTTATACTACCATTGATGCACTTAATGCTATTTTCAACGAAGGAGAATATGCAGACAAAGTAGTAGCAAGATCCCTAAAAAAAGACAAACGTTGGGGAAGTTCCGATAGAAAATTTGTAGCAGAAACCATCTACGAAGTCGTACGTTGGAAAAGATTATACGCAGAAATTGCAGAAGTAAAAGAACCTTACGACAGAGATAATCTTTGGAGAATGTTCTCAGTATGGGCAGTTTTAAGAGGATATCCAATTCCAGATTGGAGACAATTGGAAGGAACTCCAGAACGAAAAATAAAAGGTCGCTTTGACGAACTTTCAAAAGTAAGAGCCCTAAAAGAATCTATTCCGGATTGGATGGATGAATTAGGTGTAAAAGAACTAGGCGAAAAAGTTTGGGCAACAGAAATTGCAGCCCAAAATCAACCCGCAAAAGTTATTTTGAGAGTAAACACACTTAAAACTACCAAAGAAAATTTAAGAGCTATTTTGATGGATTTAAACATCGAAACAGAATTCTTAAAAAACCAACCAGACGCATTAGTTCTAAAAGAAAGAGCAAATGTTTTCTTGACAGATGCATTCAAGCAAGGTTTTTTTGAGGTTCAGGATGCCAATTCACAATTAGTAGCTCATTTTCTGGATGTAAAACCTGGAATGAGAGTTGTAGACACTTGTGCTGGTGCAGGAGGAAAAACACTGCATATTGCTTCTTTGATGGAAAACAAGGGGCAATTGATTGCAATGGATTTATACGAAAGCAAACTAAAGCAATTAAAGCTTAGAGCCAAAAGAGATGGCGCTTTCAACATCGAATACCGTATCATTGATTCTACCAAAGTTATCAAAAAACTTCATGAAAGAGCAGATCGAGTATTAATTGACGCTCCTTGTAGCGGATTAGGTGTTCTTAAAAGAAATCCAGATTCAAAATGGAAGCTACAACCGGAATTCATCGATAACATTCGAAAAGTACAATCGGAAGTATTGGAAAGCTATTCAAAAATTGTAAAACCAGGCGGTAAATTAGTTTATGCAACCTGTTCAATTTTACCTTCTGAAAATCAAGAGCAAGTAGCTCGTTTCTTAGCAACTGATATTGGCAAACAATTCAATTTTATAAAAGATCAAAAAATATTGGCATCAGAATCTGGTTTTGATGGTTTTTATATGGCCTTAATGGAGAGAAAAGAAAGCACAGAACCGACTGAAAAAAGAATAAAAGAAAAGAAAGAATAGAATATATAGATTTTAAACTTTATAATTTTTTACCCATAAAAAAAATCCTCGATAGTTTCGAGGATTTTTTTTATACATCTTTTTCTATTTCCTATTTATTAATCATTCATAGAGATTAGAAATTCATCGTTAGTTTTGGTTTCTTTGAAACGGTCATTTATTAAAGTCATCGCTTCAACAGGATTCATATCCGAAAGCATTTTTCGCATAATCCACATTCTTTGCAATGTTTTTGGATCCAATAATAAATCATCACGTCTTGTACTTGATGATGTTAAATCAATAGCTGGGAAGATACGTTTGTTAGCAATTTTTCTATCCAATTGTAATTCCATGTTACCAGTTCCTTTGAATTCCTCAAAGATAACTTCATCCATTTTGGAGCCTGTTTCAGTCAAAGCAGTCGCAATAATACTCAAAGAACCACCATTTTCAACATTACGGGCGGCACCAAAGAAACGTTTTGGTTTTTGTAAAGCATTTGCATCAACACCTCCACTTAAAACCTTTCCAGAAGCTGGTTGTACTGTATTATAAGCTCTTGCCAAACGAGTAATAGAATCCAATAAAATAACTACATCATGACCACATTCTACCAATCTTTTGGATTTTTCCAAAACAATATTAGCAATCTTAACATGTTCTTGTGGTTCTCTATCAAATGTAGAAGCAATTACTTCACCACGAACACTACGTTGCATATCAGTAACCTCCTCTGGACGCTCGTCAATCAACAATACTATTAAATAAATTTCAGGGTGATTAGCTGCAATTGCATTGGCTATTTCTTTCAGCAACATTGTTTTACCCGTTTTAGGCTGGGCTACAATCATACCACGTTGCCCTTTTCCAATTGGTGAAAACAAATCGATAATTCGTGTAGAAATAGTACTTTGCTTTTCGGCCAATCTGAATTTTTCAGAAGGAAAAACTGGAGTTAAATGTTCAAAAGAAACTCTATCACGAACCACTTGTGGGTCATGTCCATTAATTTTTAAAACTCGTACAAGAGGAAAAAACTTCTCTCCTTCTTTTGGTGGACGAACCACTCCTTTTACAGTGTCTCCGGTTTTTAAACCAAACAAACGCACCTGAGAAGTCGATAAATAAATATCATCTGGTGAAGCTAGATAATTATAATCCGAAGAACGCAAAAAACCGTAACCATCAGGCATCATTTCTAGAACGCCTTCACTTTCTATAATTCCGTCAAATTCAAAATCAGCATCTTTGAAATTGCTTTTTTTGTTTTTAAAATTTGGGTTTTGATTTTGATTCTGATTAGGATTTTGATTCGCATTCTGATTAGAATTTCCATTTTGGTTGGAATTTCCATTCTGATTTGGATTAACCTTATTATTTGGGTTTTGTACTTTCTTATTTAATTGATTCGGATTTATTTTTTTTTCTGGAACAGAACTTTCTGCTTTCTCTTCCATTACTTCCGAATTTGAATCTGATGGAGTTTCTTCAGAAACTGCAACTTCTTTCAAAGCTTCTTTTTCTCTTTGCAAGGCCATCTTCTTCTCGTAAGCTGATTTACTGAACTTAACAACTTTAACTTCATTATTAGAAGCAACTTCTTCCTCTTTTGGAGTACTGTCATTAGGTAAAATAACTTTTTCTTTTTTTTCTGGAGCAGCAACTATTTCATCAGCTACCTTCTCTTCTTCTTTAGTTTCCGACAGAACTGGAGCTTCACTTTTTTGAATCGCCACCTTTTTAACCGGTGCAATACGAGCTCGCTTTGGCTTCTCTTCTTCTGTTGCTTTCTCTTTAGTAGGTACAACAACAGTAGCAGCTTGATGATCTAAAATAAGACTAATTAAATTATCTTTTTTTACACCGTTGAATTTTATGGTTTTAGCCGTTTTAGCTATTTCTTGAAGCTCAGCAAGCTTCATTTCTTTTAATACAGAAATATCAAACATGAATGTTCTATTTGTTTAATTAATTTGGAAATAATGCAAAAGATTTTTTAGGTAGTATCTTATTTAAATGAACCGCAGTATGAAGTGCTTACGGTAATGTTATGCAATAATACAAATAAAATTTATCATACAATAGTATTTATTAAAAAGAAAATATATTTTTGTACAACAATAAATAGACATGATACAAAGAATTCAAACCGTATATTTAATACTTACCTTTTTGGTGGTAGGCATTTTACCATTTATTTTTCCACTATGGACATTGAGCGATGGTAAAGACTACCTTTTTATGCAAAACCAATTTTATGTAATATTGTTTGGACTAAGTACTGCAATAACTATTTATAGCATTATATCATTTAAAAAAAGACAAACTCAATTTGTTGCCAACAGATTGAATATCGTATTAAATTTGATTTTATTGGGATTGTTTGTTTATCATTCACTAAATTTATCTGGAGAAGCACTCGTTGTTTCTGAGAAAGGTATTGGGATGTTTCTACCTATCTTGGCTATTGTTTTTTTAGTTTTAGCTAACAAAGCCATCAAGAAGGATGAAGATCTTGTAAAATCTGTGGATAGATTGAGATAAACCTATAAAATTTAATTTATTAATGTGCGAAGAAATCCCGAATGTAACAGTTCGGGTTTTTTTATTAAAAAGAGTAATTTAATTTTATTTAATAAATAAAAAAAATAGTACAGATTAAGAATCTTTTTTTTTATAAATTTGAATACTGTAATAGATAATATGACAAAGAATATTCGAATTCATCTTGCCGATGACCACCAGATAATTTTACATGGTATACAGACTTTACTACAAACAATACCACATTTTAAAGTTGTTGGGTCATCTCTCAATGGAACAACTATATACGATGATGTAACCAAGAATCAAGCCGAGGTTCTTGTTTTAGACATTAGTATGCCCGAAAAAGACGGAATTGAAGTTGTTAAAGAATTCGCCCAAAAAGGCTTTCCTTGTAAAGTAATAATTCTTTCTAGCTATGATGATTTAAAATTAATCAAAGAAATCATGGACTTGGGAGTAAGTGGCTATTTGACTAAACAATGTGCCGGGGACAATATTATTGAGGCAGTCCAAGCTGTTGCCAACGGCGAAGAATATTTTTGTGAATCCATCCGAGAAAAAATATTCTCTAATGCCACCAAAAACAATCCAAAGTTAAACACTTACAAACCCAATGTAAATCCGTTGTTGACTGAACGTGAAATAGAAATCATTATTTTGATTGCTTTGGAATATAGTGGTAAAGAAATAAGTGAGCAGCTTTTCATCAGTATTAATACAGTTGAAACGCACCGAAAAAACATTATGAAAAAATTAAAAGCAAAAAACACAATTGGCATTGTTAAGTATGCCATGAATAATCATCTGATTATAACATAAGTTTTAAAAGACTTATAACATTTTTATTTATAGCTTCTACAATAAATATATGTATCAAATTAGGTTTCGAATACTAATCGTTTTTTTATTTCTAATCTATTTTAGTCAAACCTCACTCGCCCAAAACAAAACACTATCACAAAAAGAAACTGTCAACCTAATAAAAGACGCAAGAACAAACAGGATTAATGGTGATTATGAAAAATCATTATTAAAATCAAGGGTTGCACTAGAACAGGCCATTAAAAACAAAGACAACGCTTTAATTGCCAATTCTTACTTAATTATCGCTTCCAACTTTGATGAACTAACAGAACCCTTAAAAGCGTTACACTATTACAATCTAGGGCTTTATTACGTCAATAAAACAAACGACAACACTTTAAAAAACCAGTTTTACAACAACTTAGGCAACATCTATTGTTTTGACAAAAAGCAATACGACAAAGGAATTTATTATTATCAAAAATCTCTAAAGCTTAGCCAAGCAGTTTTAGACAGGAAACAAATATTCCTCACAAAACTCAATATTACCTGGGCCTATTTTGACATTGAAAAGTTTGCAGAAGGATTCTCTTATTTACAATATATCAATAAATACCAATCTATTGACGGAAACGATTCCACTATTGTAGCTTTAAACATGTTGAATGGAATGTATTACAGTTTTATCAACGACAACGATAAAGCAATTTTTTATTTTGAAAAAGCCATTGAATTTGGCTCCATTGGAAATGAGAAATCTGATCAATCCTTCTCTCATTTAGAATATTCAAAATTTTTAAATAAAATCAATCAGCCAAAAAAAGCCTATGACAACCTCATGTTGTATTACAAAATCACCAATGAACTCAACATCGAAGAAAAATTAATCAAAGCCAATGTAATAGGTATTAATCTCGAAATTGACCATTACAAGAGAGAAATAGATAAGATTGAAACAACCTACAAAATAAAGCAGACCAAACTTATTGAAGAACAATCCAMAAATAAAAAAATTGCMATYATTGTYCTTTTYCTKTTRWTATGCGTGATTATTTTCTTTTATTTYTTCGTTCARAACATTCGTTTGAAACAAAAAAACAGACTAAAAGATATTCGAAGTARAATCCARGAAAAYATCATCAATGCCTCTATTGACGGRCARGAATTGGAACGAAAAAAAATTGCCTCTTTTYTGCACGACAACATTAGTTCCCTGCTTTCCTCAGCTGGCTTACATCTTAATGTTTTTACTTCAATCAATAAAGCTCAACCTGAAGAAATCAATAAAACAAAAGAAATTCTCGAAGAAGCACACAATCAAATCCGAAACTTATCCCATGAACTAATGCCTTCCCTATTGGTCCGATTTGGGTTACTCTACGCATTGGAAGATTTATGTGAAAAAACATCCAATTCAAGAATTAAAATCACATTTAATTCAAGCGTTGCGATTAAAAAGAGATACAATGAAGAGTTTGAGATGAAACTCTATTTTATCATTGCTGAGTTACTGAACAATACCATAAAACATAGTGGAGCAACTACCGCAGACGTTACGATCAAAGAAATTGAAAACAAACTTTTCATAGTAGTCTCAGATGATGGAAATGGGTTTATGAACAGCAAATTGGAAGTTACCGAAGGATTTGGAATCAATCAAATTCGGGCACGAATAAACAACATGAAAGGAGAATTTATTATTAATTCTACTCTAAACAAAGGGACAATAGTTAGCTTAAAAATTCCAATAGTCTATTAAAACACTATGCTTTTTTATCAATTTCTATAATCTCTAAATCTTTAATTTCCTCTCCATCTATCACAAAACGAAGCATCGTTCTCACCTGATGAAAACCACTTTTACCGGCCGCACCCGGGTTCATGTGCAATAGATTATTCTTTTTGTCAAAAATCACTTTTAGAATATGTGAATGTCCACAAATAAACAGCTTTGGTGGATTTAACGCCATTTCGGTTTTTAAAGCCGGATTGTATTTCCCAGGATAACCTCCTATGTGCGTTATCCAAACATCTACACCTTCGCAAAAAAAACGATTATGCAAAGGAAATTCCAAACGTGCCTGGGCATCATCAATATTACCGTAAACACAACGCAAAGGTTTTAACTTTTTTATGGTATCAGTAACCACTAAATCCCCAATATCACCCGCATGCCAAACCTCATCGGCTTGTGCAACATATTTTAAGATCGTATCATCAATGTGACTGTGCGTATCCGAAAGGAGGAGGATTTTTTTCATATTTTTGGGAGCTATTTCCCGCTATCCGTTGCAATCTTTTCTATTTTTAAAGGAAAAATAGAAAAGGATTTTCACTACTATCGGGGCTAGGGCATTTCGACAAAAATAGACATTCTAGTTTTAAATAAAAAACAACCAAACAAGATACATTCTTTGTAAATTTGCACCAAAAAAGTTTTCTGCAACAGCGGCCCGATTTTCAAAAAAAGCAACATCGGTCACCGATAATAAATACTGAAAACTAAAAACTGAAAACTGAACACTTACTTTGAGGTATTTTATAAAACTAGCTTACAACGGAACTCACTATCACGGTTGGCAATACCAACCTAATGCTGCCTCTGTTCAAGAAACAATGAACAAAGCTTTTTCAACTATTCTCAACTCCGAAATCAATCTTATGGGAGCCGGAAGAACGGATACTGGAGTTCATGCCAAAGAAATGTTTGCACATTTTGATTTTGAAAACCCAATTGATACCAAAAACCTGATTCACAAGCTAAATTCATTTTTACCAAAAGACATTGTTATATATGACGTTTTTCCCGTTGATGATGAAGCTCACACTCGTTTTGACGCCACAAAAAGAACTTACGAATATCATATAAATACTTTTAAAGACGCATTTCTTCAAGAGCAAAGTTGGTACTTTCATCAAAAACTGGATTTGGATTTAATGAATAAAGCTGCAAAATCATTGTTAAATCACACTGATTTCCAATCTTTTTCCAAGGTCAACACAGATGTAAATACCTTTGATTGTAGTATATTTGAAGCCTATTGGAAAGAAGACGATGGGAAATTAATTTTCACCATTTCGGCCAATCGTTTTTTACGAAATATGGTTCGCTCTATTGTGGGAACTTTAATTAATATTGGACTACACAAAATCACTTTGGATGATTTTGAATCGATTATAGAAAGTAAAAACAGAGACAAGGCTGGATTTTCGGTTCCGGCTCATGGGTTATATTTAACCAAAATAGAATACGATTATTTATAGCTTTAGGCAATAAGCCTTATGCTTAAAGCTTAAAGCACAGAACAAATAAATGAAAGCAAAAGCATTTGATACCCGATTATTCAAGAGAATATTAAAATATACAAAACCCTATCAATGGCGCTTTAATGGTGTGATTATTTTCGCCATTTCACTATCTGTTTTTGCAGCCCTTCGCCCCTATTTACTCAAACAAACTGTCGATAGCTACATTCAACCCAAAGACCAAACCGGTTTATTGATTTATATCACCTTAATGGGTGGTGTGCTTTTACTTGAGGTTTTCTCCCAATTTTTCTTTGTATATTGGGCCAACTGGCTCGGACAGGATATTGTGAAAGATATTAGAGTAAAACTGTTCAAACACATTTTGAGTTTTAGAATGAAATATTTCGACTTGGTTCCAGTGGGTCAACTCGTAACTCGCTCTGTGTCGGATATTGAAGCGATTGCCCGTATTTTTAGTCAAGGATTATTTATGATTATAAGTGACTTGATGAAAATGCTCGTGGTTCTTATTTTTATGTTTTACATGAATTGGAAACTGACGTGGATTGTGATTGTCGCGATGCCGATCTTGGTTTTTATTACCCGTATTTTCCAAAGAAAAATGCAGGTTGCCTTTGAGGAAGTTCGGACTCAGATTGCCAATATGAACTCTTTTGTCCAAGAAAGAGTTACGGGGATGAAAATTGTTCAGCTTTTTCATCGCGAGGACATTGAAGCCGAAAAATTCAGGGTAATCAACGACAAACACAATAGAGCTTGGATAAAAACCATTTTATACAATTCGATTTTCTTCCCTATTGCTGATATTATTTCGTCATTAACGCTTGGTTTCATCGTTTTATATGGAGGATTTCATATTTTAGAAGGGGATACTTCGACCACTTTTGGAGATTTATTTTCATACACCATGTTCATCGGGATGTTGTTTAATCCTTTACGTCAAATTGCGGATAAGTTCAACGAGATGCAACTTGGAATGATTGCCGCCAACCGTGTTTTTGACATATTGGACACGCAAGATCAAATACAAGACACAGGAAMTATCGAAGCACCTTTATTTGATGGAGATATTCGCTTTGAGGATGTTCGCTTTGGCTATATTCCAAACGAAGAAGTGATAAAAGGAATCAATCTTGAAGTAAAAGCGAGTCAGACTATTGCCATTGTGGGATCTACAGGAGCAGGAAAATCGACTATTATTAATTTATTAAATCGCTTCTACGAAATCAATAGTGGTTCAATATTTGTTGACAATCACAATATTGAGAATTATACTTTGAGTTCCTTGCGCAAGCAAATTGCTGTGGTTTTGCAAGATGTATTTCTTTTTGCCGATACCATTTACAATAATATTACACTAAACAATCCTGAAATTACTCGTGATCAGGTTTTGGCAGCAGCCAAAAAAATTGGTGTCCATGATTTCATTATGAGCTTACCAGACAATTATGATTTTGATGTAAAAGAACGCGGTGTAATGCTATCATCAGGACAACGCCAACTTATTGCTTTTTTACGAGCGTACGTAAGCAATCCGAGTATTCTTATTCTGGACGAAGCGACTTCTTCTATCGACACTTATTCCGAGGAATTAATCCAACGCGCTACCGAAACTATTACCAAAGGCCGAACATCTATCGTAATTGCACATCGATTGGCAACCATAGTCAATGCCGATAAAATTGTGGTCATGGACAAAGGTCTAATTGTAGAACAAGGAACCCATCAAGAATTAATAAATCAAGAAAAAGGATATTATAAAAACTTGTATGATTCGCAGTTTAGCACTACCAGTTCGAATACTTTTTTATAACAAAATGTCAAAAAACTTTGTTCCTACTAAATTTTCCCATAATCAAATAAATCCTTAAATTCGCAATCTCAATTTATTACATTAATCATAAATAAAGAAATGAGTTTTCACGAATTCATTTCACTATTAAAAAACAAATAAACAAGCACAAAATGAAATACGATATTATAGTTTTAGGAAGTGGCCCTGGAGGATATGTTACAGCAATTAGAGCCTCTCAATTAGGATTTAAAGTAGCTGTGGTTGAAAAAGAAAACCTTGGTGGTATATGTTTAAACTGGGGATGTATTCCAACTAAAGCGTTACTAAAATCGGCTCAAGTTTTTGATTATTTGAAACATGCTTCAGATTACGGACTAACTGTAAAAGAATTTGACAAAGACTTCCCTGCTGTTGTACAACGTAGTCGTAGTGTTGCTGAAGGAATGAGCAAAGGAGTTCAATTCTTGATGAAAAAAAATAAAATTGATGTAATTGACGGTTTTGGAAAGCTAAAAGCTGGTAAAAAATTAGACGTTACCGATAAAGACGGAAAAGTTACTGAATACAGTGCAGATCACATTATCATTGCTACTGGAGCTCGTTCACGTGAATTGCCAAACTTACCTCAAGATGGTGTAAAAGTAATTGGATACCGTCAAGCAATGACATTGCCAACACAGCCAAAATCTATGATTGTTGTAGGTTCTGGAGCAATTGGGGTTGAATTTGCACATTTCTACAACTCAATGGGAACTGATGTAACCATCGTAGAATTTATGCCAAACGTAGTTCCTGTGGAAGATGAAGATATCTCAAAACAATTTGAGCGCTCTTTGAAAAAAGCTGGAATCAAAATTATGACCAACTCTTCAGTTGAGCGTATTGATACTACTGGAAATGGAGTAAAAGCATTTGTAAAAACTTCAAAAGGTGAAGAAGTACTTGAAGCTGATATTTTATTATCTGCAGTTGGAATCAAAACTAACATTGAAAACATCGGATTGGAAGAAGTTGGAATCGCTGTTGACAGAGATAAAATCTTGGTAAACGCTTACAACCAAACTAATATCCCAGGTTATTACGCAATTGGTGACGTAACTCCAGGACAAGCATTAGCTCACGTAGCTTCTGCTGAAGGAATCAACTGTGTAGAGAAAATTGCAGGAATGCACGTTGATCCTATCGATTACGGAAACGTTCCTGGTTGTACATACGCAACTCCAGAAATCGCATCTGTAGGTTTGACCGAAAAACAAGCTAAAGAAAAAGGATACGAATTAAAAATTGGTAAATTCCCATTCTCTGCTTCAGGAAAAGCGAAAGCTGCCGGAACTCCAGATGGTTTTGTAAAAGTAATTTTTGATGCTAAATATGGCGAATGGTTAGGATGCCACATGATTGGTGCTGGCGTTACAGATATGATTGCTGAGGCAGTTGTAGCACGTAAACTAGAAACTACAGGACATGAAATCCTAAAATCTATTCACCCTCACCCTACAATGAGTGAAGCGGTTATGGAAGCTGTTGCTGATGCATACGGAGAAGTAATTCACTTGTAATAAATAAGATTTTATAAATTTAAAACCCCGATTTGAAATATTTCAAATCGGTTTTTTTTGTGCTCTAATATTTTCCCCTTTATCGAATAAAAATCGTTTTTTTGACACATTAAAAAACAAAGAGCTAACTTAGCTAAACCAAAGAAGGTAAACTTACTATCTATTTCAAAGTTCTTATATGTTTAAATTATTAAACTAATAAAACCATAAAAAACTATGATACGGATTTTAATAATTCTCGCCTTTATTATAGTATCCAAAACTAACCTTTATCCTCAACCATTTGTTGACCCCATACAGTTACGGTATATGGATGCGTTCAGGAATAACAATTCTGAAATTCCATCTTTCACTCATCTATGGGTTGGCAGTGATCTCCCTATTAAACTCAAGAATAACACTTATCTTCTCATTAGCCCATTTTATGAGCAATGGCAGTTTGAATCGCCGAACAATCTAGAAGTATATCCAACTGTACGAAGTATATGTTTACCAATCGGTTTAATAACTCCAATACAGGAATCAAAATGGTCACTTTCGATTATACCGCTAATTCGTTCCAATGGTGAAGAATTATTTTCAAATAATACATTTCAATATGGTGGAGTATTCTTTACAACTTTTGAAAAAAAACAAAATCAAAAATTCCGTTTCGGTATATATGCCAATAAAGAATTTTTTGGTTGGTTCATAATACCAGTACTTGGTGCTGACTGGCGAGTAGACGAGAAGAATTATATTTTTGGATTACTACCGGGGCGCCTCACATATGAACACAAATGGAGTGAAAAATTATTTGGCGGAGCTACATTTCGCGCTCCTATGAACAGTTACCTTCTTTCAAACGGTAATTACATCCGATTAGACGATAACCAAATATCCCTTTACTTGGATTACTATCCAGCTAAAAAGCTATGTATTACACTTGAACCTGGTTATGGTGTATTCAGAAAAATACGAACAGGTATAGATACTCACGGCTACACTTCTGAAATTGACTGGGGAGATGGGCCTTTTATTAAACTTAGTGCTGCTTATCGCATTCGGATGTAATAATCTGTTGCGACATTAGTAACACAAACCTAATGTTAATCTAATTACGATACTTGTAGATTAATTATATCATTATCTAAACATTAATCCCATTCCATTTTGCTAATCCCTATAGGTTAAGTATATTTACTATTCAATAAAATATACTATGATACACAACAACATACTAGAAACCATTGGTAATACGCCACACGTAAAAATCAATAAATTATTTGGTCCAGATACAAATGTTTGGGTAAAACTGGAAAAAACAAATCCAGGTGCCAGCATCAAAGACAGAATCGCTTTGTCAATGATAGAAGATGCGGAGCAAAAAGGATTACTGCAAAAAGGAAGTACCATAATTGAAGCCACATCTGGAAACACTGGTATTGGATTAGCCATGGTAGCCGCCGTAAAAGGTTATAAATTAATCTTGGTAATGCCCGACTCCATGTCTATAGAAAGACGCCGATTAATGAGTATTTATGGAGCCGAATTTGTGCTTACTCCCCGAGAATTTGGTATGAAAGGTGCTCTTGCGAAAGCTGAAGAAATAGCAAAGGAAATTCCAAATTCGTGGATACCACTTCAGTTTGACAACCCGGCAAATATCGAAATACATAAAACCACTACCGCACAGGAAATCATAAAAGCTTTTCCTGATGGATTGGACTATCTGATCACAGGAGTTGGAACAGGCGGTCACATTACAGGCTGTGCCGAAGTGCTAAAACAACATTTTCCAAACCTAAAAGTCTTCGCTGTAGAACCAGAAGCGTCTCCAGTTATAAGTGGAGGAACGCATTCACCCCATCCTATTCAAGGAATTGGAGCCGGTTTTATACCAACCAATCTACATACTGAAATTCTGGATGGAGCAATTCTGGTAAGCAAAGATGAAGCTTTTGAATATGCACAAAGAGCAGCGAAAGAAGAAGGAATTCTTCTTGGAATTTCTTCGGGAGCAGCTTTGGCAGCTGTAGCCAAAAAATTAAAAGAAATTCCTTCTGGCGCAAAAGTACTGACCTTTTGCTACGACACTGGAGAACGTTATTTAAGCATCGAAGGTTTATTTGAATAAAAAATAAACCCCTCAATATCGAACCGATTTGCGAAAGCAAGTCGGTTTTTTTTTGATTATAGCATTCTACATCCAACAAAAAATCAACTCGCTTAATTTCAATACATTAATTGAAAAACATTCTAAAAAAGAAGACTATTTTTAAAACCCAACTCTATATTTTTTGTAATTTAGTATGCCTCAAAAAAAAAAGAGGAAATTGCTTCTCAAAAAAACAATCAAATGAATTGCTCGGCAAAAAAATGCTTTTTTAAATAGAACAAACTATTTAAAAAGGCTGGTGACAAACACGAACTGCTGGAACACATCCTAACCTTACTAGACTGTCCTTGTCAATTCTACTAGCAAAATATTCAAAATAAATACCATCCGACTACTCAAAAAACATAAAAGAGTAGGTCAATTAAATTCAAAAAAGTTTTACTTAAATTTAAATKAGATGAAAACAATTAAAATATTTTTAATGAATGCCCTCTTTATCGGACTATTCTTAATTCAAAGCACCAGTTTGTATGCGCAAGACCCAATAAAAGTAGCGCCAAATGTGTATAAAAAAGTGTTACTTGAAAATGACAAAGTAAGAGTTATGGAAGTTGTATTCGCACCCGGTACATCAACCGCCTGGCACAGCCACCCGAACCATTCAGTCTATGCTTTGACTAGTGGCAAAATTCAGATCACTGACAAAGGCAAACCAGCGACGACTATAGATGTCAAAATGGGAACTGCAATGTATCTCCCAGCAGTAACGCATATGGCGAAAAATATTGGAAACACCACTTTAAAATTAATAGTGACGGAAATAAAGCCTGCAAAAAAAATGTAATAACTTTTTTTAAACAAAGCAATTCATTTTTTCCTTTTTGGATAACAATTTAAATATTCTAAAATCTGATTCCTTTTAAACGAGTCAGGTTTTTTTTTATGGTGTGTCCTTGTTGCAAAAGATTTTCTACAAAATAGAAAAATTTGTCAGGCAACAAGGTCAGGCTATCCAATGTATTCCCGATTAACAAAAACTACGGCAAAAAAGCCTTGTTTTTCTAAATCGGGAGATGCCGTTCCTATCCTTCACACAAAAGCATACGTATTCAAAATTAATTTTAATGCATTTAAAACTCAACATCAAAGAAGCGTCAAGAGTGTTAAATTTAAAAAAAATACACGTGCATTTATTTTTATCTTATCTTTGTATAGTAAAAAAACAGAAAGATGAACACTAAATTAACTTTGACAATTGAAGATTCAATAATTGAAAAAGCCAAAAAGTATGCTCAAAAAAAAGAAAACAGTTTATCAAATATTATTGAAAACTACTTAAAAGTATTGGTTTTAGAACAGCCTGAAAACAAAAAAGAACTTTCTCCAATAGTAAAATCACTAAAAAGTTCTTTTCATAGCGACAGTGATTTTGATTACAAAAAAGAATTAGCAAAAAAATTATCGGAAAAATATTTATAACCAAATGAAAAATATTTTAATCGATACAGACGTAATTCTAGATTTCTTTCTTGACAGAGAACCTTTTTCAGAAAATGCAGCACAAGTCCTTTCCTTATGCGAAAAAAAAGAAATTACAGGATTTGTAACTCCTGTAATAGTAAGCAACGCTTATTATTTATTAAGCCAAAAAGGAAAACAAGAAAAAGTTATTGAAAAATTAAAAATTTTACTCACCATAATCGAAATACTCATTATAGACAAAAACTCAATAATTGTTGCTCTAAACTGCAATTTTAAAGATTTTGAAGATGCACTACAAAATTATTCTGCCGAATTAAACGGAAAAATTGACATCATCATCACTCGGAATGTAAAAGATTACAAAAAAAGCAAGTTACCCATTATGAGTCCCGAAGATTTTTTAAAATCAATTGATTCATTTAATTAATTTCTGCCTCTTAGCAAATTTATATCATAAATTATAGGCAAAATCATTTTTTATTTCTTCCATCACAAAAGAACTCTGCACATTTGAGATCCCTTTTATAACCGATAATTTATCGATGACAAACTTTTGATATTCATTCATATCATTGACAGCCACTTTCAATAAAAAATCATAATTCCCAGAAACGTGGAAACAACCGGTAACTTCAGGCAACACAAGAATATGCTGCTTAAAATCATCTATCAATTCCCTCGAGTGCACCGCCAACGTCACTTGACAATACACACTGATTGATTTCCCAATTTTGGTAGCATCCAGCAAAGCCACATAATTTTTGATATATCCCTTTTGCTCCAATTTTTTAATTCTCTCAAAAGTTGGAGAAACAGATAAACCTACTTTTTCGGCGATTTCCTTTGTGTTTTGTTTTGCATCCCTCTGCAAAAGCATTAATATTTTTTTGTCTATAGAATCCATCTCAGAATAATTATATGGTTTTGAAAAAAGCAAGCAGTAAATACAATGCTTAAAAACTGAATTATGATTCAAAATTAGAATTATATTTTGAATATAATCTAGTATAAAGAATATTAAATCATTAAAAGTACATTTACAGTAAAATAAAACAGTATGCTACCTATTTCAAAATCATTATCCGAACAAGACAATCAACGCTTATTTGAGTTGGAACAATACATAGAAAATGCCAGAGATAATTTCTTGGGCTATCCTGTATCCAAAGATTTTGATTATTCAGAAATCAATCATTTTTTCAAATATCCTATCAATAATTTGGGTGACCCTTTTGAGGACTGCACCTACAAAGTACAAACCCACGAACTCGAAAGAGAAGTAGTTGGCTTTTTTGCCAAACTATTCCGCGCCAATCCAAAAGATTATTGGGGCTACGTAACCAATGGAGGCTCAGAAAGTAATTTATACGGATTGTATCTTGCTCGCGAATTATATCCAAAAGCGATGGTCTATTATTCAGAATCTACCCATTACAGTGTACGTAAAAACATTCACTTACTCAATATTCCAAGCATTGTAATTCGTTCACAGGAGAATGGCGAAATTGATTATGTTGACTTTGAAAATACCTTAAAAATGAATCGTCATAAGCCAGCAATTGTGCTTACTACTTTTGGAACAACTATGAAAGAAGCCAAAGACGACGTTTCAAAAATCAGGGATATTCTAAAAGGATTGGCCATACAAGACAGTTACATCCATTGTGACGCGGCCTTATCCGGAAGTTATGGAGCTTTTATGGAGCCTAGATTTCCTTTTGATTTTAAAGATGGTGCTGACAGTATTTCAATCAGTGGTCACAAATTTATAGGCTCCCCTATTCCAACTGGAGTTATTATCACGAAGCGTTCCAACAGAGATCGAATCTCCAAAGGAATATCCTATATCGGTTCTTTAGACACTACTATTACAGGGTCTAGAAACGGTCATTGCCCATTGTTTTTATGGTATGCCATAAAAAAACTCGGAGTGGAAGGTTTAAAAAATCGTTATTTACACAGCTTGGAAGTAGCCGAATACTGTGAACAAAGACTAAAAAACATAGGAATTGCTGCTTGGAGAAATCCAAATTCCATTACCGTGGTTTTCCCAAAAACAGCTGAAGAAGTTAAATCAAAATGGCAATTGGCCACTGAGGGCGATATCTCACATATTATTTGTATGCCCAATGTAACCAAAGAACAAATTGACCTTTTCATCAACGACGTAGAAAATTGCATCGAAAACCCAGAAGAAATGGCAGAATTTAGTTTCTAAAAAAATACAAAACCCATTAGAATGCCTAACGTGCATAAGATTATGTCAACTTAGCTTAAACCTACGTTCACTTAGCATAAACCTACCCTAACTTAGCATAAACCTAAGCTGACATAGCTTAAACCTACGTTGACGTAGCATAAACCTACGTTGACTTAGCTTAAACCTACGTTGACTTAGTATAAAGCTACGTTGACTTAGTATAAAGCTACGTTGACTTAGCATAAAGCTACGCTGACATAGCATAAAGACACGTTGACGTAGCATACAGCTACTCTGACTTAGCATAAAGACACGATGACGTAGCATAAAGACACGTAAACATACCTTTACCTTAAGTCTGCTCTATTTTATGCTAAGTCGTAATTATAAAATAAATTGTACTTTAGTTTTATTATTTTCAATTATTAAAACCTAAAAATGAAAATCAAACTATCTCTATTATTTATTGCGATAATCAGTTACTTCAACGGTATTAGCCAAAATAAAACCAAACATAATGATTTGCCAATTATTGGAACTTGGGAACTCATTTCGGCAACATCAACTCAAAAAGATTCCACTTTTTCTACTTTTGATCCAAAAGTAAAAATGATCAAAATTATCAATCCTGACCATTTTGCATTTTTCGTTCACGATTTGACTATGGGTAAAGAATCCAATCCAAAATTTTCTGCTGGTGCCGGTAGATATACTTTGGTAAATGACACATACACTGAATATTTGGAATATTTCTCCAACAGAGCCTGGGAAAACAATAAATTTGAATTTAAAGTCTCCATAAAAAATGACATTCTAATCCAACAAGGAGTTGAAAAAGTAGAGAAACTGGGAGTTGACCGAATAATAACCGAAAAATACAAACGCATAAAAAACTAATCAATATTGTAATTTTTTAAAACAAATTATAAGGTCATTTCAATTGCACCCCACTATTTATGGAAAGAAAAGAAAAAATCCTCGACTGGGGGTATTTAAACAAATACAAAACCGAGAATGAACAGATTTTAGCTCCATCTTCTGGAGAAAAAAGAATTGTATTTTTTGGAGATTCCATAACCGAAGGCTGGAAAACTATTCATCAAGATTTTTTTGTTGGCAAATCATATATCAATAGAGGTATTAACGGCCAAACGACTTCACAAATGCTCTTGCGTTTTAGACCCGACGTAATTGAACTGAAACCCAAAATTGTCGTTATTTTGGCTGGAGGAAATGATATTGCAGGAAATACTGGCCCTACAACACCCGAAACAATACTAGGAAACCTTATTTCTATGTGCGAATTGGCTAAAGCAAATAACATCGAAGTGGTTTTATGTTCAATACTCCCTGCCAATGATTTCCCTTGGAAACGAGGAATGGAACCCGCCTATAAAATCGAAGCATTAAATGCAATGATTCTGAAATATGCCAGAGCAAATGACATTGCTTATGTAGATTATTTTTCGGCTATGGTGGATGAACGAAAAGGTTTAAAAGCAATTTATTCAGAAGATGGGGTTCATCCCAATAAAGAAGGATATCTCGTGATGGAATCAATCGTTGAAACAATCATTAGTAATTTGCAATTAATGTG
Organism: Flavobacterium sp. P1_E4; assembly: GCF_056405915.1. Taxonomy (NCBI): domain Bacteria; kingdom Pseudomonadati; phylum Bacteroidota; class Flavobacteriia; order Flavobacteriales; family Flavobacteriaceae; genus Flavobacterium; species Flavobacterium sp. P1_E4. Next base: position 55,298 of record NZ_JBFUBE010000001.1, read on the forward strand.
ATATAATTTCAAAAAAATACCGATTCTGTTATATCTTTTTGAGCCTATCTTTTTCAACGGCAATTAACCTAATTCTTTGGCCAAATCTTGTTATTTTTTCTGAAAAACGCCTTACTTTTATCCTTTCAAAATTAACATTCAATTTCATAATCATGACCAAAGATCTGATTGTTCAAAATATTAGTGCTTCCAAAAGTCATTTTTCTATAAATTATAGCATAAAAACCAAAACAGAAGCCTTTACCGAAAAACTGTTTTACACTTTATTTGATTCTAATGCACCACTCAACGAAAGTATTGATGAGTTAGAAAAACAATTCAAAGAAATTGCTTCTTTGGCCTGCAAAAAAGAGCAAGATTCCTGTGAATCTGCTTGGGATAAATTTTTGCATAAATTACCCTCTGTACTCGAGAATTTAAATAAAGATGCTTCTTACATCTTAGAAAATGACCCGGCATCCAATAGTCTTGAAGAAATTTATCTTGCCTATCCTGGATTTTATGCCATTGCCATTTACAGATTAAGCCATGAGTTGTATTTATTGGATTTGATGCTTTTTTCAAGATTAATGAGCGAATATGCCCATCGAATCACTGGAACAGATATTCATGCAGGAGCAACAATCGCATCGCCTTTCTTTATCGACCATGCCACAGGAATCGTAATTGGTGAAACCACTGTTATCGAAAAAAACGTAAAAATATATCAAGGAGTAACTTTGGGAGCTTTGAGCGTAAGCAAAGACATGAAGAATTCCAAAAGACATCCAACTGTAGAGAAAAATGTTTGCCTATATGCCAATGCAACCATTTTGGGAGGTACAACAACAATTGGCAAAAACAGTGTCGTGGGTGGAAATTCATGGGTAACCAAATCAATCCCTGAAGATTCAATAGTGTTGAACACCACCACAACCGAAGTTAAAGTAAAAGAGAAAAAATAAAATGAAAACTTATAAATTAGTAGAATTAATCGGGAATACACCACTGGTAGAAACAACCCGTTTAGTCGCAAACAAAAACGTAAAACTTTTATTGAAACTTGAGGGAGACAATCCAGGAGGAAGTGTAAAAGACCGCGCCGCCTACAATATGATTGCATCTGCCATCGAAAGAGGAGACATCAAAAAAGGAGACAAATTAATTGAGGCAACAAGTGGTAACACTGGAATTGCGTTGGCAATGATAGCCCAATTATTCAACATAGATATTGAGTTGGTATTACCCGAAGATTCCACTATCGAGCGTACACAAACAATGCAGGCTTATGGCGCGACGGTTATCCAGACTCCAGCAAGTTTAGGGATAATTGGTTCTAGGGATTACGCTGATAAAAAAGTAGCCGAAGGCGGTTATGTAATGCTAAACCAGTTTGCAAACGATGACAACTGGAAAGCCCACTACAAAACCACCGGCCCAGAAATATGGAATGACACCGACGGAACTGTTACTCATTTTGTATCGGCAATGGGGACTACAGGAACGATTATAGGAACCTCGACTTACTTGAAAGAGAAAAACCCAAATATTCAAATCATTGGCGCACAGCCAAGCGAAGGTTCACAAATTCCTGGTATTCGAAAATGGCCTGAAGAATATTTACCTAAGATTTTTGATGCCTCAAAAGTAGATATCACTATAGATGTAAGCGAAAAAGAAGCCCGCGAAATGACCAAAAGATTGGCTAAAGAAGAAGGCATTTTTGCAGGTATGAGCAGCGGAGGATCTGTGGCAGTGGCTGTAAAAATAGCCAACCAACTTGAATCTGGTGTGGTGGTTGCCGTTATCTGCGACCGTGGAGACCGTTATTTGTCTTCAGATTTATTTGATGAATAAAGATGCTAAGATTCTGGGATACTAAGTTTCTAAGATTTTGAAAACTTTAAAAAACTTAGCATCTTAGAGTCTTAGAAACTCAGAAACTTTAAAAAAGAAAAAATGAACTATCGCAAACTAGGAAAAACCAATTTCAATATATCAGAAATAGCACTTGGCACTTGGCAAGTAGGCGGAAAATGGGGCTCTCCCTTTAATGATAAAACCGCAGACGAGTTAATCAATACCGCCATTGATAAGGGTGTGAATTTTATTGACACTGCCGATGTTTACGAAAATGGATTGAGTGAAACCGCTGTGGGAAGGGTTGTCCGTTCCCGTTCCGAACGTATTTATGTAGCGACAAAATGTGGCAGACACATCAATCCGCACGTAAATGAGGGTTATCAGCCAAAAGTATTACAGAAATATGTTGAGGACAGCCTGAAAAGAATGGGATTGGAAACAATCGATCTTATTCAGTTGCACTGTCCGCCAAACCAAGTATTTTATCGTCCGGAAATCTTTGAAATGTTTGACCGTTTAAAAGAGCAAGGAAAGATTTTGAATTTGGGTGTTAGTGTAGAAAAAGTTGAAGAAGCCCTAAAAGCTATTGAATACTCTAACGTAACCACAATTCAGATTATATTTAATCTTTTCCGTCAACGCCCTTCAGAATTATTTTTCAAAGAAGCTCAGAAAAAAGACATTGGGATTATTGCAAGAGTACCACTGGCGAGTGGATTATTGACTGGTTTATTTGATTCTAAAACGACTTTTGGAGAACAGGACCACAGGAATTTCAATCGTGAGGGTGCCGCTTTTGACAAAGGAGAAACGTTCTCTGGAATTAATTATGAGTTGGGTTTAAAAGCCGTAGACGCCTTAAAAGCACTTTTTCCTGAAGCTACTAATTTGGCTCCTATTGCCCTGCAATGGATTTTGAGTTTTAACGAAATCAGCTGTATAATACCGGGAGCATCAAAGGAAAGCCATGTTTTGTCTAATCTGTCACTGTATGATTTACCGAAACTGTCTCAAGAGAAAATTTCTGCAATGAATGCCATTTACGAGCAATATATCAAACCACAAGTTCATCAACTTTGGTAATCTAAACAAATAGTCTATGAGAGAATGTATCAAACGAAATATAAATGGTAAAACTGTATTATCGTTGTTTATACTTTGTAACATAGTTTATGCTATTATGCTTATTGATACCATTCCCGAAGTAATGCAATTCTCAGGAGGAATGAAAATATTTGATATGATGCCAACCGGTTATGATTCTCAGTATGTAAACAAACTTTTTACTGCTTTGGGAACTGCTGGTCGAGATACATATTTATATCATCAACTTCCATTAGACTTGATTTATCCCGCTCTTTTTGGACTTAGCTCCTGTTTGGTACTCGCTTATTTTCTAAACAAATTAGGAAAGCTCGACGGTTCATTATTTTATTTGTGCTTACTGCCATTATTTTCTGGTTCCTTTGATTATGCCGAAAACATTGGAATTATATGTATGTTGAAAAGCTATCCAAATATTAATGAATTGCAAATCCAAATCACAAGCATCTTTACGGTTTTAAAGAGTGTATTAACTTCTCTTTATTTCATTATTCTTATCATTACTTTATTGGCACTAGCCAAGAACAATTTATTTATTAGAAAGGTTTAAAACCTAGAACATTAATTCTAATTTTCTAAAAAAAATAAAATGTTCAATAAAGCAAATTTCAAAGAGTGGTTTGATCGCTATAAATATTCTGAATTGGCAGCTTCAAGCGCCGCGTTGCTAGCTTCCCAATTCAGTAGAATTTTTAGTGGATTAATCACGGCTTATATAATTACGTTTGCCGAATATTTTGCTTTTTATGGTGTCATGGCTTACAGATCCTATAAAGCATTAGCTACCAAGAAAAAACTAAACAACCAAAACGTTACTTTAAAAGAAATCGCTTTCTTAATTCGGAATTTCTTTCTCGAATTTGGTTATCCTGCAGTTTTGGATTTCTTTTTTATTCGTCCGTTTTGCATGTATTGGATGCCAATACTGACTGGAAATTATTTCATTGGAATTATTCTCGGAAAAATTACTGCAGATAGTCTTTTCTACTTTTTATCCATTGTTAATTATGAATGGATAAAAAAGAAAGAATAGCTCATACATAAAATCATGTAATTACCTTAAACAAAAAAGGTTCGATTTAATAATAAACCGAACCTTTTTTTATTTTATAAAAACACTAAACCAAAGCGGCAGTAGTCGAAATTTCAGTATTGAATAGTTTTGAAATCGGGCAATTCTTTTCCGCTTTTGTAACTAATTCTTGAAACGTTTCATTTGAAATACCGCTTATTTTAGCATTAACCGTTAAGTGAGAACTGATAATAGTTCCGTCTACTAAATTGATGTCACATCTCGTTTCTATACTTTCAATTACTGCACTTGTTTCACTAATAAAAGCTGTAAGTTGCATCGTAAAACAACCCGCATGCGCCGCCGCAACAAGTTCTTCTGGATTAGTGCCTACACCTTCGGCAAATCTAGATTTGAATGAATATTGGGTATTTTGTAAAGTTGTACTTTGTGTTGTTAATTTTCCAGCTCCTTCCATTAAGGAACCATTCCAAACTGCGGTTGCATTTCTTTTCATAATAATAGTCGTTTTTTAGTTTACTCAAATTTAGTTTTTAAATGAAAAACTGATTTTAGAAACAGATATATTTAACGAAAATTTAATAATGATTAACAACTAACAATCCTGTCTCCAAAATATTTTGTATCTTGTAAGTCAGTTGATTATGTGATTTTTGGTTATATAAATTTAACGGAAGAAGAAACGGTAACAGTTAAAACACAGTCTGATATGATACCTATTCCATCTGATTTTTCTAAAAAAACTACTGCTCTCGAAGTTTTTCAGTATCTGTTCATTGGATTGGTAATATTGTATTTTGGGAGATCTCTATTCATTCCGTTAAGTTTTGCCCTGCTTATCAGTTTTATACTTTATCCCGTTTGCAGATGGATGGAAAAAAAAGGAGTGCATCGAAACATAGCGATTGGACTTTCCTTAATATCTGTAGTGCTTGTATTTGCTGTTATCTTATATCTACTTTTCGCTCAAATAGTTGAATTTTCTAATGAATGGGAAAACTTAGAAAAAAAGTTAGAGGAAACCTTGAATCAATGGAGTGCATTTTTAACGAATCAGTTTGGGATAAATGAAGAAAAACAGTTGAGCTATATCAAAAATACTTTAAACAACTCCAGTTCCCAGTTTTTTTTACTGCTCAAAAATACTCTCTATTCTTTCTCTGAATCATTATTTAATCTTTTAATAATTCCCATCTTCTCGGCGTTGATATTATTTTACCGTCAATTATTGGTTCAGGCATTGTACCATATTTTCCCTAAGGATAAAAAAGAAATGATTCATGAGATTATTGTTGAAACCATTAATGAGTATTACAAATTCATAAAAGGAATGCTCGTGGTTTATTTAATTGTTGGTCTTTTGAATAGTATTGGTCTCGCCCTTATTGGTATTCCCTACCCATTCCTTTTTGGGTTTACAGCTTCCATACTTACCTTCATACCTTATGTTGGTATCATGGTTTCGTCGCTCTTACCCATTACGGTGGCTTGGATTACGTTTAATTCCATTTGGTATCCTATTGGAGTCATCACAGTCTTTTCGGTGGTTCAAGTACTGGAAGCTTACATCATATTTCCATATGCTGTAGGAAGCCGTTTGAAAATCAATGCACTCGCAATTCTTGTCATGGTTCTTGCTGGTGGCATATTATGGGGAGCTTCCGGAATGATTTTATTTATTCCGTTTATAAGTATTCTAAAACTTTTGGCTGACCGAACAAAAAGTCTGAAATCTTTATCACTTTTATTGAGTGATGGGAAATCAAAAAAATAGCAAATTAAAATCTATCTTTTTAATTGACGCAACCTTTCATTTATATAATCATCTAGTTATTAAACAACCTTTATGAAAAATATAAAATTTTTATTTATTGCACTTGCTATTTCCTTCTTCAGTTGCAATAACGATGATGATTCTTCGCAAGAAAACGAAAATCAAAATCTTTCAAAAATGTATACTGAAATTATTTCGGCTTCCATGGTCAATAGTACTCCATGCACTAACCCTTCAGAATGGTCTTTTAAAGCCATTGGTTCAAAATCATGTGGCGGTTCTGCTGGTTTTATTGCCTACTCGTTGAAAATTAATGTTACTGAATTTCTTAAAAAAGTAGAGGATTACACCAAAGCAGAAGATGCTTATAATAAAAAATGGGGAATCGTTTCAACCTGCGATATAATATTGCCTCCAACAAGAGTAGACTGCGTTAATGGAAAGCCTACATTGATGTACTCTGATCTAGAAAATTAAGAATTAGCGAGAAACTAATTTATTTTTCAGAATTAAACCTCTTGATAATTTTCAATCCCAAATCTCTCTATACCTCCCCTGCCCCCGATTATAGTGAAAAACCCGGAGTTCTGGAAGCATTTAACACTTGCCAGGAAAGAGCGACCAACGGAAGCTCCTTTCCTGGCTTAGTGTTATTGCATCCAGAACGAGGATTTGAAGTGGAAAGCGGGATTAGGCCTTAATAATAAATGAATTACACTTTATTTCGCTAACTTACGTTCTTATTGAAACTTATATTATTATGAAAAAAGTAATTATAATATGCTGTCTATTATCGTTTATTGGCTGCAAAACTAAAAACGTAAATGGAAAAAAAATGGGTAAAAGTGTTGAACCGACGGAAATGAACACAGTCGATGGATCTCAAAAAAACAAAGCTTACGAGTTAGGAAAAAGGGTTTTAATGACCTGTAACGACATTAAATTCAAGCCTTTTACGCAAAGTGAAGCCACTGATAAGGTTATTGCCAAATCTACACCCGAGAACATCAAACAAATCTGTGTGAAATACAGCCTAAAATATGGTCTTTTCAAAGATCTTGAATTTGTGGAAATGATTCCAAACAAGACCGATAATACAAATGTATTCCGATTTAAGGCACTTTTTGAGTATGCAAAAGCAAACAAGGAAATGCGAGTAACGATGAACTCAGAAAATAAAGCTTCTGCAATATCGACTAAAGACTGGAAGGATGAATTTGAGTAAATGCTACCTTGATTGAGTATTTATTAAAAAAAAATAGAATTAAAATCCAAAAATAAATCCAAAGCCTTATTTTTGCGCTATGGCAAAGAAAAATACAGACAAAGTTGTCTTTCATCAAATAAAAGTCCTTGATGCTGGTGCAAAAGGCGTTTCGGTGGCAAAAGCTCCCGATGGAAAAGTAGTTTTTATCCCAAATGTTGTTCCTGGGGATGTCGTTGATGTGCAAACTTTCAAGAAGCGTAAGGCTTACTATGAAGGAAAAGCGATTCATTTTCATGAATTATCGGAGCATCGTGTAGACCCAATTTGCGAACACTTCGGTGTTTGTGGTGGCTGCAAATGGCAAAATATGAACTACAACCAACAGTTGTTCTTCAAACAAAATGAAGTAAAAAATCATTTGCAACGCATTGGCAAAATTGAACTTCCTGAATTCGAACCGATTTTAGGTTCTGAAAAAAAGTTTTTCTATAGAAATAAAATGGAATTTTCGTTTTCGAACAGCCGTTGGTTGACCGAAGAAGAAATTGGAAGCGAAGAAGATTTGGGTAACCGAAATGCGCTTGGTTTCCATATTCCAAAAATGTGGGACAAAATCCTGGACATCAACAAATGTCATTTGCAGGAAGATCCTTCGAATGCAATTCGTAATGAAGTACGCGCCTTTGCTAATGAGCATGGTTTGACTTTCTTTAATCCTAGAGCCCATGAAGGTTTGCTAAGAACTTTGATGCTGAGAACGGCTTCCACTGGAGAAATCATGGTTTTGATTCAGTTTTTTGAAAATGACAAAACCAACCGAGAATTGATCCTTGATCATCTTTACGAAAAATTCCCTCAGATTACTTCCTTACAATATGTGGTTAATAATAAAGCGAACGACACTTTATACGATACCGACATAAAATTATACAAAGGAAGAGATTACATCCTTGAAGAAATGGAAGGATTAAAATTTAGTATTAATGCTAAATCTTTTTATCAAACCAACTCGGATCAAGCTTACGAATTATATAAAATAACCCGCGATTTTGCAGGACTTACTGGCAATGAAATCGTTTATGATTTATATACCGGAACTGGAACTATTGCGCAATTTGTATCCAAAAAAGCTAAAAAAGTTATTGGTGTAGAAAGTGTTCCAGATGCTATTAAAGATGCAAAAGCTAATGCTGTACGCAATGAAATCACTAATTGTGAGTTCTTTGTGGGAGACATGAAAGTTGTTTTTAATGATGCTTTCATCGCTCAGCACGGTCATCCCGAAGTTATTATCACAGACCCCCCAAGAGATGGTATGCACAAAGATGTAATTGAACAAATCATGAAAATTGCTCCTGAAAAAGTGGTTTATGTAAGTTGTAACTCTGCTACACAAGCTAGAGATTTGGCTTTAATGGACGAAAAATACAAAGTAACAAGAGTTCGTCCAGTGGATATGTTTCCACAAACGCATCATGTTGAAAATGTTGTACTTTTGGAAAGACGATAAGCCTCAACCCCTAACCCCTAAAGGGGAAGAAGAAAAAATATGAAAAAAATAATTGCGTTTTTAATGATTCTTGGTTTCGCTTCTTCCAGTTGCGAACCAGATGATATTTGCGACCCAACTACGCCTACGACCCCAAGAATGCTTATTCAGTTTTACGACATTTCGAATCCTTCTGTTTTAAAAAACGTGACGAATTTGAAAGTGATTGGCGAAGGAATGACAGAAGGAGTTGTTTTGAATCCAAATGGAGTTGATGACGATAAGTATAAAACTAGTGGAAACAATATATTGCTCCCATTGAATACAGATGCCGATATTGTAAAATATCAATTTATTTTAAATTACGGGAACAAAAATCCTCTCTTGGTGAATACTGACAATTTAGAATTTAAATATACCAGGGAAAGTATTTATGTATCTAGAGCCTGTGGTTTTAAAACCATTTTTAATTTGGTCCCATCAAACCCTTTCACGTTATCTGATGCAACACCTGCTGACGAAATGTGGATTCAATATGTAATAGTCGCACAAAATAACATAACATCCGAAAATGAAACAATTATTAAAATATTCTTTTAGTATTTGCTTTTTGTTGTCACTGTTATTTGTACAGGCACAAGAAAAAACGACTACCACAACTACAGAGCAAGATGTAAAAATAACGGAAACTAAAAATGTTAAACCAACAAAAAAGAATCCAGAAAAAGATCTAAATGCCGTAACAACAGACACCCTGAAACCCAAAACAGACCGTTATGGTTTAATTGTTGGTGCCGATATAAACAAAATTGCAAGGTCTATTTATGATTCTAATTACAATGGGATTGCATTTACAGCAGATTATCGATTGACCAAAAAATATTATTTGTATGGCGAAATAGGTAGTGAAGAAGTCACTGTCGAAGATCCATTATTGAGCACTACAACCAAAGGTACTTATCTTAAAGTAGGTTTTGATTACAATGCCTACACTAATTGGTTAGATATGGAAAACCTTATCACACTAGGTGTACGTTATGGTTTTAGTACTTTTAATGAACAATTAAACAATTACCTCATCTATAACCCACACCCTTATTTTGGACAATCTGAGTTGATTGATTCGGGAAAAAAATACGATGGATTAACAGCTAGTTGGGCTGAAGTCGCTGCTGGAGTAAACGTAAAAGTATTCAACAATATTTATGTTGGCTTTAGTTTACAATTAAAAGTATTGGTAACAAATTCTGAGCCTGGAAACTTTGAAAACCTTTATATCCCAGGATTCAACAGAACTTATGATGGTAATTTTGGTGCAGGTTTTAACTATACCGTTTCCTATTTTATCCCTATTTACAAAAAGAAAGTTGTGCCTGTAAAAACAGCACCTAAGAAGAAATAAGCTTTAAATTTAATTTAATAAAAAAAGGAGTAAAACTGAATATATAGATTCAATTTTACTCCTTTTGTTTTTAATCTAAGGCGATTATCCTATTTCTTTAATCCCTTTTACAAACAACCAAGACATGAATAATTTTTCACCGTCTTTAGTTTTCGCTGCTTGGAATTTTGGAGACAAAAGTGTTCCTGCTACAAAAGCTGTCATCGGAATCCAAAACCCAGAAAGATTAGTATACTGTTCTACCAAATAACGAAATGATATAAACAATATTGCAAAGCAACCTAGATTATATAGAAATGCTCTTACTTGTAATTTTGTCATTTTATTGTGTTTAATTATTTTTTTCAAAATTAATTGAAAATCTAGATAATTCTTAGAAATAACCACTATTTATTTCGTCTCACAAATAAATCTTTAGAATAGACATCAAACCATTAAAGTTTATGAAAAATTGGTCTAAACATAATTTATAAATATTTTATGTGCTATTTTTACTGTTATTTTATATATTTTACTAAATAGTTATTTTACATTATTCCATAAAATTCAAATTAATGAACAAATTACTTAATCGTCACTCGTAATCTAAAACAGTAAACAAGCTACATTCGATAAAATATATAAATCAAGAAATTAATGCTATTCTAAATTGGCCTAAACACCAATGAAATTATATGACTCAAGTGATAGTAAACAAGTGAAGCAACTACATCTGATCGAAAAACAAAAATCTACGTATGAAAACAAAAATTATAGTCTTTATCTCTTGTCTACTTATTTCGCTGAGTAGTTGTGTTTCTGTAAAATTGGTTCCGGATTATAGTGAAGCAATAGAAAACCAAATTATTGAAACCCAAAAACAAAATGAAAAACTGTATATAGAATTATTAGAACAACCCGAAGACAAGAGAACATACGCCAGTGTTTCCAAAGAATATTTAGAAGTCGAAAGCAACATCAATTCAATATTATTTCAATATCAAGCCCGTGAAAAAAAAGAAGATTTCCTTAAAATGGGCCAACTTTTAAAAAATAATTTCATGCAGTACAAAAAGGAGCACAAAGATAAAAAAACACTCAATGATGGCGAGATAAATCTATACATAGCCTATACCAATGGCTTTTGGCAACCTTTATTAACCGCAGAAAAAGCATTAAAAAATATTAAAAACTAACTATCATGAACTTTGACATCAACGAAATTTTGGCAGATATGCTTAACGCAATGAAAGGCACCATTAAAGACGACTGGAATGTCGTGAAAAAATCAGCCAATAATTTTATTCAAAGCAAAAAAGATCGATTAGAACTGCTTACAAACATGAGATTAATTGGAGCCATTGATGATGATTTTTTTGAAAAAAGGCTAGCCGATGAAAAAGAAATATTAACCTCAGAATTACATTCTATAGCGATAGTCAACAAAGTAATGGCACAGAATGCAGCCAATGCCGCTTTTAAAGTTCTTGAAAACGTTATAACTACAGCAATAATAATCTAGAAACAACTCATAAAAAAATCCCGATAATTACTAAATTTAAATAGCAATTATCGGGATTATATTTTTATTCAATACTAATTATTCAGCATCAGGAACAGTCTGAAACTTTGTTCTCTTACTTCCTTCATACATTTCGTATTTCACCAAACGAGCCTCTAAACTCGCATTAAAAAGTTTAATTTTACGAGAAGGTTTCAATCCTACATATTTCAATGCCTCAAGGTTTGCAGTAATAAACCATGCATTCGTTCCTGGATAATTCTTCTTCAAGGTATCACCAATATTTTTATAGAATTCTTCCATGTGAATATCCAATCGCTCATCATAAGGCGGATTGAACACAATATGCAATTTCCCTTCAGAAGTTTTTTCCGTATCAAAGAAGTTCTTTTCTTCAATCTTTATATATTCATCCAGATTGGCATTTTTGATGTTGTCTTTGGCTTTTTGAACTGCAGACGGTGCTTTATCATACCCTTTTATGGTGTAATGAAATTCACGAACACGTTTCAATAAACTATCTTGAATGCTATCAAACAAATCATTGTCCCAATCGTTCCATTTTTCAAAAGCAAATTCTTTACGATTGATATTTGCAGGAATATTACAAGCAATCATCGCTGCTTCAGCCAAAAATGTTCCAGAACCACACATTGGATCCAAGAAATCAGTTTGTCCGTCCCAACCCGAAAGCAACAAAATACCAGCTGCCAAAACTTCATTTATAGGAGCAATGTTTGTCGCCGTTCTGTAACCACGTTGATGCAATGAATTCCCAGAGGTATCTAATGCAACCGAAACTTGGTCTTTATCAATATGTATATTTATTCTTAAATCAGGAAAAGCTTTATCAATACTTGGGCGTTGACCCGTTCTTTCACGAAACTGATCCACAATAGCATCTTTACATTTTTGAGACACGAACTCAGAATGGTTAAAATACTCAGAATGCACAGTTGCATCAATTACAAAAGTTTGGTTTGCATTTATGTATTTAGACCAATTCGTCCCGCGTATTCCTTTATATAACGATTGTTCATCTCTCGCTTTAAAAAAATAAATTGGCTTTAAGATCTTCAAAGCTGTACGCAAAGACAAATTCGCTTTGTACATAAAACCTTTATCACCCTTAAAGCTCACCATTCTCACCCCTTGCTCCACATCCTGTGCGCCCAACATTGTTAGCTCTTTTGCTAATATTTCTTCAAAACCAAAAAAGGTTTTGGCAATCATCTTAAAATTCTCCATCTGTCTTTATAAATTCCAATATTAAAATTACGTATTCCAAACATCCTAAACGGTTTGAAATAGTATATTTTCTGCAAAAATACACTAAATTTGCGGGACTTAAATTAATTGAAAAAGAATAAATGTCCGATTCTACAAATAACAAAACACAAATTACCAATTCTAATCCAGAAAATTGGTTTGCCTCTTGGTTCGACAGTCCTTATTATCATATACTTTACAAAGAAAGAAATTATAGAGAAGCGCAATTGTTTATGGACAATCTAACGCATTACCTCAATCTTCCCGAGAAAGCCAAAGTGCTTGACTTAGCTTGCGGTAAAGGTCGTCATGCCATCTATTTAAACCAATTAGGATTCAACGTTATCGGTGCCGATTTATCTGAAAACAGTATATTGGAAGCACAAAAAAACAGCAATGAAACCTTGCATTTTCAGGTTCATGATATGCGGGAAGTATTTGAAGATAAATTTGATGCTATTTTCAATCTGTTCACCAGTTTTGGTTATTTCGAAAACGATGAGGACAACCTTACTACCCTAAAAGCTATAAAAGAAAGTTTATCTGAATATGGTTTTGCAGTGATTGATTTTATGAATGTCACCAATGTGCTCAACAATTTGGTTCCAGAAGAAGTAAAACATGTTGATGGAATCGATTTCCAAATCAAACGCTACCTAAAAGACGGGCATATTTTCAAAGAAATTGATTTTGAAGACCAAGGTCACAAGTATCATTTTACTGAAAAAGTAAAAGCCCTTACATTAAAAGATTTTGAAGAAATGATGGAAGAAGCAGGTATCTTTTTATTGGATATTTTCGGGGATTATAAGCTAAAAAAATTCCACAAAACAGAAAGCGAAAGATTAATTATGATTTTTAAATAGTTAATTTTGTTTATTCATCGAATCGTTTAATTGTTGAATCGTTAGGATGCTAAACTGCTTAATTGGTATATTATATCTTGCGATTAAAACGATTAAAATAAAACAAATTAACGATTAAACAATTAAACAAATAAACGGTTAAACAAAAAACATGAATTACCTATTACCATTACTGTCTGTACTTCTTGGTTATTTCATAGCTTTATTTCTAAAGCCAAAAAACAAAACCAACCTTAAACTATTACTGGCGTTTAGTGGTTCGTTCTTGCTTTCGCTTACCGTAATGCACCTATTGCCAGAAGTGTATGAAAGTAAAAACCATAACATTGGACTTTTTATAATGTTGGGTATTTTATTTCAAATCATATTGGAGTTTTTCTCCAAAGGAGCTGAGCACGGTCACGTACATGGTCATACCAAAATGTACCAAATCCCTTGGTTATTATTCATCAGTCTCTGTATTCATGCATTTTTAGAAGGATTTCCTGTAAGTCACCATAATGATTTAGCGATAGGAATAGCGATTCATCATTTACCAATTGCTATTATCTTGACTTCCTTTTTCGTTAGTTCCAGTCTAAATAGAAACGCCATCTTTTTATTTATGGTAACTTTTGCAATCATGACACCGCTGGGAACCATTGTTTCAGACTTTATACCACAATTAAACGAATATTATTCTGAGATTACAGCTGTCGTAATAGGAATCCTATTTCATATTTCATCGACTATTATTTTTGAAAGCAGCGAAGGACACAAATTCAATATAGCCAAAGTGTCCATGATTGTTATTGGTATTTTACTGGCATATTTAATATAGAAAAAATACAATCTCACCAAAAAACTTTTTCCAATTGTTTTTCATTGTTTGCATCTATAAAAAAGCGATTAGACTACCTTTATTAGTTAAATTCCGGTTTAGTACAATATTATTCTGATGGATATATTTTATGAATAATCAACCATTTAGACTCAATCACTTAAATTAACTTCTATATAATTCAAATAATTTGCATTATTAAAAATATTACCATTAATTTGCCAAAAATACATTCTTGAGAAGTTTTCTGTCTTTATGAGATTGACGCCAAATTATTAATAAATTTACAGAAGAAACAATGAGAAAAAATTACTTAAAGACCTTAATAAACATCTGTTTACATGTTTAATTTTTTTAGAAGAAGGCCTAAAGAATATACCAAAATTGAAAATCATATTTTTGGTATAATTACTGAGTTACTGAAAATAAGTGCAACCGATATCAATTGTGATGAATTAGGTGGAAAGTATTATTTAAGTAACGAAGAACAACATTTTAGAGTAACAATATTCAGTAATGATTCTGTTATCAGAATGACCAATACACGTGATTCTGTTGCCGAGAAATACGACAAAGTTTTTGTTGAAAATGTTTTAAGGGCTGTCAAAGAAGAGAAACATCGCAGAATGGAATTAGTTTGCGATTCGATTACGAATAGTATAGAAAAGATGGCAGAACGTTTACATCACACTCTTATCATATCAAATGAGGAAGAGGAAAACGAAAAAGAAAAAGAAGCAGAAGAAGACACTTTTCTAAAAAGCGTTTAAAAATAAAAATGAGGGTTTAACTTTTAAATTAAAGTTAAACCCTTTTTCAATTGTAAGCAATGACAGGCTTAGAATTAAATGGACATAAATGATTATTTTATTCCTATTTTTTCGTTTTACACAGAATAGTAAGTTTTAAAATTCCCTAACTTTACCAAGTATATAAGTTGTCAATTTTAAAACAGAACAATGAACTTCACAAAGACCACTGAACAATCTTCCAAATACGAACATTTAGAAAAAATGTCGGTTCAAGAATTACTTACCAATATCAATAACGAAGACAAAACTGTTCCTCAAGCAGTTGAAAAAGCCTTACCACAAATAGAGACTTTAGTCAGCGAAATTGTTGCCAAAATGAAATTGGGCGGACGATTATTCTACATTGGAGCCGGAACTTCCGGACGTTTGGGAATCTTGGATGCCTCAGAATGTCCTCCAACTTTTGGAGTTCCTTTTGATTTGGTAGTTGGTATTATTGCCGGTGGAGATACTGCCATCCGCAAAGCCGTAGAAAACGCCGAAGACAACGCTACCCAAGCCTGGGAAGATTTAAAAGCTTTTGACGTAAACGAGAATGATGTGGTTGTAGGTATTGCAGCTTCTGGAACAACTCCTTATGTTATTGGAGGTTTACAGGCCTGTAATACTAAAAATATAAGCACTGGAAGTATTTCCTGCAATGCGGGAAGTCCGCTTTCGCAAACGGCAAAATTTCCGATTGAAGTTATCGTGGGGCCAGAATTTGTAACCGGTAGTTCAAGAATGAAAGCCGGAACTGCCCAAAAATTAGTTCTGAATATGATTACCACGGCCACCATGATTCAGCTTGGAAAAGTGAAAGGAAACAAAATGGTCGATATGCAATTAAGCAATAGCAAACTTGTAGATCGTGGTGTAAAAATGATTATGGGAGAAATTCCTGTAACTTATGAAGAAGGCTCTGAATTGCTAAAAACTCATGGAAGCGTGAGAAAAGCAGTTGATTATTATAATGCCAAGTAAGTAGATTTCAGATATTTAGGTCACACCAATTATAATTAAACAATTAAACTAGTCTAAATGGCAAACAAAGAATTATTAGCTAAGGGAATAAAATATTTAACTGGTGCATTACCACTAATGTTCATTGGCCCAACCGTTATTTACAATGCATTTATGAACCAGCATACGAATTGGCATTATTTGGTTTTGGCCATAGGAATCATTGCTTGTCTAGCATCAATGTATTTAATGTTTTTAGGTTTAAAAATAATAATGAAAGGCATATTTAACGACTAATTTGTATCTTTACAAAAATTGCAATTATGGATATTCAAGCGGAAATAAATTGGATTCATCAAGAAATTGACAAAGTAAAAGACCCAACTTTTATTGAAAAGATGAAACATCTTTTACAGTCAATCAATACCCCTTCTGAGACAACAGTTGCTGAATACAATATTGATATCGAAAATGCATTAGAAAATATTAAAAAAGGAAATTTCCATACTGAGGAAGAAGCAAAAGCAATTTCAAAAAAATGGGGAAGAAAATAATCTGGTCTAATGATGCATTGGAACAACTAGAAGATATTCATTTTTACATCTTTTTCGAAAGTAAATCGATTCATATTGCGGACAAAGTAATTGATATAATCTTTGAAAGCACCGAAATTCTAAAATCTCAACCCGAAATTTTCAAACTTGACACTCAAAAAATTAATAATGACGGGAGTTTTAGAGTTTATTACATTTATGACTATAGTATTTCTTATCGAATTATAGATAGTTCTATTCAAATCCTCCGTGTGAGACATAATGCACGTAAATCAAAAAAACTCCCATGGAAGACCTAATACACATTCAAAAAACATTTGAAAAAGTAACCTATATCGGTAAGAAGATTAACAATCGTGAATTTGAGGATTGTGTTTTTAAGAACTGCGATTTCTCAAATAGCGATTTTTCGAACAATAGTTTTATGGATTGTGAATTCATAGAATGTAATTTATCGATGACTCAACTGGGAGGTTCTAGCCTGAAGACGGTAAACTTCAAGAACTGCAAACTAATGGGGATTCAATTTCAATCGTGTCAGGATTTTTTGTTCAATGTGCAATTTCAAGATTGTATTTTGGACTATAGTTCTTTTGCTAATAAAAAAATGCCCAAAACCAAATTCAATTCGTGTACGATGAAAGAAGTTACTTTTATCGGAACTAATTTGACCCAATCAGTTTTTGGAAATTGTAATTTGGACAATGCTATTTTTAACGACACTATTTTAGCTGGTGTAGATTTTACAACGGCTTATAACTATAAAATTGACCCTGAATTCAACCCGATGAAAAAAGCAAAGTTTTCAAGTCAGGGAATCGCTGGGCTTTTAGATAAATATGACATAAAAATTGAGTAATCATGAATGCAACCACCTCCTATCTTGAAAGCGTAAAAAAGCAATTTCTCTACTATAAAATGTTGGGAGAAAAAGCGATGGATCAATTGGAACCTGAACAACTTTTCGTGTCTGTAAACGAAGACACCAACAGTATTGCCGTAATTGTAAAACACCTTTCGGGGAATATGCTGTCGCGCTGGACAGATTTCCTAACTACCGATGGTGAAAAGGAAACTAGGAATCGGGATGGTGAATTTGAAAATAACCTACAGACAAAAGATCAAGTATTAGCTCTTTGGAATGAAGGTTGGGATTGTTTTTTAGGAGCTTTGGACAGTTTACAGCCTGAACAACTTTCGGAGATTATTTATATTCGAAACGAAGGGCATACTGTTATTGAAGCCATCAACAGACAATTGGCGCATTATCCATATCACATTGGCCAAATTGTTTTTTATGCCAAACAACTTAAAAATAGTGAATGGGAAAGTTTATCGATTCCTAAAAACAAATCGAATAGTTATAATGCAGATAAATTTGCACAGGAGAAAACAATTAAAAATTTTACGGAAGAAGAATTCAGAAGATTAAAATAAAGACAAAATTCAATGGCAATTGCAATGACAAAAAGCAATATCAATGTTAATGCCTAATACTTGCCCCAGATGGAAGTGAAAACCCCACAGTCTCGTTGACTTAAATTTTTTGTGTTTGCAAAGCGACTGAAAGAAGCTCTTGCAAACACTTAAAAATTTTGTCAACGAGACGAGGAGTTGTAACGGACAGCTGGATTAGGCCCAAATAAAAAAGATAAATACGAAGAAATGAAAAAAATAATACTACTCTCTCCTTTACTGCTGCTACTATCCTGCTACAATGTTGAACGTAACTGTGCCGACTTTAAAACTGGAAAATTTAAATTTGAATACGAGATTGACGGCGTTAAAAAAACAACGGTTTTTGAGCGCAATGACAGTATTGAAATTGAAACCTTTGAGGGGAAAACGGATACTTCAACCGTTCGTTGGGTGAATGATTGCGAATATGTTTTACAGAAAAAACACCCGAAAAACAAGGCTGAAGAGAAAGCGATTGACATGAAAATTTTGACAACTTCAAAAAATTCCTATACCTTTGAATTTGGAATGGTTGGTGTCGATTCTAAACAAAGAGGAACGGTTATTAAGATTGCAGAATAAAGATTGCAGATTTCAAAAACCCATAATTTAAACCCATAATAAAAAATGGAAGTATTTTTAAACCCAGATGCTTGGATTGCCTTATTAACATTGACTTTTCTAGAAATTGTTTTAGGTATAGACAATATCATTTTCATCTCTATTGCAACTGGAAAATTAGCTCCGGAAGACCGCAAAAAAGCAACAAAAATCGGAATGTTTTTGGCCATGTTCATGAGAATTGCTCTTTTATTTGGAATTAATTTTTTAACCAAAATGAAAAAGCCTTGGTTTACGATTGATTGGAGTTGGTTACATGCTGGAGTTACAGGACAAAGTATCATTTTATTATTGGGAGGATTATTTTTGATTTATAAAAGTACCAATGAAATTCGTGAGAAAGTTGATGAGAAAGGTCATGAAGAAAAAGAATTGGGACGAGCTGCCGCAAAATCTTTTCAGAGTGTCATTCTGCAAATTATAATGATAGACCTAGTTTTCTCATTTGACAGTATTCTAACAGCTGTAGGGATGACAAACGGTGTTGAAGGCGCTTTAGTCATTATGATTACGGCTGTGGTAATATCAGTTTTGATTATGATGCAATTTGCAGTTCCTGTTGGGAATTTTGTTAATAAACATCCATCGATACAAATTTTAGGATTGTCCTTTTTGATTTTGATAGGATTCATGCTATTGACTGAAAGTGCGCACTTAGCCAATGCTCTTGTTTTTGGCAGTCATGTGACTCCAGTACCAAAAGGGTATTTGTACTTTGCCATTTCGTTCTCGTTATTTGTAGAAATATTAAATATGAGAATGACCAAAAAGAAATAATATGCTTTCTAAAAACATAAAAAATGCTTTGATTATTGCTGTTGTAGTGGGGACTATTTTGAACACTATTAACAGTTACGACGTAATCTGGGAAGGTAATTTTACATTTAGAAATACTTTAAGAATAGTATTGACTTACATTACTCCGTTTTGTGTTTCCTTATATTCTTCCACATTAGCATCAAAATCATTCGAAAAAACAACCATTAAAAACACAGTTACCTCAAAGTAGCTGTTTTTTTTTATATAATAATTTTAGTTTCAAACAATACCAATGAAAAATACCATTTCACATAGAGTTGCCGATTTCCTAAAGAACTTCCCTCCTTTTACTTTTTTGAATCAAAAAGACATTGAAATTCTTTCGGAGCAAATATCCATTATCTACAAAGAAAAAGACAGCGTTATTTTTGCAGAAAATGAAGAAACCCATAGCTCATTTTATGTGGTTCACAAAGGAGCTGTCGCACTTAGAAAAGGTCTAAAAAATGACATTTTAGACATGTGTGATGAAGGAGATATTTTTGGATTGAGACCTCTTATTGCCAACGAAAACTATAAAATGGAAGCCCGAGCGTATGAAGAAAGTATCCTTTATGCCATTCCTATTTCTATATTTAGACCATACGCATTAGAAAATGAAGCTGTTGGTAACTTCTTAATACAAAGTTTTGCCTCTAATACTAACAATCCATATTCTAAAAGCCATAGAGGAAAGCTGTATGGCGAAACCTTGGCTGGTGATAGTTTGGAAACAGACACCAAATTACTGGATATTCATCCCGTAAAATATTCAAAAAAAATAGTTACTTGTTCCTCTATAACTACAGCAAAAGCTATAGCCGAAATTATGACTAAAAAAAATGTCGGAGCTGTACTTGTTGTCGAAGATAAACTTCCTATTGGTATTATCACCGATAAGGATTTAAGGAACAAAATTGTAACTGGTGAATATCCTATCACGACCTCGGCATCTTTAATAATGACGAGTCCCGTTATTACCTATCCCAAAAAACTCACCACTACACAAGCACAAATGGCAATGATGAAAAGCAACATCAGTCATATATGCCTTACAAAAGATGGTACACCAAACACGAAAGCTGTTGGTATTCTTTCCAAACACGATGTTATGGTTTCACTAGGAAACAATCCTGCTGTATTGATAAAAGCCGTAAAAAGAGCAAAAAAATATAAAGAAATTAAACCGATCCGCGCAAGTATTATGCAGTTGTTACAAGGCTATTTGGATCAAAACATTCCGATAACACTGACATCAAAAATCATTACCGAATTGAATGATGTGTGCATTCAACAAGTAATAGACATTTCATTAAAAAAAATGAGTACTCCACCTCCTGTAAAATTTGCATGGTTGGCAATGGGAAGTCAAGGACGAAGCGAACAATTATTACAAACCGACCAAGACAATGCCTTAGTCTATGAGGATGTACCTGAAGAACTAAAAGAAAAGACGAAAAAATATTTCCTAGAATTAGCAACTCATGTCAACAAAGGTTTATTTGAAATTGGATATGATTATTGTCCAGCCGAAATGATGGCATCCAATCCTAAGTGGTGTTTAAGTCTTGGGGAATGGAAAAAACTGGTTCATCATTGGATTACGAATACCGGAAAAGACGAAGTATTATTGTCTTTTATCTTTTTTGACTACAGCCTTTCTTATGGTGACAGCGAAGTCGCAAATAACTTATCCGACTATATTTTGGAAGATATAAAGGCAAACCCTGTATTTTATCTTCATTTGGTGAGTGGTGCTTTGCAAAGTCCATCTCCTACTGGGTTTTTCAGGGATTTTTTATTGGAACAAGACGGAGCAAACAAAGATTTTTTTGACATAAAAAGAAGAGCTTTAATGCCTTTGAGCGATGCCGCAAGAGTATTAATTTTGTCACATGCTGTAAAATCAATTAGTAATACGCCTGAACGTTTTGAAAAATTAGCAGAATTGGAACCACAAAATAGAGAATTGTATTTGGCTTGTTCTTATTCCTATAGAGCTCTCTTGAAATTCAGAACGAAACAAGGGCTTTTACATAACGATTCTGGTCAATATATCGCACTTGGAGACCTAACAAAACTTGAAAAAATAAAACTTAAGAGCACCTTTAAAACCATTAAAGAGATACAAGAAGTTATTTCCATACGCTTTAATCCTTCTAATATATTGTAATGATGAACTTTTTAAAAAGAAGCAAAGCAAGCATATTTGATTTTTTGAAGATTCCCGAAAAATCGATTGACGAAACACTTTCAAACACTGTTGAAAGTACTCGTTTTGTAGTTTTAGATACCGAAACCACAGGCTTTGATTATGACAATGACCGAATTCTTTGCATTGGGGCTATCACTTTGCAGAACGGCGTAATTTCAATTCCCGATAGTTTTGAAATTTATATTCACCAAGATCATTATGATAAAAAAAGCGCCCAAATTCATGGAATTTTAAAAGATTGGGTAATGGACAAACCATCGGAACTCGAAGCTTTGCAACAATTTTTGGCTTTTTTGGGAGATTCCATTATCATTGCTCATCACACAATCTTTGATGTAACTATGATCAATCGCGCTTTGGAACGAAATGGCCTTCCGCATTTGACTAACAAGACATTGGATACTGCGTTTCTTTATAAAAAAACGCTCATAATGTCCAATCTTTTGGAACGAAAGGAAAAATATGCACTCGATGATCTAGCAGATAAATTTGATATCTCCAAGAAAGATCGCCACACTGCAATGGGCGACGCTTATATAACAGCAATTGCTTTTCTGAAAATCGTAAAAAAATTAAAAGACCTAAAAGGAAAAACAGAATTTACCCTAAGAGATTTGTTTAAATAAAAAAAGCTCCAAAAAGGAGCTTTTTTTATTCTAGAACAAGACAACCTGTCCATCATCGTCCAATTGAACATCCGTGTCATCGGAATTATTTCCTCCTTGAACTTCAACTTCTTCAGGAACAATTTCCTCCGGAGCTTCATACGGTAAAGGCTCCAATAAATTTACTTGTTTCAATTTATCTGTTGTCAATTGATTACCGAGCGCCTTAAATCCTTTTACAGCTATAAATGACTCAATATCCACGGTCAAATTATCTTTTTGAACTCCTTTTACCTTAGTAAAAACTAATTCGGCTACAGGACGATAATCTGTTGCTACGATTTCCAATCTAGAATTGGCATGTTCTGTTATAAAACTTTCCTCTTTATTTTCGGTTTCCACCAAGAAACGCTTAATATAATAACGTTCTTTTTCACCATCATAATAAATTGCCGAAATTGGTTTTTTAGGTATCCATTTCTCCAGAACAATCATATCTTCATCAAAATGAGTAGACAATTCAGGCGTAATGACTTTTATTTTTCCAGTTTGCGAAATCACAAGAATTTTGTCACTTGGTCTAAATTCACCCAACAGCTCTCCTCTGGCATCAACATTCAATCGTTGAACGGTGTCGTCAAACCAAACTTTTCTTGGCAAGAGCGTTGAGATACCTTTCTCCTTTAACTCAATTTTCTTAATAGGATATTTAGAAACCAAATTCCCTTTGGAAGCACGGCCTTTAATAGCTAAAGAAGCAAAATCAATATCGAATTTCAACTTTTTGATACTTCCAACCTGACGTAATAAAATAGTAATTACCTCAGCTTCTCCATTAGGATTACAAGAAAAATACAAGGTTTGTGAACCATTTGTTTCATTTGTCAAATCGTAAGGTTTATCACGAGTAACTCCCGAAACATTAAATCGCTTGATATACGATGGTCCAGACTTACCATCACGATAAATCATATTGTAGATGGTACGTTTGTCACTTTTATCAAAAATGGCAACGTGAATAATATCTTTTCCAACGAAGGTTTTTGCATCAACTTTAGTAATCATCATTTTTCCATCACGCAAAAAGACAATTACATCATCAATATCGGAACAATCAGTAACATATTCATCTTTTTTCAAACTGGTACCAACGAAACCTTCTTCTCTGTTTACGTACAATTTGGTATTTCTTAAAACCACTTTTGTAGCTTCAATATCATCAAAAATGCGCAACTCAGTTTGGCGCTCTCTACCTTTTCCGTACTTCTCTTTTAATTTTGCAAAATATGCAATAGCAAAATCTACCAAATGCTCCAAGTGATGCTCTACTTCCTTCATTTCCTCTTCTAACTTGGCGATAAAATCATCCGCTTTGTCAGAATCAAAACGAGTAATACGAATCATTGGAATCTGAGTTAATCTATGCAAATCATCATCATGAATCTCTCTAACAAATGATTTCTTAAATGGCTCAAATCGGTCATACAAATAAACATATAATGATTCTCTGTCTCCATACAATTTGAAATCAATGTACATTTCTTCACGGATGAAAATCTTTTCCAAAGTAGAAAAATGCCATTTATTTTTTAATTCCTCTAATTGAATTTCCAACTCTTGTCGAAGCAAGTCAACTGTTCTGTTTGTTGAAATTTTCAACATATCAGAAACCCCAATAAACAAAGGTTTATTATCCTCGATTACACAACCCAATGGTGCTACCGAAGTTTCGCAAGCAGTAAAAGCAAACAAAGCATCGATAGTTTTATCCGGAGAAACTCCTGGAAAAAGATGAATTAATATCTCAACCTCAGCTGCAGTATTATCTTCGATTTTCTTGATTTTGATTTTACCTTTTTCATTGGCTTTCAAAATACTGTCAATCAAAGTCGTTGTATTTGTAGAAAACGGAATTTGCGTGATTACTAAAGTATTTTTGTCGAGTTGACCAATTTTGGCACGAACACGAACACGTCCACCACGCATTCCATCATTATAATTGGATACATCAGCTATTCCTTGTGTCAAGAAATCTGGATATAATGTAAATGGTTTTCCCTTCAGAATTTTAATAGACGAATCTATCAATTCATTAAAATTATGAGGCAAAACTTTTGTCGAAAGACCAACTGCAATTCCTTCTGCCCCAGAAGCCAATAATAATGGAAATTTTACGGGTAAGTTATTCGGT
Organism: Flavobacterium sp. P1_E4; assembly: GCF_056405915.1. NCBI lineage: Bacteria > Pseudomonadati > Bacteroidota > Flavobacteriia > Flavobacteriales > Flavobacteriaceae > Flavobacterium > Flavobacterium sp. P1_E4. The sequence continues at coordinate 79,801 of NZ_JBFUBE010000001.1, forward strand.
TCTGCACGACGACCGTCATAGGAAACACCCCAATCGGTAATTTTTGGAGAATACAAAACTTCCAAAGCAAATTTTGACAAACGCGCCTCGATATAACGAGAAGCCGCAGCTCCATCTCCCGTTAGGATATTACCCCAGTTTCCTTGGCAGTCAATCAATAATTCTTTCTGACCTATCTGTACCATCGCATCACCAATACTCTGATCTCCGTGAGGATGATATTGCATTGTGTGACCAACTACGTTGGCAACTTTATTGTAACGGCCATCATCCAACTCTTTCAAAGAGTGCATAATTCTTCTTTGCACCGGTTTGAAACCATCCTCAATCGCTGGAACGGCACGCTCAAGAATTACATAGGAAGCATAATCCAAAAACCAATCTTTGTACATTCCTGTAACTTTGGTAATGGTGTCATTTTCATCCTCTGTGTTTTCGTAAAAATGTTGCCCTTCAAAATGTTTGGCTTCGACATCAATAATTTCATCCGAATCAATATCATCTTGATTTTCATCAAAAGAATTGTCTTCAGAATTATTTTCTTCGTTTGCTGGAATTAGGTTATCGTCTTCTTCGTCTTTCATCTATTTTGATTCCGAAATTAATTGTATTAAATCTTCTCTGCTTGGCAGAATTGTTTTGTATTTACTGGCAAATATTTGCTCGTTATTTTCTGGTAAAGTATATTCTACAACCAAATCGCTTTTATTTTGGCAAAGCACAATACCTATGGTTTTATTTTCATCTTCCAAACGCATTACTCTGTCATAATAATTGACATACATTTGCATTTGCCCTAAATCTTGATGCTTTAATTCTCCTATTTTTAAATCAATAAGCACAAAACATTTCAATATTCGATTATAGAAAACCAAATCAATCCTGAAATGTTTATCATCGAAAGTAATTCTGTTTTGTCTAGCCACAAAAGTAAAACCGTGGCCTAATTCTAATAAAAAATGTTCTAGTTTATTAATGATTTCTTCCTCCAACTCCGTTTCAGAATACTGATGCAATTCTGGCAATCCCAGAAACTCCAAAATATAGGGATCTTTGATAAGATCTTTTGGTTTCTCTATAATCTGACCTTGTTCCGAAAGTTTTAAAATCCCTTCTTTATCTCGGCTCAAAGCCAATCTTGTATACAGTGCCGAATCATATTGGCGTTTTAATTCCCGAACACTCCAATTGTATTTTTCAGATTCTATTTCGTAGAAACGTCTTTCTTTTTCATCATCAATTCGAATTAAAAAAGTGTAATGAGACCAAGTCAACTTGAAAAATGAAAGTAGTGTTTGAGAATTAATTGCATTCGATTTCGCAGACAGTGTGTGCGAATTGTTATCAAGGAATTCCGCAGACACTGTCTGCGTTTTTTGAAAATTGGAAATCCGCAACACTGTCTCGGATTTTGAATAAATTAAATAAAATTTTCTAAATTGCTCTAAATTCCTCAATGAAAACCCTTTCCCAAACTCATTCGTCAATTGTTCGGAAAGCCCTTTTAATAATTGCTTTCCATATTCAGCTCTATCTTTTCCGTTTTGCTCTTCTTCTACAATCATTCTTCCTATTTCAAAATAGGTATAAACCATTGTTGAGTTTACGGTACGCAAAACCTGTTGTCGAGCATTTTGCAACAGCTCGGCTACTTGAGAAAATAAAGCTTTATTTTGAAGATTTCCTGACACTATTTTTCCAAATTATTTCACTTCTTCCAAAACATCCAACTCCACCTTCAAGTTCTTGATGATAAAATCTTGTCGATCTGGAGTGTTTTTACCCATATAGAAAGACAATAACTGTTCGATAGAAGTATGTTTATCCATCATAATAGGATCCAGACGAATCGTTTCTCCAATGAAATTCTTGAACTCATCCGGCGAAATCTCTCCCAATCCCTTAAATCGAGTAATCTCAGGTTTTGGTTTTAGTTTTTCTATAGCGTCTTTACGCTCTTCTTCCGAATAGCAGTAAATCGTTTCTTTTTTATTTCGAACTCTAAAAAGAGGTGTCTGCAAAATATACAAATGTCCCTCTTTAATTAATTCTGGGAAAAACTGAAGAAAAAAAGTAATCAACAACAAACGAATGTGCATACCGTCGACATCGGCATCGGTTGCGATTACGATATTGTTATAACGCAATTTTTCCAATCCATCCTCAATATCTAAAGCTGCCTGCAATAAATTGAATTCTTCATTTTCGTACACAATTTTTTTGCTCATTCCGTACGAATTCAAAGGCTTACCACGCAAACTAAAAACCGCTTGGGTATTTACATCACGAGATTTGGTAATTGACCCAGAAGCCGAATCCCCCTCGGTAATAAAAAGCGTGCTTTCTAAATTTCTAGGGTTTTTGGTATCAGGAAGATGCGCACGGCAATCTCTTAATTTTTTATTGTGCAAATTGGCTTTTTTTGCGCGGTCAGTTGCTAATTTTCGAATTCCCGATAATTCTTTTCGCTCGCGTTCAGCCTGAAGAATTTTACGCAATAAAGCTTCTGCTGTGGCTGGATTTTTATGTAAATAATTATCTAATTTAGTTTTAATAAAATCATTTATAAATGTACGAACTGAAACAGGTGGTGTTCCATCATCAGATCCCATATCCATCGAACCTAATTTGGTTTTGGTCTGAGATTCAAAAACAGGTTCCATCACTTTGATGCTTATTGCACTCACTATCGATTTACGGACATCTGACGCTTCGAAACTTTTATTGTAAAACTCACGAATAGTTTTTACAATTGCTTCTCTATAAGCTGCTAAATGCGTCCCTCCTTGCGTTGTATTCTGACCGTTAACAAAAGAGTGATATTCTTCGCTATATTGTGTCTTACTGTGTGTTAAAGCAATCTCAATATCATGTTCTTTCAAATGGATAATTGGATATTCTAAGTCTTCTTCGCTAATAGTTTCTTCCAATAAATCTCTAAGACCATTCTCCGAAATGTATTTTTCGCCATTGAATATAATCGTCAAACCATTGTTTAGATAACAATAATTTTTTACCATTTTGACAACATACTCCATACGGAATTTGTAGTTTTTGAAAATGGTTTCATCAGGTGTAAAAGTAACTTTGGTCCCTTTTCGCTTGGTGGTATCAATTATATCCTCTTCTAAAACTAAATTTCCTGCAGAAAACTCTGCCGCTTTTTGCTTGTCGTCACGAACAGATTCTACACGGAAATAATTAGATAAAGCATTAACTGCTTTTGTTCCCACACCATTCAAACCTACCGATTTTTGAAAAGCTTTGGAATCGTATTTTCCTCCTGTGTTCATTTTCGAAACTACATCAACAACTTTCCCCAACGGAATTCCACGTCCGTAATCACGAATTGAAACGGTTTTATCTTTGATAGTTACCTCAATAGTTTTCCCAGAGCCCATAACGAACTCATCGATACAGTTGTCGAGAACCTCTTTTAATAAAATATAAATACCATCATCTGGCGAAGACCCATCACCGAGTTTACCAATGTACATCCCTGGACGCATACGGATATGTTCTTTCCAGTCGAGAGAACGGATATTATCTTCGGTGTATTGATTTTGATCTGACATTTTGGAATTTTATCGAATTTAACTGCGTTCTGTTCAGTATTTACTTATCATAAATACCTCGAGTGTGCTAATGTAGTGTAATTCGATAAATTTTAAAAGAGGAATACTGCAAAGTTATCAAGAATGATATTGACAGCCAGTTTTAGATTTTAGATTCAGTTCGTTATAAAAAATTACTCTTTAAACAAAAATCCCAAACCCATTCCTTTGAGCATTTTTTTTTCAAAAGCCCAAAAGAATTTAAATTGACCAAAAAGAAAACCTATTGCTACCAATAAAACTTGATAAATAGGAAAAATCAATAATAAACGAATTGGAGTGTACCAGTGTCCTAATTCTTCCTTTCCGATACCTAACCACATACAAAAAGGTTTAGATAAATAAGCTGAAGCAGATCCGGTAATGGCAAAAACAACAAATATGACGGCTAATTGCCAATCGGATGTAAGTCCCCAACGTTGTTTCAATCCTTTCATTTTTAGTTTATTCCTTTTTGCAAATATAACAGGTTTTAATGGTTGAATTTATTCTTATTCCTTTTTTTGTTTGTATAATTTCAGCTATTAAAAATCATAATTAAAGGCTAAGAAACTTTCTTTTTTAAAATGACGTCTATTATTTCAAACAACCGTTCTCTGTTAATAGGTTTTGTTATGTAATCCGTAAATCCGGCCTTGAAAATTTTATCTTTATCTTCATTAGATGAAAATGCTGTTTGGGCAATCACAGGAAGATTGGGTCTTATTGGTGCGATTTTTTCAAGAGCTTCAAATCCATCCATCATAGGCATTTTGATATCCATTAATACCAAATCAATGTTAGGATTATTAAAGCAAATATCAACAGCTTCTTGACCATTTTCGGCGCGAATTATTCTATAATTTTTAGCTTTCATTATCTTTTGAAACAACAAGAAATTAATATTGTCGTCCTCAGCAATTAATATAGTTCCTTCTTCTTCACCTTTAGAAATACTAACTTCATTAACAGGCTGAACTTTAATTTTTTGTGATTTTACATATTCCAAAGGAATAGTAAAATAAAACTCCGATCCTTTTCCCAGTTTCGATTCTAATGAAATAGTTCCTCCAAGCATTTCGGCATAGGCTTTAGAAATAGCAAGACCTAAACCAAGTCCGCCAATTTTTATTGTATGATCTCCTCCCACTCTTCTAAAACGATCAAAGATATATTGCTGATTGTTTTCGTCAATCCCAAAACCAGTATCTTTTACTTTGAATACAATTTGATTATTTGGCTCGTCAATTTCATAACCAAATTCAACAGACCCCTGTTCAGTAAACTTTAATGCATTAGTAACGAGGTTTGTAATAATCTGTTTTAGTTTTACTTCATCCGTTTTTATGGGATATGGAGCTGGATTTTTATTCCCAATTAATTTGAAATCTATTTTTTTAGCTTTCTTATTTGTGATTTTAATACTGTCGTACAAATCTTTGACACAAGACTCCATATTTACGGCAGTATAATTAGGTTTTGTCTGATGAGATTCTATTTTTGACATTTCAATAAGATCATCAATAATCGCAATCAAATTTTTCCCACTTTTGTCAATAACGGATAAATATTCTTGTTGCTCTTCTTTTCCTACTTCAGTATTCATAAGTAGTTCATTAAATCCAACTATTGCATTAATTGGAGTTCTTATCTCATGTGATAAATTGGATAAAAAAGAAGATTTCAATTTGTCATTTTCTTCCGCTTTTAATTTTGCTTTTACCAATTTGCTTTTTTGTTTGGCATTTTCTTCAAAAAGACTTCCAATGTTTTTAAAATCACCTTCCGTATTTTTTAAAATTTCAATAGCGCCTTTATTCCCTGTTTCTAGTGCTTTGGTAATGGCATGTAATGGAATAGAAATCCATTTTTTGGTATAAATAAAGCTCAACAACAGCAAGATTAAAGAAATAAACAATATAAAATAAAGACTTTTTAAAATGGTTGCAATAAACTTCTCAAAAGGCCTTTCAAAATAAACACGTGCTACAAATTGATTTTTATAATCCTTCAAATCAGCTTTATATTGAAGAATGTAATTCTTAACTGCTTTATTATTTTGATTGTATAATATAGTTATTGTAGAATTGGTTATTTTCTCAATCTTTTGTTTGAAAGGAGTATCTATTCTTCTTGCTAAAATAAAATAACCTACTGGTTTTGATTTTATTACGTCATTTGATTTTGCAATGGCAATACCAAATACCTGAATTATTCCATCGGATGTTTTTAAATAAAAACGAGACTTCCCTGATTTATTTAAAGCAGTTAAAGCTTCTTTTGGGACAAAATCAACTTCTTTTATTTTAGTTGTATTGGTATGATTAATAATTTTATTATCCAAACCATAAACCCCAATATAATCAGATTTAAAGATACTTGGGTCAGAATACATTTTGTTATACCAACTGGAATCTTTTGTTTTAAGATAATCTACAAAATCACTTCTCTCCATTGAAGTAACAACTTGACTGAACACAAGTTGAGAAATTCTAGTTATTTCATTCTGAAATTGATTATTGTAATTATCTAAAATACTTTTCTTGATACTTGTTATATACAACAGTATGGTTAAAACCAATGCTATTGAAAAAACATTCATACCCACAACTAACAAGATTATTTTTGGTTTCGATTTTTTAACTTCTATTTTTTTCATAGGAAAAGAATATGTGCTTTTTATAAAAGCATCTGAATAGATAGCTTTAAATAAACAATACAAAGCTTTTTTTTCAATCTCTTTAATCAATTATCATGCCGTAATTTCAGAAACTATACATTAGATTTGATGTGCTCTTTTTTTTATCTAAAAAAGAAGTTTCAATAGCATTTGGGATTTTATTTTTTTGGCATCTGACGCCAACTGTTTTTTTTTAAAATTTAAGAGAAGAAAATCTACTATAAATATACCAAAAAATAAACACTTACTAATAAGGTGTTTACATAAAAAAAAACACTTACAAGCTTGTAAGTGTCTTTTTTAAAGATTTAAATAAATTTATTTCTCAATACTATTTTACAAATTTCATTTTCTATCTCGGTGGTACTCGCCCATATAATCTTTGATTGTATTTATTTTGAAAATAAATCATATAATTATAGATTAGGTAATTTACTTCATAACCATAATTAATAGTTGAATTATAATCGATGGTCATTTCATATAAATTAGGCGGATAAATTTGCGGTTGACGGACGCGGTTATTCCATTCCAAAACATAAAAATTATTTTTGTTTTCCAAATAGGATTGCGAATAATATCCCCTTGGAAAAGCTGTTGATTGTAACCAAAAATCAAAACCAGGTTCAATGATGATAACTTCATATTCGAGTTCCTCATTTACAATTTTTATAGTGTCATTACTTCCTGTTTTTGGCTTCTCTGCACTTACTACATTAGATTTAGAAGTACTACATCCTATAATTATCAAAAAAACAATCAATATGCAAATTAAATTTTTCATAATAATAGCTGTTTACGGATGTTATAAAAAAACAACTTGTATAACTACTCAAAGTTAAGAATTTTTAAGCTCATTAACTTCGTTTTAAAGCTAAATCCAGTATGAATATATAATTTTCGAATAAAATCTGACATCGATTTTACTTCTTGAATCTATCTATTCTGATGCAAAAAAAAACATTTACAAGTTTGCAAATGTCTTTCAAATATTAATCGAGATTTTGTTTTATTTCCCAAAAAGCTTTCCTAAAAAACCACCTATGCCACCGCTGCTTTTGGTCACAGCAATAGCATCATCCATATCCAATTTTCCATCAGCATTTTGATCCAAACCAAATTGAGTTCCATACTTTGAAATAGCATCCATTATTCCAGATGTTTGAGCGCCACCTCCAGAAATAGCCCCAATTAAATCCGTTATTTGGAAACTGTCATTTGGGTCATTGGCTTTATTTACTAATCCGCCTAGTATTTGAGGAATCATACTACCGGCTACTCCTGCAGCTTCATTACTACTCAAACCAAATTTTTCGCCCAAACTACCTGTAAGTTGTTGCGTAATTTGTTGAACAGCTGGATTCGATGGATCTTGAGCATTATTCCCTTGGAGTAATCCGGCAAGTTTCTCGACACCTCCTTCGGAAGCCATTTTTTTCAAGCTAGAAAATATAGAATTTCCTGCTTCACTCATTACCGCTTCATTATGTTCATTTGGAACCGCATTGTTGTTTACAACTGCTTCCTGTCCAAATTGTTGCACTAATTGTGTTAATTGCTCAAACATAGGTTTTTGATTAAAATTAAATATCAAATTTAATCAAAAAAAAAGTGGTAATTTATTAATTGAAGTTAATAAATCACCACTATACAATTTAATATCAACAAGTTGCCTTAACTAACTAATGATTTATTTAATAAACTAATAATTTGATGTGCAAGTTCAATACCAATTCTGTCTTGGGCTTCTTCAGTTGCGGCTCCAATATGAGGTGTTAATGAAATTTTCGGATTCATTAAAATAGTAATTTCGGGAGTAGGCTCACTTTCATAAACATCCAATCCAGCGAATAATACTTTACCGCTATCCAATGCTTTTACAAGTGCAACTTCATCAATAGCACCACCTCTTGCGCAATTAACAATCCCTACACCGTCTTTCATCATTTCCAATTCTTTTTCACCAATAACGTGCGTATCCTGAGCAGGTACATGCAATGAGATGAAATCAGATTCCTGAAATAAAGATTCCTGAGTTTGTGAAGCTAGTGATATAGAAATAGACTGACCATCAAAAAAAGAAACTTTAATATCTTTTTTGGGAATATGTGTATCACTATAAATCACTTTCATTCCAAGTCCTATTGCCATTTTTGCAGTAGCTTGACCTATACGCCCCATACCTATTATTCCAAGTGTTTTTCCTCTTAACTCAATACCATTCGCATAAGCCTTTTTCAAACCATCAAAATTGATATCTCCTTCTAGAGGCATATTTCTGTTGGAGTCGTGTAAAAATCGTACACCCGTAAATAAATGGGCGAAAACCAACTCAGCTACAGATTCTGATGAAGAAGCTGGAGTATTTATAATGTGAATTCCTTTGCTTTTGGCATATTCAACATCAATATTATCCATTCCTACACCACCACGACCAATAATTTTAAGACTCGGACAAGCGTCGATAATATCCTTACGAACCTTTGTGGCACTACGAACCAATATGACACTTATATTATTTTTGTTTACAAAATTGGCCACTTGTTCTTGAGCCACTTTTGTAGTAATAACTTCAAATCCAGCTTTCTCCAAAGCTACAATACCGCTTTTTGAAATTCCGTCGTTTGCTAATATCTTCATTTTGAGTTTATTTGACTAACCTTTAATCGTATTGATAATGGTTAACATAAATTATTATTTTAAAAGTCGATTCGCTACATTCATTCTTCAATGAAACAATTAGCGATTAAACAATTAAACTTTACTTTCTAAAGCTTTCATCACATCAACAAGAACTTGTACACTTTCCAAAGGAAGCGCGTTGTACATTGATGCTCTGTAACCTCCAACTGAACGGTGTCCTGGTAATCCTGAAATTCCAGCTTCTTTCCACATCTCATCAAATTTAGCAGCATGTGACTCATCATTCAATAAAAAGGTTGCATTCATATTAGAACGGTCTTCAACTGCTGCCGATCCTCTGAACAATGGATTCCTGTCGATTTCAGCATAAAGTAAAGCTGCTTTAGCATCATTTATTTTTTCGATAGCCTCAATTCCTCCTAGTTTTTTCAACCATTGCAAAGTCAATAAAGACGCATAAACAGGAAAAACCGGTGGTGTATTGTACATACTGTCTGCTTTGATATGTTTCTCATAATCCAACATACTTGGTATAACGCGTCCTGTTTTGCCAAGAACTTCTTCCTTGATAACGACCAAAGTTGTACCAGCAGGCCCCATATTTTTTTGTGCACCCGCGTAAATGATGTCGAATTTTGAAAAATCCAATTTTCTTGAAAAAATATCAGAACTCATATCACAAACAATAGGTAAGTCTGTTGATGGGAATTCCTTCATTTGAGTTCCAAAAATAGTATTGTTGCTAGTGCAGTGGAAATAATCTGCATCGGCAGGTATAGTGTATCCTTTTGGGATATGATTGTAATTTTGTTCTTTTGAAGAAGCCACAACAGTAGTTTCACCAAAAAATTTTGCTTCTTTTATTGCTCCAGAAGCCCAAGTTCCAGTGTCTAAATAAGCTGCTTTACCATTTTCTTTCATTAAATTGTAAGGAACCATCAAGAATTCCAAACTTGCTCCTCCTCCAAGGAATATGGCTTGATACCCTTTTCCTTTTAAATCCAAAAGTTCCAAAACTAAAGCTCTTGCTTCTTCCATTACGGCAACAAAATCTTTACTACGATGCGAAATTTCCAAAAGTGATAAACCAGAATCATTAAAATTTAAGATTGCTTGAGCTGATTTTTCAAAAACTTCTTGTGGTAAAATACAAGGTCCTGCGCTGTAGTTGTGTTTTTTCATGGTGTAGTTTGTAGTTTTTATTTGTTCAAATTAACTAAAGTAAGAAATTATAAATATTCCATAGCATTTATATGATTGCTAATCATGATAATTTCAAGCTTCAATTGGTGTTTAAATTTTCAAAATGCAAATTTCGGGAATAAGGGCTGAAAAACCGTTAAATTATTCGCAATAATATAAAAACATTAGATTCATATTATTGACAAAAACGATATAGTATCAACGTTATCTGCGTAATCCCATAAATTTGGTTTCTGTGTAGTTCCAAATTTAATACTGCTTTTCACAAGATCATTGCTCACAATACACTGAATTTGATCACTTTCGTTCTCCAATCGTTTTTGTAAATCATCAAGATTTTCATAGTACTCATAAAATACGCTTGTAATTGGCGAACCATAACTCGAATCTTCTTTTATTGTCAAGAATCCATTATCCAATAATTTGAAGTTACTCATCAAGAAAACCGCTTTGTTGTAGTCGTAATTATTGGCGTATTTCTCATAATGAATAACATCTTGGTATTCAAAAATCGCTTCAAAAAAAGAATCAAAGGAATATCCTTTTGGTACAAAGAGTTTAGAAACATTTCGACATCCTAAACCAAAATATCTAAAAATATCCTCGCCAAGAGCAGCTAATTCCTCTTTGGTTTCTTTACCATTCAAAACCGCGATTGAGTTTCTATTTTTTCTTATGATGGAAGGTTTGTCTTTAAAATAGTATTCAAAATAACGAGCTGTATTATTACTGCCGGTAGCAATTACTGCATCAAAACCCTCAAGCTTACCTTCTACGAATGTGATTTTGTTTTCAAATCCAGATTCAGAAGCGATAAGATAATTAGCCAAGAAAGGCAAAAGATGCTGGTCATTCGAAGAAGTTTTAACTAAAACATCATGCCCAGTAATCAAAACCGATAAGAAGTCATGAAATCCAACCAAAGGAATATTACCTGCCAATATCAAAGCTACTTTTTTTGGCGCTACCTTACTAAAATCGTAGGTAGAAAGCCATTTATCCAAATTATCTTCGGTTAATGCCTCTGCCCAAGATTGTATTGAAAAATATACTTGTTCTGGAGTATACCAACCATTATGTGATTGAGAAAGCTGAATTAAATCGATGAATTTTTCAAAAAATAAATCATTGCCAAATACAGATTCATTCTTTATACAATTCCCTTCTTTGAATTGTCCTAGGAAATTACCTAATTTAACAAATGTGTTTTTTTTTGTATCTAATGTCATAATGTTTGTTTATGAAAAGTTTTGATTGTAATTTTGCACAAAAATAAGCTTTTTATAAGCTTTAGGCAAAAGTTGGGTTCAGTATTCGTATTTCGTTTTATAGAACTTGTAGCTTTTGAACTTTCAACCTTAAAACTAAACATAAAATGGCAATTATAATAACCGATGAATGCATAAATTGTGGGGCGTGTGAACCAGAGTGCCCAAATACAGCTATATATGAGGGAGCAGATGATTGGAGATATAAAGATGGGACAAAACTAAAAGGTAAAGTGATTTTGCCAGATGGAACAGAAGTAGATTCTGATGAAGCACAAACGCCAATCTCTGATGAAATATATTACATCGTTCCGGGAAAATGTACAGAATGTAAAGGATTTCATGACGAGCCACAATGTGCTGCCGTATGTCCAGTAGACTGCTGTATACCAGATGACAATCATGTTGAATCTGAAGAGACTTTATTGAATAGACAAGCTTTCTTGCACAATGAATAAAGCTTATTCTTTTTAAATTTTATACAAACCTGTGTCTATACACAGGTTTTTTTATATGCTGATTTTTCTTATTTTAAAAAAAATAACATTTAATTGATTTTTTTTTATATTTTTAAAGTGAATATTTTTTACTGATTTATTTTTTACATTTTAAAAAATATGAAAAAATCCCTTATTTTACTTCAATTCTTTTTATGTTTTACTGTTTTTTCACAAACCAATGAAAGAACATTAATACTAATGGAAAAAGATTCTAATCTTCCAATAGAAGGTGCTATAGTTGTGGTTTTAAAAACAAAACAAGTTTTAATGTCAAACAGTGAAGGAAAAGTTGTTTTTGAACTAAAAGGAGGTTCAAATGTAAAAGTAACCCACTCGTCCTATTTACCGCTAGTTATAAAATGGACTTCTTTAAATCTACCGGAAAATGTTGTCTATTTAAATAGTAAACTAAATACACTTGATGATATTGTCGTAACAAAACTGCACCCTCAAGAAATAATCAAAGAATTAGTCAACAATTCAATTAAAAGGCTGAATGTACCCGCTAGACTGAAAGCCTATTCAAGAGAGTTTTTCAAATTAAACGGTAATTATGCTTATTTCAATGACGGTCTCATAAATTTCCAATTATACAAAGACCAGAAAAAAGTAAAATCGGTTTTATTAGTAGAACAAAATCGTTCTTTTGGTTTAGTTGATGATGAAATCAGCACGGATCTCTTAGGATACAATTTAAATGTATCGATGGAAAAGTATTATGTTTTTACGGTTTTAAGACCATTATTGGATGAGAAATCAAGAAAAAAATACAACTTCCTTGTAAAAGTATATCCTTTAAATCAAGAGTATAACGAAATAACTGCAATTCCTATGGAAGGCACAACTGAATTATTGGATGATTTTAAAATTATTTATGACGTTAAAAGAAAATTAATAATTGAGATAAATGCTGAAGTCTCTCCTATTACATTGGAAGGACTTAAAGAAGACACTTCAAAAGGAGCCAAAAACATAATTAGATCTGTATTTAAAACTAATTATAGAATAGATGCTGAAAATTATTATTTAATTAGCTCAAAAGAAGAAATTAATTACGAAGTCAATACAGGTAATGAAACAAAAAATATAGAAGTGCTTAATAACTTAGTAACAACCAATTTTAATATTCAAAATTACACCTATAAGGAAAGTGATGTTTTCAAAGACAAAACTCTTTTCAATATAAAAAATTCTATTTTAACAGATTACTGGAATGTTTCCGGATTGACTCCTACTGCCAAAGAATTAGAAATTATAAATAAAATTATAAAATCTTTCTAGCCATAATCACATAAGTATCATAAGCATAAGTTTTTCTGTCAATCGTTTTTATGATTTCAAAATTATTGAGATACAAAAATAGTTGTATTTCATTTAGTGTAAAAACCCGAACGGTAGAGAAATCATCCAATAGAATTTCCTTTTCATTATCTACAATCTTGTAATATTGTGCACTCCAATCCAACATAAAATTTTCCATTGGAGTGGTTTCCCAATGACTTTCTCGGATGTATTTTGTTCCTTCATAAGTAGCTTCATGAAGAATGGTTTGATTTTCTTTGACAAAAGGGATAAAACGATTGGCGTCAATAAAATCAAAAATTAAGACACCATTTTCATTTAAATTTTCAGAAACAGAATCAAAAGTATCAATTATATCTTCATTGTTAATCAAATAACTTGTAGAACGCCCCGTAATGATTATGGCATCAACAGGGCTTTCAAGAACAAAATTACGCATGTCACCTTGCATAAAAGTGCTGTTTTTATTTCTTTCCTGCGCAATATCAATCATACTTTGGCTATAATCAAGACCTAAATAATTCTGATTGTTTTCTTGAAATCGTTTAGCTAGATTCCCTGTCCCACTTCCTATTTCCAGTATGGAATTGCATTTGTTTTCTTGGATTAATTTATTATAAAACTCATATTCTTCGTCATAATCAATAAAGGTTTGATACATGGCATCAAAAATAGCAGCCATTTTTCCAGTATACAAATTTGCCATAATAGTAGTATTGTTGAGTATAAATTTAAGGAATTAAGTGAAATAAAAAAAGAGCCACCCGAAGATAGCTCTTTTGAATATTATGAATTCAAAATTAGAATTTATAGTTTAATGATAAATTAAAAATTGTTCCTAATTGACTGAAATGAGATCCATCATAAGTCGTGTTATCATAACGACCGTTGAAAGTAATTAAATTATATTGATTTTTTACTTGAGCTGGATCAGCTAAAAGAGCACTTCCCGTAGCATTTTCAGCTACAAATTTCCACTCTGGCAATACATTAAAAATATTATTTACATTCAATGCTAAAGTTAATTTATCTGTTGCTGAGAAATTAATTCCTAAATCAGTAACAATTTTAGGAATAAATTCTGTTTTTAAATCAGCATTTAAACCATCTTGATTGAAAGTCGTTTTACCAAAATAAGTATTGTTAAGAGAGAAACCAAATTTACCAATTTCATAGTTCGCACCCAAAATCCATTTTGTTTCTGGTCTTGAAGTAAACATTAATGATTCCAGCGTTTGACTAAAGCTGTTATTGGTAACTGGAGAGATTCTTTCATTTTCGAAAGTAATATTACCCGATAAATTGAATCCTAATTTTCCCGATCCAATTCCAATATTATTATAATTCATAACAACATCCAATCCTGAAGTTCTAGTATCGAAAGAGTTAGAAAACCAAGCAACTGATCCAAATTGAGTATCTTGTTTATCACCCAATACGATTCTGTCTTCTACTTTGATATTGTAATAATCAAGAGTGAAATTGAAATTTTTAAATGGTTTTGATCCTATCCCAACAGTAATATTTGTTGATTTTTCAGCATCCAATTGAGGTATACCTAATTGACGCGCTTGTGGAGAAATATTATTAATAATTCCACTTACTTGAATTCCTGCTCCAGGTACAAAAGAATATTGCGATTTTTGAGTGTAGATTTGGTGCAAAGTAGGAGCTCTAAATCCAGTTGAAACAGAACCTCTTAAAGTAACTTTGTCATCAAGAAATTTATATCTTGAACTTAATTTCCAAACAGTAGCATTTCCAAAATCACTATAATCTTCATAACGTGCGGTACCATTAATTAAGAAATCTTTGGTCACATCATAAGCTACATCCAAATAAGCGCCAAAATTGTAACGATTCCATTTTCCTGAATTTTCAGGACGGTTACCAGCAAATGAATCAGCTCCTAATCCATCCCAAGAGGCTTTATCTCCTTCTTGAACACCAAAAGTTTCTGTTCTAAACTCCGATCCAAAAGCTATACTGATATGATCCGAAAGTGTTTTTGAAATATCTATATTCCCAACGATATGGTTAAATGAAGTTCCTCCCGGTTTGAAGTAGATAGGGCTATTTTCTTGATACACATGCTCGCCAGTAGAAGGATCAACAATATCCGATCTATTTACAGAGTTTTGCACAGTATAAGTTTGGCTATTTCCTCCTGTAGTAACACTAACATCGCTCTTCCATCCATTCTTTGTAGTAGTAAAGCCCAAAGTAGCGTTATAATCATTTAAATCTCCTTCAAAAGTTGGAACATAACCTCTGTATGCTGCAGCAGAACCATTACTGAAAAAATCTTTGTAATAAGTTGGATAGGTAGTTCCAATTCCCCAATTTGGAATAGCTGAATTTTCAAAAGGATTTTTAATTGATCTCCAGTATGGAGTTCTGTAGTTGGCATATGAGTTTACTTTTTTATAGACATAAGCTGCATTATAATACAAATTTGTATTTTCGTTGATTTCGTTTCCACCATTGATTTCAAATTTAGCAGCTGCCGTTTCTGGAGAACCATTGATGTTTCCTGCGTCTGGTTTTTCTTTTAAAAAATCAACAACAGATTGTTTCCCAGTTGTATTTCCTTGGTTTATTGTAGCTAATTTTGCATTATAATCCGCAGATCCTTGATATGAGGCAAAAGTTGCTTCCTTTTCAGCTTCTGTCATTCCAGATATATCAGTACCACCCAGAGTATTGTCATCATTAACATAACTACCATATACATCAGGATTTACTTTCACAAAATCATTAAAATCACCATCAGCATCAACTTTTCCTGGTCTATTAGCTTGATTTACTTTAGAAAAATCGATCGTGTAATTTAGAAAACCTTTATCTCCTACTGTGGTTCCGTTGTTTACAGTAATACCAAGCATTTCTCCATCACCCTCGGCTGTAATACCAGTTCTTAAAGTTACTGAACCATCTGTGCTATTCTTTTTCAAGATAATATTCATTACCCCTGCAATTGCATCAGAACCATATTGAGCAGAAGCACCATCTCTTAAAATCTCAACTCTTTCGATAGCCTCTGTTGGAATACCTGATATATCTGCTCCTGTTTCTCCACGGCCTGGAGATGTTTGAACATAAAGTAGTGAACTTAAATTTTTACGTTTACCATTGATTAAGATTAATGTTCTACTAGGTCCCATATTTCTTATTTCGTAAGGATCCAGTAATGAAGTAGCATCATTAACTGGTGTATTTACAGTATTAAAGGACGGAATTCTGTATTGCAATGCCTTATCAAAAGTAGCTTGCCCGGTAGCTGCCAAATCTTTCGAGGACAACACATCAATTGGCAATGCACTTGTGGTGTTACTTCGAGGAGCAGTACGCGTTCCTGTAACAACAACTTCCTCTAGTTTTTGACCACCCTCTTCTTCTTCTAAATTAACATCTACAATCGCTGCTGAAGCTGATTTTGTAACTGTAACAAAGCCTATATAACTAAAAACTAATGTGGCTCCTTCATTTACATTTAGTTTGTAACTACCATTCATATCAGTCGAGATTCCATTTTTCGTTCCTTTTTCCTGAACATTAACTCCTGGAAGCGGAGTGCCCGTCTTGTCTTTTACGGTTCCTGAAACTTCTTTTTGGGCCATCATAAACGAGACATTTAACAAAAAGAATAATAACGCGATTTTTTTCATAATCATTAAGTTTGGTTGGTTATTGGTTTATTATTGGGGCTAATATAACATAATATTAACATAAAAAACATATAATGTTATATTTTATCTTAAAATTTAAAAATATTTATCAATACAGTAATTCTGAACAGTTATAACTATTAGAAAAAAAGCAATTGGTAATTATATAGGTTTAATTTATATTTTTCTTTTTTTTGATATGTTTATTTCATCGGGTAATTTTTAAAGAATTGTCAATATTACCTTTAAGAATCGTAGCGAGACTTTAAACAAGAGAAAGTACATTCTATTTTAATTAAAACCATTTAGCGTAACAAAATTGCTGCTTTTGGTGTTGTGACTAGATGAAAATTTTAGTGCTTGAAGTATTCTTGTGTGCTAAAGGTAAAAGGTAGGGGAATATTTGTGGAGTAATGTCTTTATATCTTATATTTGCAAACTTTAAAAAAGGAATTACTAAGGACAAGTAATAGACAACTGTTATTTGTAAACAAACATATCATGAAAGCAGGAATTGTAGGGTTACCGAATGTTGGAAAATCAACATTATTCAATTGTTTATCGAACGCAAAAGCGCAAAGTGCCAACTTTCCGTTTTGTACTATCGAACCTAATATTGGAGTTGTAAACGTTCCAGATCCAAGAATCAATAAATTGGAAGAACTAGTTAAGCCAGAGCGCGTTCAAATGGCTACTGTAGATATCGTAGATATTGCAGGTTTGGTAAAAGGTGCTAGTAAAGGTGAAGGTTTAGGAAACCAGTTTTTAGGAAACATCAGAGAGTGTAATGCTATTATTCACGTTTTGCGTTGTTTTGACAATGACAATATTGTTCACGTAGACGGAAATGTAAACCCTATTCGCGATAAAGAAACTATCGATATTGAATTGCAATTAAAAGACTTGGAAACTGTTGAAAAACGTTTAGAAAAAGTAAACCGTGCTGCAAAAACTGGAAATAAAGAAGCGCAGACTGAAAAAGCACTTTTAGACCGAATCAGAGAAAATTTATTACAGGCTAAATCGGCAAGAACAATTATTCCTCAAGGTAATGATGAAGAAGTTTTGATGGAGTCATTTCAGTTGATTACTGCAAAACCGGTGTTATATGTTTGTAATGTTGATGAAAGTTCAGCTGTAAACGGAAATAAATATGTAGATCAAGTTCGTGAATTAGTAAAAGATGAAGAGGCAGAAGTAATTATCCTTTCAGTAGGAGCAGAAGCTGACATCACCGAGTTAGAAAGCTATGAAGAGCGTCAGGTTTTCCTAGAAGATATGGGATTGACTGAGCCAGGAGCATCAGTTTTAATTCGTGCAGCTTACAAATTATTGAAACAGCAAACGTATTTTACGGCTGGTGTCAAAGAAGTTCGCGCTTGGACAATCAATATTGGATCAACTGCACCTCAAGCCGCAGGAGTTATCCATACTGATTTCGAAAAAGGATTCATCCGCGCCGAAGTGATTTCATATGAAGATTACGTTCAATACGGTTCAGAAGCAAAAGCCAAAGAAGCTGGGAAATTCAAAGTCGAAGGAAAAGAATATATTGTAAAAGATGGAGATGTAATGCACTTCAGATTCAACGTTTAGTCGTTAGAAAATAGAGAAAAGAATAAAGAAAATAGAGAGAAAACCTGCAAGAGTCATTTTGCAGGTTTTTTTATGTTCCAATTTTTATTACTTTTAAACAAAACTAATTTATTATGAAAATCATCGCCTTTGCCGGAAGTCCCAGTAAAAAATCCATTAATAAAAAATTAGCCACTTATGCAGCTGGTTTGTTTGAAAACACCCAAGTTGAAGTATTGGATTTAAACGATTATGAAATGCCTTTATTCAGTGTTGACAAAGAAGTAATAATTGGTCAGCACCCTTTGGCGAAAGCGTTTTTGGACAAAATAGCAACAGCCGATATTTTGGTGGTTTCACTAGCCRAAAACAACGGAAATTATAGCGCTGCTTTCAAAAACACTGTCGATTGGTGTTCTAGAATAAATGGAAAAATATTTCAGGATAAACCAATGCTATTGATGGCTACTTCGCCGGGGGCTAGAGGCGGAGCAACTGTTCTTGAAATAGCAAAAAATAATTTCCCCCGCTTCAACGCCGATATAAAAGCAATTTTTTCATTGCCGAGTTTCAATGATAATTTTGATGTTGATGCAAATGTGATTTCAAATCCAGAGTTAGACAATCAATTGAAAGAAATTGTTAGAAACTTTTAAATGGCAATGACAATATCTATGACAATTTTAAAAATTAAAATCTACAAAAACTGAGCTTGATTATTGCTGTTTTCCTTTTTTTGGATGATAACAAAAATGCAAAATACTAACTCTTTAGCCCCGATTGAAGTGGAAATCCTTATAAGCCGGTGTTCGGCTTATAAGATTGTAACAGAAAGCGGGAGGATGATGCCAAAAATGCCAAATGTTTCTGCTCCAAAAACAATTAATTCTTTCTATTTTCATTGCCATTACTTTTTATCAAGTAGGTATATATCCAAGTTAGAGTAAAAGAAGGAACAACATCAGTAAATGGTAATATTTCTTCAACAAAAGTTAAAACACCAGCGACCTTCCCTACTCTGCCTTCGTACATTTTGGTCATCAAAAAACCAGCAAGCGGTGCCCAAACTACATCCCCGAACTCTCCTATTCCAGGAATGGTAAAGGACAATAGACCGATAGCATCAAATAGAATTCCTAAAAGTAATTTTTTACTTTTTAGATTGTTATTTACTACAACTGCATTTTTACTTTCCATTTTTTTAAATTAAATTGATATAAATATACGAATCTAACCTTTATTTTTCAGATTTTATCCTGTAGAAAAATCGCTTTAATACGAAGGTTAATTACCAAATACTTTGTTTCTTTGTAAAAACAGTTTGAAATGATACACGCAAAAAATATACATAAATATTACGATCAACTTGAAGTATTAAAAGGAGTAGATTTACATATTAAAAAAGGCGAAATTGTTTCTATTGTTGGAGCATCTGGTGCGGGGAAAACAACACTATTACAAATTCTGGGAACATTGGACAAACCCAGTCCAACAAAAAAAGAATCCGAAAATCAAACTCCAGAAAATGCTACATCGCTTTTTATAAATAATGAAGATATTTTGAAAATGAATGACAAATCGTTATCCAAATTCAGAAATTTAAATTTAGGATTCATTTTTCAATTTCATCAATTACTACCAGAATTTACAGCTTTGGAAAATGTTTGCATACCTGCTTTTATTGCCAACAGATCAAAAACTGAAACCGAAAAAGAAGCCAAAAAATTATTGGAATATTTGGGTCTATCACACAGAATAGATCACAAACCCAATGAACTCTCTGGTGGAGAACAACAACGCGTTGCTGTAGCACGAGCACTAATCAACAAACCTGATGTTATTTTTGCAGATGAACCTTCAGGAAATCTGGATACTCACTCTGCCGAAAATTTACATCAGTTATTTTTTCAACTACGAGATGAATTTGGGCAAACTTTTGTGATTGTAACACATAATGAAGAATTAGCCAATATGGCTGATCGAAAATTGGTAATGACTGATGGACAAATAATGCTATAAAATGGTTTTGATTCTTTTAAGTTGGATTTATATCTTTTTTTCGACAATCAATCTTGGTTTTGTCACCGACAGAATCCTACGGTTAAAGAATCAAAATTTTGTTATTTATACTGTTTTAGGACTTTTTACTACCACTGTTTTTACTAGTATTTGGGCTATTTTTGGAAGAGTAAACTTTGAGTTTCATATAGTTCTTCTTATAGTTAACCTTGTTGTCTTTTCAAAATTTCAAAAAGAAATTCGGCTTCTTTATAAATTATTTTTCGAGGAAATACTTTCACTAACAACTCCATTAAAAATAGCATTAAGCATTATTGCTATTTTGATTTTAGCTCAATGTGCTTCTATTCCCTATGTTTTAGATAACGAATCATATTATATTCAGACAATAAAATGGATCAATGAATATGGTTTTGTAAAAGGTCTAGCCAACTTACATTTTTTTTTAGCCCAAACAAGTGGTTGGCACATTTTACAAAGCGCTTATAATTTTTCATTTTTATATGATAAATTCAATGACATCAGTGGTTTTTGTCTTTTACTTGGAAATATATTTTCAATTACAAAATTGAATGAATATTTCAAAAACAAGAATCGTGAATATCTGATAATCGGATTGCTCCCATTGGCAAACGTATTTTTCTTCCAATTTATAAGTTCACCTTCCCCAGATATTCCGATCTATATTTTTTCTTTTATTATCTTCTTTTATTTTTTGCAGAGTTTTAAAAAACTTGATGTTGAAAATTTTAACCTGATAGTGATTTTGGTTGTTTTTTCTTTGTTCATTAAAACAACTTCTTTTGCATTAATTTTTATTCCTATTATTTTATTAGCTAAAAATTTCAAAAAATTATTACCTAAGCTTTTTGAATCTGTCTTAGTTTCAATCATTATATTGGTCCTTTTTGTAATTAAGAACACTATCATTAGTGGCTTTCCATTTTTCCCAGTAATCAATTTTCATTTCTTCGAAACCGATTATAGAATTCCTGAAGCAATAGCAAAATTGTATTATAAAGAAACTAAACTATATGGTTATTTCTTGACAGATGAGCAATACAATAAGATGACTGCTTATGAATTACTCACTAGGTGGCTAACTTTACCAAAATTGCACGGTTTATTCAATAAATTAAGCATAATTCTCATTATTGCCAGTCCGATATTCATATATAAATATTTCCATAAGAAGGGAATATGGGCATTATACTTTATGATGTGCCTCCAGATAGCATTACTGTTTTTAACCTCTCCACAATATCGATTCTACATGAATTTTTTATTGTTTTTTTCTTTTTTCTTGATCGCTTTATTTCTTAGTAAAAAAAGGTTTATTCTTTTATCTCTTTATTTTTCGATTTTCATAACTGGATTTGCTTTATTAATTCCAATTAATTTAAATTATTTTACTAAAAATAAATTCGTTTTGTCAAGCAGTAATTTTTCGACAAAAAATATTATTTTTCCCTATAAAAACACAAAATTCAATACTACATTTGAATACCTTCAAAACGGTAATCTTCATTTTTATTCTCCCGTCGAGAATGATTTTTTTTGGAGTTCAGGAGATGGAAAACTTCCTTGTGTAAATAAAGACCAAATAGAATATTTCAATTACTATTACAAAGTAAAACCTCAAATGCGGACAACAAATTTGAAAGATGGTTTTTACGCCAAAAGCACTTCAAAAGAATAACAAAATGAATAAAGCCGAACTCAAATCTTTCCTAGACGAGAAAGTAATATTATACAACAATCAGGATTTCATCGATAGTGATCCTGTACAAATTCCGCATTTATTTACCCAAAAGGAAGATATAGAAATCGCTGGATTCTTGAGTGCAACTATTTCTTGGGGCAATCGAAAAATGATTATCAAGAATGCACATAAAATGATGGATATGATGGGTAATGCTCCTTACGACTTTGTAATGTCACATCAGGAAACCGACTTGGAGCGATTAGAAACTTTTGTGCATCGTACTTTCAATGGGCAAGATTTTGTAGGATTTATCAAAGGACTACAGCATATTTATCAAAATCATGGTGGATTGGAAACTATCTTTAGTCAAAACATAGAAGGAAACGATTTGCAAAATAGTATCCATAAATTCAAACAACTTTTTTTTGAAATTCCACACCTTAATAGAACGCAAAAACACATTTCAGACCCATTAAAAGGATCTGCAGCCAAGAGGATAAATATGTATTTAAGGTGGATGTGCAGACAAGACAACAAAGGTGTTGATTTAGGAATTTGGAAAAGCATCTCCCCTTCACTACTGTCTTGTCCTTTAGATGTACATTCTGGTAATGTAGCCAGAAAATTAGGTCTGCTTGCCCGAAAACAAAATGACGGAAAAGCATTAGCCGAATTAGATTTAAATTTAAGAAAACTAGACCCAATGGATCCCGTAAAATACGATTTTGCCTTATTTGGACTGGGCGTTTTCGAGGGGTTTTGAACAAGATACAAGAATCCTCACAATTCTTTTCACTTAGAATTATATTTTTAACTTCTAAAAGTTATTTTTTGGTTCACCATAAAATCGACTCATTTACAATTCATAACAAACTGTTTTACATTATTTTATTTTAAACATTTAGAATAATCATTATCTTTATGTATATTTTTTTTAAAACAAAAGAATACAACCCAGCATTGACATAGTTTTTTTTATAATCTTTTTCAAAACACACCTTTTATTAATGGATGTATTAATCTATTATTTTATCCACATTGCTCTTCTCATATTGACTTGTGGGCTTATTCTATTAATAGCCTTTTTGATTATCAATAGATTTATATACGATCAATTTAGACCAAAATTGGAAGCCACAAAAAGTGAAATTGACAATTTTTTAACTAATATGATTTTTTCTCCTTTTGAAAAAAAACTTTTCAAAGCAGAAATAGAACAATTCAAAAAAACAATTCCTTTTGAAAAAAATTGGTGCAAAAAATTAATTCTGAATGAAATTATTTTTTTAAAATCTAATTTAAAAGGTGATGTTACCAAAACTCTCCAATTTATATACGAACAATTTGGTTTGTTTGAATTCACCAAAAAACTTTTGAAAAGTAACCGTTTTTATCTAAAGTGTCTTGGAATGTATCAATTACAATCTTTAGAATATAAAAAAGGGCAGGAATACATTATGCCTCTATTAAACAGTAAAAACAGAAATATCAAGTCCAGTGCATTCCTAACCTTAATTTCATTAAATCCCAATGAATTAGAAACATTAATTAATTATAAAGATCCTGTTAGAATTGCCGGCGAAATAAATTTCATGGATATTTTGCATCATAAAAAAACAAAAATCCCCTCTAATTTGAGTCAATGGATTCATTCTGAAAATGTTTCAATTGTAAAACTTGGCATTAAATTAATGACATTCTATAATTTTACAAAAGAAAATGAAAGCATAATAAAATTATTAAAGCATAAAGATAGAGCAGTACGTTTTGAAGCGATTACTGCTGTTAAATTTCTGTTTATTGCCGAAGCAGAACATGCTTTAATTGAACAATTTGAGCAAGAAGACACTCAAAATAAAATGGAAATTTTTACTACACTATCTCAAATTGGAACAACTGAATCAGAGATTTTTATTGCAGATTTACTAGAAAAAAAAACGAATGAAAGCATCAAACTAGATGCTGTTTATTGTCTTTTCAAAATAAACCCAAACTACTTTGATTCCCATTTTATAGATAATACCGACGTACAAAAAATGGTAAAACACGTTAAAACCCCCAATCTCTAATGGAACAGGATGTATCAATTTACTCTCATTTTATAGGTGTTTTTTCCATAATCTATATTCTCTTCTATTGCACCTTGGCAATATTATCCTATTATGCCATAAAAAAACATTTAAACACAAAAAATTTCATACCAAACAATGTTATACTAAAATCAAATTATATTCCTGGCGTTTCTGTAGTAGCACCTGCATTTAATGAAGGGGCAACCGTTGTCTTTAATGTCAAATCATTACTTTCTCTGACCTATCCAAAATACGAAGTCGTATTGGTAAACGATGGTAGCACGGATGATACCCTCCAAAAACTAATTGATGAATTTGAACTAATAAAAGTCGATTTCTATTATCAGGAAAAAATTAAAACAAGCACTGTAAGAGGCCATTATAAATCCACCAACCCTCTATATTCAAAATTACTGGTTGTTGACAAAGAGAATGGTAAAAGTAAAGCTGATGCGTCCAATGCAGGGATAAACTCCACCAAGTACCCTTTGTTTTTATGTACCGACGTAGATTGTATTCTGAAAAATGACACCATCATAAAACTGGCCAAACCTTTTATAGAAAGCAAAACAAAAGTTATTGCTACAGGAGCTGGCATCCGAATTTCAAATTCTTGTGAAGTAAAAGATGGATTTCTTTTGAAAATTCATTTTCCAAAAGGATGGTATCCTAGATTTCAAGAATTGGAATACGTTCGCGCCTTTCTTTTTGGCAKAATGGCTTGGAGCCAAATCAATGGTTTGTTATTAGTTTCGGGAGGATTAGGCATGTTTGACAAAGAAATTGCTGTTGCGGCAGGAGGCTATTGGCATAAATCACTAGGGGAAGATATGGAACTCATTACCCGAATGAGGAAATATATGTATGATAACAAATTACCTTTTTTAATTAAATACATTCCTGAATCACTTTGCTGGACAGAAGTACCAGCCACAAAAGAAGTTCTGATTCGTCAACGAGTACGTTGGGCTAGAGGATTAATTCAAACTTTATATTTGCACAGGAACATTTTTTTTAATCCAAAATATGGAAAAACTGGATTTCTTATATTTCCTTATTTCTTTTTCTTTGAATTTCTGATTCCAATTCTAGAATTAACTGGGGTGATTGTCTTAATCATTAGCTTTTTCATTTTGAACATGGATTATAATAATTTGATCTACCTGTCCTTAATTATATATCTATTTTATCTCATTATAACATTTATCTCGATATTGTTGGACGACATTATTTATAAAAATTATGCCAATACCAAGGAAATCATAATACTTGTTCTGATGGCAATGATTGAACCTTTCTGCTACCATCCTGTAAATGTGTATGCCTCATTAAAAGGGTATTATCATTTTTTTAGACAAAAAGAACAAAGCTGGGGGAACATGCAACGGCAAGGATTTAATACTTCACCAAAACAAGATTAGATTTCATAATTCAAAATTTTTAAAAGGCATGAAATATAAAAACTACACCAAGATCCTCTTTATTCTTTTTCTTGTATTGGGAATGGCGAAGAATAATGCTGTTTGGTCCCAAAAAATCGATGTCGATAGTCTTTTGAATGTTGCCATAAAAGAAGTAAACAAAGACAAAAACTACGAATCGGCATTGAAGAAAACCCATTTGGGAATAAAATTGGCTCCAGATTATTTGGATTTTTATTTATTGACTGGACGAATTTATCAATTGACAAATGTAAAAGACAGTGCCCGATATTATTACAAATATGTCATCGATAAAAACCCTGTTTATGAAGACGCTTTCACCTATCTCATCAATATGGATATCGAAGAGAAAAACTATTCCGATGCCGAAATTATTGTTGATAAAGCTATTGAAGCACATCCCGGGAATAAAGATTTTCGACACAAAAAAATTACGATTTATGAACTGCAGGGAGAAAAGGAAAAAAGTGAGGCTTATCTAAAAGAAATGCAGACCATGTATCCCAAAGATTCTGATTTTAAATTGCATTATTTCATTGAGGACACTCGAAATAAATCGGATCGAATTGGTGTCAATTACAATTTCACCACCTTTGACCGATCTGGTTATGGACCTTGGCATTATGGAAGTTTACAATACATTAGGCAACGAAATTGGGGATCGGCCATTGCCAGAATTAATTATTCTAATCGATATGCAGATGGACAAAGCGTAACCAATGGTATTCAATACGAAGCCGAAAGTTATCTTTTTACAAGTAAAAATAGTTATTCCTACATTGGAGCTGGTTATAGCAACGACCCTGTCTTTCCAAAATTAAGACTTGGATATTCTTTTTTCCATAATTTCAACAAAGGTTGGGAAGGAGATTTGGGTGTTCGATACATTGATACCGAAGACACCAACTTTGCCACCGCAGTTCTTGGAATTGGAAAATATTTGGGTTCCTATTGGCTCAATCTAAGATCCTACTTTCAATTTGACAACAGTACTGTTTATCCTGCTTTCACACTAACAAGCCGTTATTATTTCAACACTCGGTTTGACTACTTGACATTAATTGCAGGTTACGGAACCTCGCCAGATGAGCGAACTACTCTTGGGCAAATAGAGCAACGTTTATCACTTGATTCCTTTAGGATTGGAGGCGGTTATTATCGATTGTTTGGTGAGCATTACGTAACAGGATTACAATTATCTGTGAACAATCAAGAATATGCTCCCGGCTTGAAACAAATCGAAACCGAAATTGCTTTGATGTTTCAATATCAATTTTAAAAACAGTATTTTAATAAGGGCATGACCCTACGTAAAAACTCCGGGTCGGGCTTTCCATTCCCGCTTTTTTTCTTTTCAATTGCCACGGGTTTAAACCCGTGGCAATTGAAAAGAAAAAAGAGCTCCACTGTAATCCCTCACGCGAGTGAATGCTAATAAATAAAATTAGCGCAAATCAGATATCTTATCTAGAATAATTAAGATGAACTAAATAATAAATAAATTGCGAACCAAATACTTTTATCTAGCCATTACTTTTTTATTATTCTTTTTCAACAGCAAAATTATGGCACAAAACTCCTTTAATTTAGCAAACACGAAAGGTCAAGAAGTTATTATACTTGTCACAAATGATGGTGCCAAAAATGCTGCAACAATTTTAAAAACATATTTGGACCAGGCTTTTGAAATTCCTTTTTTCATACAAGTTGACAATCCAAAAAGTAATCATAACTCAAAAATAATTCTGGAAATTACTTTCGATAAAAACGCGGTTCAAGAAAATACTTTTGTCATCAAAAGTGACGAGAAGAACATTTATCTGATTGGTTCGAATGAGAAAACTTTGCGTTATGCCGTTTACACTTTACTGGAAATTTGGGGATTTAGAAAATACACAGCAAAAGACAGTTTCATTCCAAAGTTGAAACAAGTATCCTTTCCTAAAAATTCAAATCAAGCCTACAAACCTTCATTTGAATACCGTGCCTTATTTTATCCCGATTGTTATGATGAAGATTTCAGGGATTGGCACAAACTGGACTGGCATATCAATGATTTCGGAATTTGGGGACATTCGTTTTATAAATTATTGAATGCCAAAACCTATTTCAAAACCAATCCCGAGTTTTTTGCTTACTACGAAGGACAGCGAAACACTGAATCGTTATGCATGTCCAACGACACTGTGGTCGAAATTATAACAAAGAAAATGAGTGAAATAATTACTCGAAATCCAAATGCAAGCTTTTTCTCGGTGAGCCAAAATGACGATGCCGTTTATTGCGAATGCGACAGATGCAAAACCCTGAACGAAAAACACGGAGGCCCGCAAGGTTCCTTTTATTATTTTCTGAATAAAATAGCAGCTCAATTTCCAAAGACAAGAATCACGACATTAGCTTATCTCCACACCTATAGAGCTCCAGTAAATCTAAAAATTGAACCCAACATCTACACTCTTTTTTGCCCAATACAATTGAATCGCGGAAAAGCAATTACTGAAGCACCAAACAATGCTGCCTTTTTGGATATTCTAAAAAATTGGAGCACAACTGCCCAACACTTGTATTTATGGGATTATACGATAGAATTCACCAATTATCTTTCACCTTTTCCTAATTTTCAAACCTTTGCAAAGAATTACAAACTTTTCGAGCAAAATCAGGTGAAAGGTCTTTTTGTACAAGGATATGCCGATGTACCTGGAGATTTATATGAATTAAGACAATATCTTTTGGCCAAAATCATTTGGAATACCCAAATCGATATCGAAGAAGTCACCAATGATTTTCTAAATGGCTTTTACGGAAAGGCTGCACCATTTGTTAAAAAATACATTAATTTGTTAACTCTATATCAAGAAAAAGCAAATCGATATCTAGACATTTATACGGACCCAATTCAAAACAGGAATACTTTTCTCAGTCCCGAGGCTATGGATCAATACGATAAAATCATAAGCCAAGCCGAAAACGCTGTCAATGACAATCCAACTTTGACAAAACGAATTCTAAAATTGAGACTGGCTCTGGAATATGTATATTTTGAGCAAGCTAAATTTTACGGGAAAGACAAGCACGGAATGTTTGCGGGCAAAAATAAAGATGATCAAGGAAAACAACTTAGAGAAAGAGTGCTAAGCTTTACAAAAAATTGTAATGCCTTTGGAATTTATGAGCTCAGTGAAGGTGGCTTATCACCAGACCGATATTATGAAGAATGGCTAGCTATAGAAAAAAACACCTGTAACCATTTGGGAGAAAAATACAAAGTTCGTTTTTTGACTCCTCCAGCCGATGAAAACACGGGTAAAGGAAGTTATGGACTGGTTGACGGTGTTCGCGGATACAAAAATCCTGCTATCAACTGGATTGGTTGGTACGGCACTAATCCCGAAATTGAAATCACGACCCAAAAATTAAATTTCAACACTATCCGAATCAATTCCTTAAATGATCAAAGACATTGGATTTTTACACCCAAAAAAATCAGTGTCTATGGACTTAAAAAAGACAAATGGCAACTTATCACCCAATTGGAAAGCGATAAATTAACGGAGGATTCCGAAACAACCATAAAATCTTGGGAATTTAAATCGAATAACTTCAGCAGATATGACGTTCTAAAAATTGAAGTCGAAAATCTTAATGAATTGCCTATTTGGAGAAAACGAAAAAACAAAAAACCAATGGTAATGATTGATGAAATTGAGTTGAATAATAAATAATACTAACCTAAATTCTATCATACTTTTTTTCTTTTTAGCTGATGGCAAAATAGCCAAATGCTACCCCTTAGCCCCGATTAAAGTGAAAATCCTCTCGTTTTTTTCGGGAGATTGTAACGGAAAGCGGGACGATAATAACAAAAATGCCTAATCTTTCTGCACCAAATTAACATTCTACAATTCTTCTTAGTTTACACACATTTACATATTTTCAATGATGCTTCTTCAATCATTGGGCACTTCTTTACTCTAACTTAATCATTAACAGATATATAAAATTGGGAACAATTTAAGACTCTTTATCAAAACTTTAAGAGGTTTAAAAACAGTAAATAAATGTTTGGCATAGTTGTTGTAAATATACAACAAATGCATTTCAACGGATTTATTTGCATTTTATGGATTTTTAAAATCTATAAACTCCTAAGGGAACGATTAAAAGATAAAAACATGAACAATTCAGATTTAAAAATATTGATTGCAGAGGATGATATATTGATGATTAAAATCCTTGAATTCATTCTTAAAAAAGAAGGATATCAGGTAACATCATGTAAAGATGGTTTGAGTGCTATAGAGAAAATTCCCGTACTCATACCAGACTTGATTATTACTGATATTATGCTTCCTTTTCGTTCTGGACTTGAAATAATAGGATATTCTAAGGAAACCTTTGAAAACATTCCTGTTATTGTGGTTTCATCATTAGGTGAAGAAGAAGGGACAGTCATTGAGGCTTTTAATTTGGGAGCTGATGATTTTGTATCTAAGCCTTTTAATCCAAATGAATTATTGCTTAGAGTAAAACGTTTATTTGCAAAAAAGAATTACAGCATAAAACCAAAAGAAGTGGAAGTGAGCATTAGTGCTTAAAACCATTTGTTTTGTTTGTTTACCTAAACCTCTGATTATTATTTCCCCAAGTAATTTTTCAGAGGTTTTATCATTATAGACATTTACTCCTATTCAAAATGCAACAGTCCATTCCAAAATAAAGCCAAAGTTAGCTTGACCTTTCTTTCCTTAGTTTCAAAAAACCTATCTTTGCACAAAATTAAAACAATAATGAGCACTTTCGAACAATTCAATCTCCCTAAATCTGTACAAAAAGCAATAACCGATTTAGGTTTTACATCCCCAACTCCTATTCAGGAAAAAACTTTTTCTGTGATAATGTCTGGCCGTGATATGATGGGAATTGCGCAAACAGGTACTGGTAAAACATTTGCCTATTTATTGCCTTTATTAAAATTATACAAATTTACGCCAGGACATACTCCAAAAATAGTAATCCTTGTTCCAACTCGTGAACTAGTAGTTCAGGTTGTGGAAGAAGTCGAAAAATTGACAAAATACATGTCGGTTCGTACTATTGGAATTTTTGGTGGGGTAAATATTAATACTCAAAAAACCTTGGTTTATCAAGGATGCGATATACTTGTGGGAACTCCTGGTAGAGTTATGGATTTAACGTTGGATAATGTAATCCGCTTTGAGGAAATGCAAAAACTGGTTATCGATGAGTTTGACGAAATGTTGAATTTAGGATTCCGTACTCAGTTGACTTCAATTTTGGCTATGATGCCAAAAAAACGTCAAAACATATTATTCTCGGCAACAATGACCGATGAAGTAGATGCAATTTTGAATGACTATTTTGATTATCCTGAAGAAGTTACTCTATCTGCATCAGGAACACCACTTGAAAACATTACACAAATCACATATCAAGTCCCTAATTTCAATACCAAAATCAATCTTTTAAAACACTTATTAGAAACCAATGAAGACATGAGTCGTGTATTGGTTTTTGTGAATAACAAAAAGATTTCTGATATGGTTCATCAACGTGTCGAGGAAGATTTTGAAGGTCAGTTTGGTGTAATCCACTCCAATAAATCTCAAAATTACCGTTTAAGCACAATGGCTGAATTTCAAGAAGGAAATCTTCGTGGATTGATCACTACCGATATTATGGCGAGAGGTTTGGATATTTCAAACATTACCCATGTAATCAACTTCGAGATGCCGGAATTACCAGAATTGTACATGCACCGTATTGGTAGAACGGGTCGTGCCGATGCCACAGGAACTGCTATAAGTTTAATCACGCCTCGAGAAGAAGAATCAAAAGTAGCTATCGAAATTTTGATGAATACAGAATTGGAAGTGGAAATTTTTCCTGAAGAAGTGGAAGTATCTTTAAAATTAATCGAGCCAGAAAAAGACAGACAGCCTATAAAGTTTTTGATGAAAAAACAAAAACTAGAAGGTGATGGCGCTTTTCAAGAGAAAAGTAAAAAGAATAAAAAAGTTAATCTAGGGGGACCTGGTGTAACTAAGAAGAAAACACATGGTTCTGTAAATAGAAATATGCTTAAAAACCAAGCCAAAAAACGTAAGGATAAAAAATAAGTAAGCAGAATTAAGTATTAAGTTAACCAAATAGCCCATAGTTAAAACTATGGGCTATTTGGTTTTATATAAAAAACGATAACTGAATACTTAATACTGAACACTTTTTTACTTTGCAAACACCAAACAAACAGGAGAACACAAATCAAATCTTTTCTTTGTATCGGTCAAAGTTCCTTTTCTTTTATTAATCTTAAAAATTATAATATCATTAGTATACTGATGCGCTACCAAAAGAAACTTGCCAGTTGGATCAATAGCAAAATTTCTTGGACCTTTACCCAAAGTACTGACTTGCCCTTTTGATTTTAGTTTTCCTTTTCCTGAAATTTTAAAAATCGAAATTGTATTTGCATCTCCTCTGTTTGATGCATATAAAAATTTTCCGTTTGGAGAAACATGAATATCAGCTGAGCTAAAAGTTCCTTTATAATCTTTAGCTAAAATAGTTGTTTCATTAATTTGTGTTAGCTTACCGTCTGCATAACTAAAAGTTGTCAATGAACCATCCAATTCTTGCAATAGGTAAACATATTTTCCTTTTTTGCTAAATGTCAAATGTCTTGGTCCACTCCCCGCTTTTACCGAAACACTGTCTTTTAATGTTAAAACATCAGAAGTAGCAGTTGGATTATAATTATATATATACACTTTATCGGTCCCCAAATCATTACTCAAAACATATTTTTTATCCGGTGAAAAATAAACCATATGAACGTGTGGCTTTTCTTGTCTTTCGGCATTCACACCTTTACCGTAATGTTGAATAACTTGTTTAGCTTCAGTCAAACTACCGTCCTCGTTTTTACCAAAAACAGAAATATTTCCACCTGAATAATTCGCAACTATAACATTTTTGTCATCATTGATAAGATAACATGGGTCGGCTCCTTTGGAACTTACTGTATTTATTGAACTAGGTTTCCCGCTTACTGCATCGAATGCAAAAGAACTTACGGTACTTGCTCCTCCATTTTCATTTACGGCATAAATAAATTTTTCATCCTTGGAAAGCGATAAATAACTTGGATTAACGATACTATCTGATGATTTTTTTAATCTTATTTGAGCATTATTTGTATCAAATTCATACACATAAATACCTCTGCTATAACATGGATTGGTATAGGTACCTACAAGAAGATTGACTTTGTTTTTTTGAGCCAACATTGGGGCTAGAGAAAAAATTAATAAAAGAAATAGGTAGACTTTTTTCATATTTATAGTTTTCAGAATAGCTAAAATACTTATTTTCTTTCAGAATTCCCCTATTTCCTTTCTATTTTGAAAAATAATAACAACATCATGAGAAACTGTCAACAAATTTGTATTTTTGACTCACAAAATCTTACGAACTTCATTGTTATAAAATCCTGTGAAGCAAACAAAAACTTAGAATGCATTTTAAACAACCCGAAATTCTATACTTTCTATTCCTGTTTATTGTTCCAATTTTGGTGCATTTATTTCAATTAAGACGTTTCAAAAAAGAATATTTCACTAATGTTCGTTTCCTAAAAGCACTTTCTATTCAAACCCGAAAAAGTTCCAAAATCAAAAAATGGTTGCTTTTGGCCTGTAGAATACTTTTATTGACCTGTATTATCCTTGCCTTTGCCCAACCATTTTTCGAATCCAAAGACAGTAAAAATGCAAGCAATGAAATGTACATTGTCTTGGACAATTCCTTTAGTATGCAGGCCAAAGGAAAAAAAGGGGAATTATTAAAACGTGCCATTCAGGAATTGTTAGAAGAAACTCCAGAAAACGCAAATTTTTCTTTATTAACCAATAGCAACAATTATTGGAATACGGATATCAAAACCATTAGAAGTGAATTACAAAACTTGAAATACAGTGCGATTCCTTTTCAATTGGACAATATTATAGCTAAAATAAAAGCACATAAATCGGCTTTCAAGAAAGATATTGTAATCATCACCGATGCCGTGGGACTGGATCAAAATCAATTAAAAAACATTGACACTGATAACGTTCCCTATTTTATCGTATCAAAGGCAGAGCAAAAAAATAATGTGGCTATTGACAGTGTTTTTATTCGCCAAACGCTTGATGATTTTTACGAATTAAGTATAAACACCACAAATTACAGTACCAATTTTAAACCCGTTCCTGTGGCTTTGTACAATCAAAACAAACTGATTGCCAAAACCATCATTAATTTTAAAAACAAAAAGGAAACTATAAATTTCACTATTCCAAAACAGCCTTTTCATGGTTATGTTTCTATAGAGGACAATGATCTAACCTACGACAATAAATTGTTTTTCAGCATTTCAAAAATCAAAAAGATAAACATCATCAGCATCGGAGTACCCGAAAAAAACAATTTCCTAGCCCGAATTTATACCGATGATGAATTCAATTATAGTTCTTTTACGTTAAGCACTTTGGATTACAACAGTATCGACAAACAAGATGCCATCGTTTTGAATGAACTGGACGAAATCCCACAAGCCTTGCAAACTACTTTAAAAGCGTTTGTGAACAAAGGTGGGAATCTGATTGTAATTCCATCTGAAACGGCTTCGATACCCAATTTAAATACTTTATTGAATCAGTTTGGCTCAACTCAATTCCAATCATTGGAATCAAATGAAAAACTGATTACCAAAATCAACTTCAGTCATCCGTTATTTGCTGGCGTTTTTGAAAACAAAATCAATAATTTTCAATATCCAAAAACCAAAAAGGAATTTACAATTTCCAGCACAAGTCCTGCGGTTTTAAATTTTGAGGATCAATCGCCGTTTTTAATTGGGCTTCGAAATGCAGTTTCATCAGTTTATGTTTTTTCTGCACCTATAAATGCTTCAAATTCTAATTTTCAACAGTCGCCTTTGATTGTTCCTGTCTTTTACAAAATGGCTTTATGCAAGCTAAATAATGGTATAAATGCCAACACTATTGGTAATAACAGCTCCTATATTGTTTCTGTTCTTTTATCCAAAGATGAAATTCTGACTGTAAAAAATTCAGAAGAACAATTTATCCCAGTGCAACAACTGCTGAATAACAAAGTGCAATTATTCTTTAATGATTACCCAGAAAAAGCAGGTAATTACACCATATATGATTCTAAAAAACCAATAGAAAACATCAGCTTTAATTACCCAAGAACCGAAAGCAATCTGGATCAAGTCAACGAAAACATATTATCCGATTATAAAACAAGTGATTCCATTTCAACCATTTTTGATACGCTACAAACCAACCGAAGCGACAATCAAATTTGGAAATGGTTTATTATCTTTGCACTACTCTTCCTAGCATTGGAAATGGCAATTATCAAATTTGTGAAATAACAATCCGGTTTCTAAAAATTATAAAAACAACATGAAAATAATCATCCGAGAAGCAAAAATTATCGATTCGAAAAGTCCCTTTCACAATCAGACTATAGATCTTTTAATTGTAGATGGTTTTATAAAAAAAATAGGGACGGCACTTCCAAATACCGATGATTCCGAAGAACTAAAGCTAGACAATCTTCACCTTTCACAAGGATGGTTTGACAGTAGTATTTCCCTTGGTGAGCCTGGATTTGAAGATAGGGAAACTATCGCAAACGGACTAGATGTTGCTGCCAAAAGCGGTTTTACTGCCATTGCTTTGCAACCCAACTCCTATCCTATTATTGACAATCAAGCCCCAGTAAATTTTGTAAAAAACAAAGCCAATGGTTTTGCCACACAACTCTTTCCAATTGGAGCTTTAACCAAAGAAAGCGAAGGCAAAGACATGGCCGAATTATATGACATGAAAAATTCTGGTGCTGTTGCCTTTGGTGATTACACGAAAAGTTTAGACAATGCCAATTTGCTAAAAATAGCTTTGCAATACGTACAGGATTTTGATGGATTGGTTATCGCCTTTGCACAGGATGACAAAATAAAAGGGAACGGCGTCGCTAATGAAGGTGTTGTTTCTACTCGATTAGGACTGAAAGGCATTCCTGACTTGGCTGAAGAATTACAGATTGCACGAAACTTATTTTTATTGGAATACACAGGAGGCAAAATGCATATCCCAACCATTTCTTCAGCAAAATCGGTTCAATTAATTAAAGACGCTAAAGCAAAAGGTCTAAATGTTACTTGTAGCGTAGCCGTTCATCATTTGGTATTGACCGATGAAAAACTGGAAGGATTTGACACCCGTTACAAAGTCACTCCGCCATTAAAAACTGAAAGTGATAGGCAAACATTGATTAATGGAATTCTAGACGGAACTATCGATATAATCACATCAGATCACAATCCAATAGACATTGAACACAAAAAAATGGAGTTTGATATGGCCAAAAACGGAACTATTGGTTTAGAAAGTGCTTTTGGAGCTTTGATGACTGTACTTCCATTAGAAACCATAATCGAAAAATTTACCTCTGGAAAAGCGATTTTTAGCATTCCAAATCATAGCATCAGCGAAGGTGAAATTGCTAATATTACTTTATTCAACCCAGAAGGCATAAGCATATTCACAAAAGAAAACATACTTTCAAAATCCAAGAATTCAGCATTTCTAGGTACTTCTCTAAAAGGGAAGGCTTATGGAATTTTGAATCAAGGAAAATTAATCTTAGGATAACCAAATAGCATGAACAACAATATTGAAGCTGGAAAAACAGCAGCCATTACCAGTTATATTTTAGGAATTGGCGTATTTATAGCCATGTCAATGAATAGTGGTGAAGACAAAAATGAATTTGCTTCTTTCCATATTCGTCAGGGACTAGGACTTACACTTACTTTTATTTCTTTGGGATTAATCATTAGCAATTTTGACAGCCTGATGATTTCTGCACCTATGTGGATTTTTGTTTCTGTTTTGTGGACCTATGGTATTTTCAGTGCCATAAAAGGCGAAACAAAACCAGTTCCGTTACTTGGAGAGTTCTTTCAGAAATGGCTTAAAAGCATATCATAAATTAAATTCTGAATACCAAAATATAAAAAATGAATCTATCCTTAGAATATAAAATAAGAGAACCAAAAGTCATTCTCGACAAAAATCCATTATTATTATTGCTTCACGGATATGGCAGTAACGAAGCAGATTTATTTTCATTTGCAAGCGAATTGCAAAACGAATATTATATTATCTCCGCCCGTGCTCCTTACGATTTGCAATATGGAAGTTATGCTTGGTATGCTATTAATTTTGATGCTGATCAAAATAAATTCTCCGATAACGATCAAGCTCGAATTTCTAGAGATGTAATTGCTAATTTTATTGATGAATTGGTTGCCAATTATCCTATTGATGCCAATGATGCTAACCTAATTGGTTTTAGTCAGGGTTCAATTTTGAGTTATGCAGTGGCGCTTTCATATCCAGAAAAAGTGAATAAAGTGGTAGCGATGAGCGGTTATATCAATTTAGAAATCGTAGCCGAAGATTACTTAAAAAATAACCTAAGCAAACTAAAAATATTTGCATCCCACGGAACAGTAGATCAGGTAATCCCTGTAGATTGGGCTAGAAAAACACCTGCACTTTTAGAGAAATTAAATGTTGCTGTAACCTATAAAGAATATCCTGTAGGCCATGGAGTTGCTCCACAAAACTTTTTTGATTTTAAGAATTGGCTTGTTGAAAATTAGTAATCTGTTCTGTAGAAATTTATAAAAAAGTGGTCAGTTTTTTAGTAGTCAGCTATTAACTGAATACTAAAAAACTGACCACTAAACACTTAATACTGACTTTTACTTTTGATATAAAAAAGACTGATTTACTTCAAAAGAAACGCTTTCGTCATCGTTGATAAAATATTTCAACAATACTTCGCCCCAATATTCTCCGTCGCTGTAATCAGCGATTATCCAACGGTGGTTCAACACTTTTACTTTATTAATTGAAAACTTAGTAGCTCCCAATTGTTCCTGTCCTGTGTAAGGATTCCCTTTTGGATTAGCATTCAAATCCAATAACTGTCCCGTCACGTAAGGAATTAAGGTCTCAAAATTTCTAATTTTATCCGACTTAGCCGATTCGAAATAATTTTGGGCATTTTCATTTTTTTCCAATGAAAAATAATTGGCATCTGATAGTTTATTGGTAACAGACTGTAGACTATCTTTTAATTTGGTAGTCGTTTTTGTGTATTTTTCTTGCTCAAAAGTCACCTCTTTACTTAAATACATATAGGTATAAATATTAAAAACTAAAGACAAAATTAAAGCGTAAAGGAGTAATGATTTTTTCATTTGTTGATTAAATTGTAATTTCTAAATTATCGTAAGCCAGGAAAACATTTTCTGGCAATCTTTTTTGAACGACTTCGTGAAAACCGAGCATGTGACTGATATGTGTAAGATATGCTTTTTCGGGTTTCAGCAAAGCTATAAAATCGAGGGCTTCCTGCAAATTAAAATGTGTATTATGAGGTTCTTCGCGCAAAGCATTTACCACCAATACTTTAAGACCTCTCAATTTATCTATTTCGGCCTCTTCAATGGTCTTCACATCCGTTAAATAGGCAAAATCATCAATTCTAAACCCAAAAACCTGGAGATTTCCGTGCATTACAGTTATTGGAATAGCCATCTTGTTACCTATCGGAAAAGGAACTTCGTTAAATATTTCAATAGTCTTTACCGAGGGAGATCCAGGATATTTATTTTCAGTTTCAAAAATGTAGTCGAATCGCTTTTCAATATTGGCAAGTACTCGTTTATGGGCATAAATCGGAATCTCTCCCTGCTTATAATTGAAGGGGCGAATATCGTCCAAACCAGCCGTATGATCGGCATGTTCGTGCGTAAATAAGATACCATCTATTTTTCTGCAATTGGACGCCAACATTTGTTGCCTGAAATCAGGTCCGCAATCGATAACGTACGAATGACCTTCCCACGTGATCCAAGCCGAAACTCGGAGCCTTTTATCCTTAAAATCAGTGCTTTTACAAACTTCATGATCACTCCCTATAATTGGAATTCCTTGAGACGTACCTGTACCTAAAAAATATACCTTCAATTGTCTTTCTTTTTTTTACAAAAATAGGATTAATTCTCTTTCATTAGAAGCCGAATTAGTTAACTTTGTAACATAATCGCCGAATTTAAATAAAAAAAAATGGAAGCCAAAATAAAACTAAAAGGGGACAAAGTTATTGAGCAAATTCCTTCTTTAAAGGATAAAGCACTTCGTATCAATTTAAATGAAAATATATACGGAACTTTTGCTGAAATTGGGGCTGGTCAAGAAACAGTGAGACATTTTTTTAGATCAGGTGGATCATCGGGAACAATCGCAAAAGCAATGTCTGCCTATGATAAAGACTTTAGTGATGCAGTTTATGGAATTGAAGAAGACGGTCGATATGTAACCGAAAGCCGCCTTAAAAAGATGCTTACCTTTGAAGGTGAACTAATTGAAGAGAGACTAAGCAGAACAAAACATCCTAATAAAATGTTTTTCAGTTATGCCAATACAGTTGCCACAATAGATTTTGCAAAACAATTTAAAGGTCACGGTTGGGTTGGAATCAGATACCAATTGGATCCTAATGAAGATTATAACGAAATTATTATCCATATCCGTTTCAAAGAAACCGATTCTAGATTACAACAAGAAACTTTAGGCGTATTGGGAGTTAATTTAATTTATGGTGCTTTCTATAAATACAATGACCCTAAAAAATTACTGCGTTACTTATATGATCACTTAGACAAAGACCAACTGGAAATTGACACCATCAATTTCTCAGGTCCCCGTTTTGCTGATGTAGACAATCGATTGATGAGTTTACAATTGGTAAAAAATGGAATGACCGATGCGGTAATGTTCAATCCTGAAGGAAAAAATGTATTGCCTGCAGCCATTTTGTACAAGAAAAACATACTTGCTTTCAGAGGAAGTTTCCGTCCGGTTACCAAGGTAAATATGGATATGTACAAACAGTCTCTAAAAATGTTTTTGGAAGAAAACAAAGTAGAGAAAGAAAACACATTGGTAATTTTCGAAATTACATTATCTAATTTACGTTCCGATGGTGAAATTGACGAAAGAGACTTTATGGATCGTGCCGAATTGCTTTGCTCTTTGGGACAAACCGTAATGATATCCAATTTCCAGGAATACTATAAAGTTGTCGAATATTTTTCTAATTATACCAAAGCCAGAATGGGTCTTGCAATGGGAGTTAACAACTTAGTCGATATATTTGACGAGAAATATTACCGTCATTTGAGCGGAGGAATATTGGAAGCCTTTGGAAAATTATTCTATCGCGACATGAAGGTTTTCTTGTACCCAATGATGGGCGAAGAAGGAGAAATCATAACTTCCAAAAACTTAAAAGTTCATCCTAGAATGAAAGAATTATACAAATTCTTTAAATTCAACGGAAAAGTAGTTGACATTGAGGATTACAATCCTGAAATATTAGAGGTATTCTCTCGTGAAGTATTGAAAATGATCGGTGCAGGAAAACCAGGTTGGGAAGAAATGTTACCACCAGGAGTTCCAGAAATCATTAAAGAAAAACATCTTTTTGGATATCATCCCAATTCGCTTCTGGAAGCGAGTAATTAAAATTACATTATTCAAAACAGAAAAATCCAAGAAAGACAAATTGTTCTTCTTGGATTTTTTTTGTTTTAAAAGAGAATTTTCCAAAGCTCGTTTGGGCGTGCCACCATTAGAAAAAGGGGGCAACTCATAGTAACGCTTATTCGCCCCCTTTCCCTAATGCTGTCGTGCTGTCCACGTTACAAGGTAACTTGCTCCCATCACTCACGCGGTAGCAAGAACTTCAGATAAAACGACACCTTTTGATATTTATAAATAATAACCAAAGAAAGCATTTCAAAAAACATTTTTATTTCAATATTTGATCAGCGTGGACTTTAGTTTTCACCTCCGAAATTACTTCGTCAATGATTCCATTTTCGTCAATTACAAAGGTTGTTCTGTGAATTCCGTCATATTCTCTTCCCATAAACTTTTTTGGTCCCCAAACTCCAAAGGCATTGATTACAGACTTATCCTCGTCTGCCAATAACGGAAAAGGTAGTTCGTATTTATCCCTGAACTTGGCTTGTGCTTTTGCACTATCGGCACTTACACCCAAAAGTTCATAATTATTGGCTTTAAAACGCTCGAAATTATCTCTTAAATCACAAGCCTCAGTTGTGCAACCCGGAGTAGAAGCTTTTGGATAAAAGAAAACCACTAACTTTTTGCCCACATAATCGGCTAGTTGATGTGATTTCCCATCTTGGTCTACTCCTGAAAATTTTGGTGCTTGATCCCCTTTTTTTAATGTAGTCATATTTTTAGATACTAAATTACTAAGTGGCTAAGGTACTAAGTTTTGAAAAAAATAGCATTCATAATTCTATTCAAAAACTAAATAATACTATTTTTACATTCAGTAAAAAATTTAGAAACTTAGATTCTTAGTAACTCAGCAACTCAAAAAATGACCAAACAGGAACGCATAACATTTGTTATAAATACGTTGAATGAACTATACCCTACTATCCCAATTCCGCTAGACCATAAAGACCCTTATACATTATTGATTGCAGTTTTGCTTTCAGCCCAATGCACGGATGTCCGCGTGAATCAAATCACACCATTACTTTTTGCCAAAGCAGACAATCCATATGATATGATTAAAATGTCGGTGGAAGAAATTAAGGAAATCATTCGCCCTTGTGGTTTATCACCTATGAAATCGAAAGGAATTCATGGTTTGTCGCAAATTTTGATTGAGAAACACAATGGGCAAGTACCACAAAGTTTCGAATATCTGGAAGAATTACCCGCAGTAGGACATAAAACAGCCAGTGTGGTGATGTCTCAAGCTTTTGGAGTTCCGGCGTTTCCGGTTGATACACACATCCACAGATTGATGTATCGATGGAATTTGACAAATGGCAAAAATGTAGTTCAAACCGAAAAAGATGCCAAACGTATTTTCCCAGAAGAATTATGGAACGACTTACACCTTCAGATTATTTGGTACGGACGAGAGTATTCTCCAGCAAGAGGATGGAATTTGGAGAAAGACATTATCACTAAAACTGTAGGTCGAAAATCAGTTTTGAGTGAATTTACCAAAAAGTAATTTGGCCATAAATAATAAATTTCACTAATCTCATAAAGAAATTAGTGAAACTTGTTATTCAAGCCAACATTGCGAAACTTGAATTATCTTCTTATCATGAAGCTGATTAATTGACTATAATTTCAAAAACCTTACCCTCTATTTTCACTATTTTTAATGCTTTAGAGTAATTTAATAATAAAGACACCACTTCTTTATCCGGTTTCATTTTTTTAGAAATTTTCAATGCTTTAGAGTAATTCTTTTCCATATGAAGTATAAATTTTATTTTATACTACAACGGGAGAATTATCTATTTATTATCAATTTGTCAAAACAATTTGATGTTTGTCAATAATTTTTCGCAAATTCATTATAGCATATCGCATTCTGCCCAAGGCTGTATTGATACTCACTCCAGTTGTTTCAGAAATTTCCTTGAAACTCATATCTTGATACATACGCATCATCAAAACTTCTTTTTGATCTAAGGGAAGCTCTTCAACTAATCTACGAATATCAACCTCAACTTGATCGGCAATAATTTGGTTTTCAACTGTAAGGGAATCATCAGACATTATAGAAAAAATAGAAAATTCTTCAGTTTCTCTGAAGAGTGGCATTTTTTTTGATTTTCTATAAAAATCAATTATTAAATTGTGTGCAATCCTCATTACCCAAGGTAAAAACTTACCTTCTTCGTTATATGATTGAGTTTTCAAAGTTTTAATAACTTTGATGAAAGTATCTTGAAAGATATCATTTGAAACCTCTCTATCGGCTACTTTAGAATAGATGAATCCATAAATTTTAGATTCATGTCTTTTGATTAATACAGCCAAGGAGTTTTCGTCACCAGCCATATAATCCTTTACTAATAAAGCATCAGATTGTTGTAAATTTGCCATAGCAATTTCTTTTTAGATTTGTTAGTTTTCGGGGAATCTTCTAAAAAGTAGTTCTATGCGATAGGCTTATGGAGGTTATTTAGGTTAATTATTTGTCAAATTTAACAAATAATTATCAAAAGTAGCAAGAAAAAAAATGATAAATGTTATTTTTTTCATTTTAAAACACTTCTTGCAAGGCAATCACAATCTAAATACAAAAACAATAAATATCTGTAATACATCATTATAGGCTCTATATTCAGAAAACATAGAATAAAAAAGGATAAGAATACATTATCTTATCAATATAAAGGAGCAGAAGATTATACCTACAAGGTCTTAGTGACCTTGCAGGATGGAATGCTTTATT
Organism: Flavobacterium sp. P1_E4; assembly: GCF_056405915.1. NCBI lineage: Bacteria > Pseudomonadati > Bacteroidota > Flavobacteriia > Flavobacteriales > Flavobacteriaceae > Flavobacterium > Flavobacterium sp. P1_E4. The sequence continues at coordinate 122,955 of NZ_JBFUBE010000001.1, forward strand.
TAAGTTAAAATAGTAAAATTTTAAACTCCTATTTTATGTTTTACTGATAAACTTTAATATAATCGACAATAAATTCTTGTGGAAATACTGTGTCATCAACAGCTGGTCCACCAAAATTACCACCAATTGCCATATTAACCAAAAAATAAAAAGGTTTATTAAAAGGCCACGTATCTTCATTTTTGACTGTTGGCTGGAAAGTATAAACCAAATCTTTATCTACAAAAAAATCGATTTTGTCTTTAGTCCATTCTATTGCATAGAGATGAAAACCTTCTTCAATATTGTGTATCGCCGTTTTCTTGGTATTAATGGAATTTCCGTGACTGTCTTGCGTATGCAAAGTTGTAAAAACCGTGTGAGGTTCTCGACCTATGTATTCCAAAATATCAATTTCACCACATTTTGGCCAACCCACTTCTTTAAAATTAGAGCCTAGCATCCAGAAAGCAGGCCACAAACCATGACCCAAAGGTAATTTGGCTCTAGCTTCAAGACGCCCATATTGAAATTCTTTTTTACTTTTGGTATTGATTCGGGTAGACGTATATTTATCACCATCCTTTTTGGCGGTAATAATTAAATTTCCCTTTTCTATTCTATGATTTTGATCGGTGTACAACTGTCGCTCATTATTTCCCCAACCACAATTGGGACAACCATCACCAATTTCGATATTCCAAACTTTATCATTTAAAGTTTCACCGTCGAAATTCTCTTCCCAAACCAATTTACGTTTGGTTTGTTGTCCAAATACAGTCCCGCATAATAGCAAGATTACCATTAATTTATTCATATTATTTTATTTTACAAATTGAAAATCGCCTTTTAATGTCTCTACAGAATTCCCTCCTACAAAGACTTTAAAATCCCCTGCTTCGGCTTCCCATTTAGAATTTGCAGTAAAAAACTCGATAGTTTTTTCATTAATAACAAAAGTCACTTTCTTAACTTCATCTGGTTGTAATTCAATCATTTCAAACCCTTTCAATTCCAAAACTGGTCGAGTGACACTTCCTATTAAATCTCTGATATACAATTGAACTACTTCCTTTCCAACTACTTTACCTGTGTTTTTTATTGAAACTGAAACTTCTATTTTACCATCTTTTGAAAAATATTGAGATGATAATTTCAAATCTGAATATTCAAATTTCGAATAACTCAAACCAAAGCCAAAAGGATATAATGGTGTATTTTTCTCATCGATATAATGAGACCAAAAAACGCTTTCAGGCTCATTCATCACTGGCCTTCCAGTATTTTTATGATTGTAATAAATAGGTATTTGAGCTACGTTTCTAGGAAAAGTCATAGGTAATTTTCCACTTGGATTGTAATCTCCATAAAGGACTTGGGCAATAGCATTCCCACTTTGGGTCCCTAATTGCCAAGCTTCAACAATAGCAGGAATATGTTCTTCTGCCCAAGGAATTATTAAAGGACGTCCATTATTCAAAACCAAGACAATATTAGGATTCACTTTATATACAGCTTCTAACAATTCTTGTTGAACGCCTGGTAAACCCAAATCAGTTCTGCTTCTACCCTCACCGGATTGTAAACCATATTCTCCTAAAACCATTATAACAACATCTGCATTTTTGGCGACAATCAAAGCTTCCTCAAACCCAGATTTATCGGTTGTATTTATTTTGGTTTCGAATATAAATTTTGGCGATCCCAAAACAACATCAGCACCTTTAGCATATGTCAACTGATTCCCTTTATAGGCTTGTAATCCTTCTAAAACAGAAACTGCAGTATTATCATCGGCAGCAATTCTCCAACTCCCAAGCGGACTTGTTTTATCATTTGCCAACGCACCAATCAAAGCTAATTTTTGCCCCGACTTTTTTAAGGGCAATAACTCATTACTATTTTTCAACAACACAATCGATTTTTTGGCCATATCCAAAACTTCCTTTTGGAATTCTGGTTTTCCAACAGTAGCCAACTCTCTTGCTTCATCACAGTATTTATATGGGTTTTCAAATAAACCCAATTCAAATTTAACTCTTAATATTCTTCGAACTGCATCATCAACAGTAGTTTCTTTTACTTTTCCTTCTCTAACCAATTGAGCCAAATAATCTACATAAGCGCTGGATTCCATATCCATATCCGAACCTGCATTTATAGCTAATTCAGCTGCTTGTTTTTCATCTTTAGCATATCCATGAGCTTTCATTTCGCCTATTGAACCCCAATCAGAAACCACAAAACCTTGAAACTTCCAATCTCCTTTTAGAATTTGTCTTTGCAGGTATTTATTTCCTGTAGCAGGAATTCCGTCGAGTTCGTTAAAGGAATTCATAAATGTTCGAACTCCAGCATCCAAAGCAGCTTTAAAAGGAGGAAAAACAACATTCTGCAAGGTAGATTCTCCAACATCCACAGTATTATAATCTCTACCTGATTCAGCAAAAGCATAAGCTGCAAAATGTTTGGCGCAAGCCAAAATATTTTTATTGGAACTTAAATCGCCCTGAAAGCCTTTGACACGGGCTTCGGCTATACGGCTTCCTAAATAAGTATCTTCCCCTGCTCCTTCCATCACACGTCCCCAACGCGCATCACGGGACACATCTACCATAGGGGCAAACGTCCAGTTTATTCCTACTGATGAAGCTTCATCCGCAGCCATCTCAGCAGATTTTCGAATAGCATCCAAATCCCAACTGGCCGATTCTGCAAGCGGTATTGGGCTAATGGTTTTATATCCATGAATGACATCAAAACCAAAAAGAAGTGGAATCCCCAATCGGGTTTGTTCAACAGCAATTTTCTGCAAGGCTCTTACATCTTTTACCCCTTTTACATTTAGCATAGAACCTACCAACCCTTTTTTGAGATCTTCATATTTCTTGGCTGCCAATCCTTCTTTTGGAGTTGGACCTGTTACATCCCAAAAACCATTGTATTGGTTAAGCTGCCCAACTTTTTCTTCAAGAGTCATTTTCTTCAAAAGTGTTTCTACTTTTTTATCCAAAGAAATGGTGTTTTTAGAATTTACTTGAGCTTGAACTACCCCCATACCTAAGAATCCAACAGCTAAAAGCAAATAGGATTTTCTAATTATTTGTATCATAACTTACAATTTAAAAAAATAAGAAGATTGAATAGTACCCAATCTTCTTATTCCCAATTACTAATTCAAAAATTTATTGAAATACTTTCACATAATCAACCTCCATAGAAGATTCTGTAAAAGCAGGATCGATAGCTCCACCTAGAGAACCTCCCATAGCCACATTCAAAATCATAAAGAAATTATTGCGAAATGGTAATGTAGTATCCGAATTGTCAAAAGTGAAGTACAAAGCTCCATCTAGATAGAATCGAATCGTTTTAGGTGACCAGATGGTTTTATAGATATGAAACTCTGAAGCAGCATTTGCAATAACAGTTGTTTTAAATGGTGCATCTCCACCTGAATGACCTGGATAATGCAAAGCCGATTGAGTCTGCAATGGTTTTGCTCCAACAAATTCCATGAAATCAATTTCTCCAATAGCTGGCCAACTTCCAGCTCCAGCACCAAGTGACCAAAAAGCGGGCCAAGTTCCAGCACCCGTTGGCATTTTGGCTCTCATCTCAATTTTACCATACTTGAAATCATACAATCCTTGAGTTTTGATTCTGGCAGAAGAATATTCTGCCCCTCCAGAAGCTTCTTTAATAGCAGTGATTATAAGGCTCCCTCCAAGAACTTTTGCATTTTTGGCAAGATTAGTATAATTCTGTTTTTCACTATTACCCCATCCACTGGCACCAAGATCATAAGTCCATTTTGCAGGATCAGGAGCGCCATCAGTATTGAATTCATCAGACCAAACCAAGTTGGTATAGTCAGTAGTATCCTCAGCAGCTGGAACAGAAGTTGTAAACGTTTGATACCAAGCCAGTGCAGTATTATTGGCTTGAACAAATCGCACTACCATTCTATTTTCGGTAAGTGACATAATCTCATATTGCGTTGCACCAGCATAATAACCCATAAAACCTCCATCAGAAAAGTTCATCACTGTTCCTGTCGTTTCTTTTGCAGCATCGGGGTTTTGAGAAACAAAGGAGGTTGAAGGGCTTAAAGCTACTATCTTAGTTCCAGCAGTATTGTAAGGAAGACAAGCATCGTCTCCTCCATTAGTTCCACCAGCAACACTCTTGTATGAGTTATGGAAAAAAGTGTTTCCTTTATTATCCTGTTTAAATTCTATTTTACCATCTACTAATGCAAAAGTATAATCGCCATCGTAGAAACAAGTGGCCGATTTTTCAAATGGAGCTGCTTGATACCATAATGGAAAATAATTCTCGCCTGCATTATTACTATTTGGTCCTACACCAAGATGTCCTTTTTCGGCAGCAGCCAAATACCATTTTTTCCCAGTAGCAGTCCCACCTGTAAGCATTTGTGTTGATTTTTCATCGCTAAAATTGCTTAGCACCGTTACATCTACAGTAGTATTGGTAGTAATACCACCTTTACCAGAAGCAATTACAGTAACAGTATAAGTATTTACTCCAACAGTTGTAAAAGCATGTTCTGTCACGCCTCCAGGGGAATTCTGAGTAATTCCATCTCCATAAACATATTTATATGAAATCGCATTATCAGCTGTAGCAGTAAACTTTACTTTTCCAGAACCGTCCCCGTTTGGAGCATCTGCTGTTTTTCCAACAATATCTACCGTAATCTGGAGATTTGAAGGAGCGTCTAATGACCCAAAAGAAAAATTATCCTCTTGGCAGTTGACCATTAATAGTAAACTAAAAAGGGCCGCTATATTTATAAGTATTTTTTTCATGTTCCGTAATTTTTAGTTGGATTGTTTAATATCATCAAAGTAATAGACCGAACCTGTTCCATTTACTCCGAAATCTGGAAATAATATCACTCTATCATACAAATTAGCTGTATTGAAAGCAGCAGAACTGGTAAGATCAAAAGTTAAAACTTCCCATGCATTGGCAACTGTTGAAGTCGCCTCTACTTCTACAAAAACAGTTGGATTCCCATTCCCATCTTTTGGAGAGGTTGAAACTTCCATTTTGTATAATATTTTAGCTCCCGCTTTTGGAGACCAAACAGAAACTTTTACAGTTGTCCCTTTTGAAAAATCAACCGAAGAATCCAAATTCAAACTAGCACCAGCCCATACTTGAGCACCTGATGGCTTTTCGATTTTAATTACTTTATCAGATATATTTATTCCTGATTTTTCAGGATTAGCAATTACAGCTGCAGGAATTGGTCCAAAATTTGCATCACCAAAACCACTCCAAGTGTAAGTCAATGTAGCAGATTCAGAATCAATAGGTAACTGGATCAATTGTGAAGGCGCTTTATAGAAATAAATATTATCTATAAAAACAGTCCCAGCTCCCGAAGGACTTCCAACAAACTTAAACTGTTTTAAATCATTTAACGGTAAACCTTGGCTTGTAAAATCAGATAGTGGAATGTCAAAACTATTCCATTGATTTGGCACCAATGCTTTTCTAACAAACCTTTCATCTGCTGGTTTTACTCCATTTGGAAGCGGATAGATGTCGATTGACATATTATCAGCAGACCAAATATCAATATGAAGAGTTTCCATAGCTGAAGCGTCTACAGAGGAACCAATATCAATTCCTTGATAACTTAGTTTTATATAATTAAGCATTTTATCTCCATTCAAATCAAACTCAGCATAAGTGCCTGATTGTCCCCAATTTGGATTAAAATTAGTACCAGCAATATTTGTATATTTTGAACTATAAATTGAAATCACATCACCTGCCTGTCTATTAGGTTGTATTGGAGCCGATGCACTAGGTTTACTAACCAAAGTAACCGTAAAATCCTCTGTATATTCAGTAGTTTTAATTGCAGCACTTTTGGAAACCACTCGGATTTTATAAACTCCTGCCTCTTGATAAACATAAGAAACAGATTCTCCATTATTTACAGAAATAGGATCTGGTTTACCCTCTTCTCCAAAATAAACATCATAGAATAAAGCAAAATCAGCTGTTGCTGTCACTGTAACTTTTTTGGACACTGTCAGATCATTTGTAATAACCACTACTAAATTTTCTGGTGATTTAAAAGAAACCACTACTTCTTGGGTTACTTCTGTTCTTTTTCCATTTAAAGTAGTACCCACTATTTTAGACTGATATACTCCTTCTTTATAAACATGAGAGACAGTTTCTCCTGGATTTACAAATGCAGGTTCTGTTGTATCATCTCCAAAGTATATTTCATATTGAGTAACACCTTCCCCTTTTGGTAAAAAAGTTACTTTACCTGTATTATCCTGCGTAACCGTAGTTAATGCAGAGATATTAGTTGGAGCTGCAGCAGCATCCAAATCAACCGAACTATTGTCATCAGTACAACCAAAAGTGATTGCAAGAACAAAAAGACTTATAATAAAATGTATTTTTCTCATAATAATAGTTTTTTAATATCCAGGATTTTGACTCCAATTACCGTTTGAAAATTGAATTTCCTGTAAAGGAATTGGGAATAATTCATTTTTGCCTGCTGTGAATCCACTGATAGCTCCTGCCGCTTTCCCTGTACGGACTAAATCGAAGAAACGGAAACCTTCTCCAACAAATTCAACTCTTCTTTCTTTCCAAATTGCATCTGTTAAAGCAGTTCCAACCGAAGATATTCTATGATTAGTATCTCCAAAAGCACGATCTCTCACTTGATTCAAATAGCCTAAAGCTTCAGTATCGTTTATACCCCCTCTATTCAAAGCTTCAGCAGCCATTAATAATACATCAGCATAACGTATAGACCTGTAATTATTTGGATTGGTTAAATTCAAATCACCTTGGGCATCAGAACTTCTTTTTCTTGGCAAGTATTTTTGATTAAAATATCCCGTATCTTCATTTCCTTTACCATAAGTAGCATTATTAGCAGCTGCCCAAGCAGCAATGTCTAGCAGAGAAGCATCTAATCTTGTATCTCCCACTTCAAAAGCATTATAGGTCTCTTTAGTTGGTACATTAAAACTAAAACCAGAAGTGTATTTTGGTCCTTCATAGCCTCTTATTCCGCTAAATCCTACTGCTACATTACCGTCAACACATTGCAAACAAGTAAAACTACCTCCTTTTACATCTGTATATTGTACTTCGAAAATAGATTCGGATCCATTTTCTCCTGCCATTTCAAAAATAGAAGCGTAGTCAGAAACCAAAGAATATTTTGAAGAAGTAATTACCTGTCTCAAAACTGCAGCAGCTTCTGGAAATTTATTATCATACAGATAAGCTTTTCCTAACAATGCAAGAGCAGCTCCTTTGGTAGCTCTTCCAGTTTGTGATGCTGTAGGTGATAAATTGTCGGCAGCATAAATTAAATCGGCTTCGATTGATGCATACACTTCCGCAGCTGAAGAACGAGGTATTGAAGTTTCATCCCCTGGAGCAAATCTTTTATCCCCTTTCATTGGAATTCCACCAAACCATTTTACCAATTCAAAATGATAATAGGCTCTAAGAAAACGAGCTTCACCAATAATTTGGTTTTTCCCTTCAAAATCGGTTTTATCTTTAAACTCCAAAATGTAATTTGTTCTTTGAACACCAGCAAACATCCAATCCCAAATATTCTTAAGATTATCATTTACCTGAGTATGCGTCATGTCGTCAATTTGCTGAAAACCGGGTACATCTGTGGCACTTTCTCCACCTGCTAAGGTATTATCAGAGGCTATTTCCCCTAACAAAACATTCACATAAGAAGACTGTAGCAGATCATATGCAGCCACTAATGCATTTTCGTAATCTGTCTTCGAATTAAAATAATTCTCTGAATCAATTGAGTATTTCGGCTCACGATTTACAAACTCATCGGAGCACGATATAGTGGTAAGAGAGAAGATACCAATACTTGCAATTGCAATATATATATACTTTTTCATAATAATGAATATTAAAAATTAATGTTTAATCCTAGCATATAGGTTCTTGGGATTGGATAAAAACCATAATCAATACCAGCACCTATCGGAGAATGAGAAACTTGGTCTTGATTTAAAGGACCATTAGACTGTCCAGGATCATAACCTTTGTATTTTGTAAAAGTGTATAAATTATTAATACCTGTATATACTCTAAATTTTGTTATCCCTATTTTTTCTACAACTTTAGAGCTTAATGAATACCCCAATTGTATGTTTTGAATTCTAAAATAAGAAGCATCTTCAACAAAATGATCAGAAAAAACATTGTTAGAAGTTGCATCGGTAGTTACTCTAGGAGTAGAATTAGTAGATCCCGCACCCGTCCAACGATCTAAATAATAGTCATTATGATTTACATCTGTTAATGTTCTTTCATAATTACGAACCATATCATTACCTACAGAAGCATAAGTATAGACTGCAAAATCAAGATTTTTATAATTCATTTGTAAATTAAAGCCCATAGTTAAATCTGGAATTGGGTTCCCCAAATCTGTTCTGTCTTTAGTATCAATAACCCCATCCCCATTTATATCTACATAACGTAAATCACCGGGTGCAGAACTTGCTCCTAAAGCTTTTTGCGAAGGATGTGCATCTATTTCGGCTTGGTTTTGAAAAATTCCATCCGTTTTGTAACCATAAAAATATCCGATTGGTTTTCCTTCTTCCATTCTTGCAATTTTAGGTTGTCCAACTCCAAAATCACCTTGCTCATAATAACCAGTTCCATTATTAACTTCCAATACTTCATTTTTAATGTAAGCTATATTATATGCTAAAGCCATTGTGAAATTTTCGGATAATTTAGTGTTATAATCTATTGCAAATTCAACTCCTGAATTCCGAACAGATCCTGCATTAATTGTCGGCGCACTTGCACCAGGAGCACCCACACCTAATATTCCGGAAACAGGTATATTTGGTATCAAAAGATCTTTTCTGGTGTCGCTAAAAAAATCGGTTACAATAGAAACTTTATTATCAAATAATTTCAAATCAAAACCAACATCAAGTTTTTGAGATTCTTCCCATTTCAAATCGGGATTAGGAATTTGTCCTCCTGCAATACCCGTTGCCAAAGTATTATCAAAAACATAGGTTGCTTCTCCAGATAATGAACCAACATATCCATTAGGCGGGATTTGATCATTTCCTAATGTTCCAAAACTTCCTCTAATCTTTAAAAAATTAAAAGTGTCTGATTTCTCAAAAAAGCCCTCTTCAGAGACAACCCAACCTGCAGTAAAAGAAGGGAAATATCCAACTTTATTACCTGGTCCAAATTTTGTGGAAGAATCACGACGCAACATTCCAGAGAACAAATACTTACCGTTATAATCATATTGTATTCTTCCAAAATAAGAAAGTCTGCGTTCATCATAATTATAAGCACCATTCGTTAAAGTACTTGAAATTCCTTTTGTCAAAGAAATATCCGCAAACTCCCAAGAATTATTAGGAACATCATAACCAGTAGCAAATAACCCTTTTCCCCAAGATTTAAAGACCGTATTTCCAAGAACTGCTGTTAAATTATGTTTCTCAGCAATTTTCTTAGTATAGGTTGCATAAATATCAAATGAATAATCATTATCGTTAATTGCATTTTGAGAAACAGAACTACGATTTACATCAAAAACTTTTCCTCCATAACTTACTTTTTTGGCAAAAGTTTTTCCATCACTATTTGATGTATTAAAACCTAAAGAGCCTGATAGTACAAGTCCCTCAAAAAGCTTGTAATCCAAACCTAAATTCCCATTTATTTTTTTCAAATTGTAATCATTATAAGTATTATCTATCTGAGCTAATGGGTTGATTATTTCGTTTCCTAAACCTGTTGTATTGGGAAACAAAGTAAAATTTCCGTTTTCTTCATAAGGTTTAATAGTTGGAGGTGCATTCAAGGCATTAAATAAAACTGACCCTAATGCATTTTCGGATAATGATTTTCTATTAATATAAGTATAGATTACATTAGTTTTTAATTTCAAACGATCCGTAAGGTCTGCTCCCAAAGATATTCTTGCAGTATTTCTTTCAAATCCGGATTTATCTCCACCTACAATTCCCTCTTGATTTAAATGAGAAGCACTTAAAGCATAAGATATTTTATCCGATCCACCCGAAACAGACAAGTCATGACTAATAATTGGTGCAGCAGAAAAAACTTCATCTTGCCAATTGGTACCTTTCCCTAAATTGGAAACATTTGGATAAGGAAGCGGTTTACCACCATTTGCATAGCTTTCATTTAATAATAAAGCATATTCGGTAGCGTCCAAAGTTGGTAACTTTCTAGATACTTCCTGGATCCCCGTATAGGTATTGAAAGAAAATTTAGTTTTAGAATTTCTCTTACCTGTTTTTGTAGTTACAAGTATGATCCCGTTGGCTCCGATGGTTCCATAAATAGCCGCTTGTGCATCTTTAAGTACTGTCATAGACTCAACATCATTTGGATTAAGCAAAGACAAATCTCCAATATAACCGTCAATAATAACAGCTGGTCCATTTTGACCATTTGTACCTACACCTCTAATACGAATATCCAATGCCGCCCCTGGAGATCCCGATTGTGTAGTAACATTTACACCTGCCACAGTACCTTGGAGTGCTTGCTCAATTTTTATTGGTTTTAAAGCATCCAATGTTTTGCTGCTTACTACGGAAACAGCCCCTGTTACATTCTTCTTTTTAATACTTCCATAACCAATGACAACTACCTCACTCAAATTTTTGGCTTCGTCTTCTAATAAGATTACTACATTCGATTCATCTGTGGTTAATTTATAATCTCTCGTTTTGTATCCTACATAAGAAAACACAAGAGTTCCTCCTGGCGTAATCCCTTTTAATAAAAATTTACCATCAAAATCAGTTGCAACCGAATTCCCTGAATTCTTATCTAAGACATTTACTCCCGATAAAGGTAAACCAGTACCTCGCTCTTTTACTATTCCTGCTACATCCTTCTTTTGGGCAAAACCAAAGGCTGAAAAAAGCAAAAAGATAATTAATAAATAATTTGACTTCATAATTTATAAGTTTTAGTTAGTGAGTTACAAACTTATCAGGAAACGTTAAGGATTCCTTAAAAACAACCACAACAAAAAACATACAATTCAAAAAAAATTGAATTTAATTATGAATATCTCATAAAAATACTTGTGAATAAAGAGAAATCTACAGTCTCATTTTCACAACAAGACATAAAAAAACCACAACTATCACGTTAATGTTGTGGTAATGTATAGGTGATTTTTTTAAAAGGAGGCCGACCTATACCTCCATGATATACTCGACAAGACCTTGCTCATGTGACAAATCCATCTTTTTACGCAAACGATACCTTTTTATTTCTACACTTCTTACCGAGATGTTAAATAAAGGAGCCACTTCTTTTGACGAAAGATTCAATCTAAGGTATGCACAGAGTCGCAAATCGTTTGGAGTCAAGGTAGGATGTGCCTGTTTTATTCTCTTCAAAAAGTCTTTATCTGCATTATCAAAAGCTTCTTTGAATACACTCCAGGAATCTTCTTCAGTAATATTCTTATTGATTGTACTAATTACCGATTTGACATCGCTTGCACCACTTTCTGTTGTCTTTTTCAAATCTTCTTTTATGAAAGCTAGTAACTCGTTCTTACTATTTAAACTCATCGTCGAGACTGCCAATTCCCTATTTTTGGAATCGACATCTTGAGAAAGTTGTTCATTTCTCAATTTCATCAACTGTTTTTCATTTTCCAACTCTTGAATTTCTAATAATAAATTATTTTCCTCAATCAACTTTTCTCTTTGCTTGCGATAATAATTCAAATATGCCTTATTTATAAAATGGGCCAAAATCAAAAATAGAATGATATAAATCAAAACCGCTAAATTCGTATTGTACCAAGGTTTTAAAACCGTAAAACTGTAAACAGCGGTATTTTGAAGTGTAGCATTCGCAAATTTGGCTCTTACTTTGAATGTATAATCTCCTGGTGGTAGATTTTTAAAACTGACTGTCGTCTTGGAACTCCAATCACTCCAATTCTCTTGAAAACCTTCTAATAAATATTGGTATTCAGCATTAATGTATTTATTATATTCGGGAACGGTATAAGCAAAAGTGATGTTATTATTATCGTATTTAAAGCATCCCTCTTCATTTATAGCACTATTGACGATGTTTTCATTTAATTTATTGGCAGCAACATTCGTTATTGAAACCACATAACTTTTGAAACTCAAATCATTTATATTCATCGTATAAAAACCATCCATAGTTCCAATGAGATATTCTGAATTTGATATTTGAGTAATATTTTCAAAACCCAACATCGAATTAGTTAACGAAGCGGGAATTGGAATTACATTTTTTTTAAGCTGATTGCTCAATTTACTCAGTGAAAAATAATGAATGTAATTTTTGGAAAACAACCAAAACTTGTTAGAATTATCCACAATCAATTTTCCAGAAGTATATTCGTCCTTTTCAAAAACCGAACTCAATAAATTATCTTTATCAAATTGTTTTGTTTGAGGGTTTAACTTAAAAATCCCCTCTTTATAAGCATAATAAATCGCATTATTGAATTGTATCAAACTTGCATTTTTTCCTTTTTTTGGAGAAGAATAAGGAACAAACGGGCTAGCTTTTTGCAATTTACTATCCACTTGAAATCTGAAAATTCCCTGATTCTCATGACTAACATACACTTCCAAGTCATTCGTGATTGCAAAATATCGGGAAGAATAGTCAAATCCTTTTATTTTATTTCTAAAGACCCACTGATTATTTACTTTTTCCAGTATCGAAACCCCATAATAATTCCCTTGTAGTAAAAGATTTTCATGATGAGGAACTTTTTCAAATTTCCAAGTTCCCGACTGTAAAAAAATACTTTTAGCAAATGCATTTTCTATCACAAAAGTCCCTGAATCGTGTCCACAAAACAAAGTGCCTTGATATTCAAACAAAGACCAAACCTGTCCTTTGGTACCAGCAATAAACTTAAAATCCTCTTTGGCATTATAATTTTTGTAAAATAATCCCTGATTGGTTCCTACATATAATTTCCCATTATATAATTTAGAAGTATATACAGTACCCAAAACCCCTGTATCATCTGTAAAACTTTTAATTGGAGACTGCAAATTGATACAATTGATACCATTATCGAGCCCAACCCAAAGATTGTTATCCACATCTTCAAATAAAGATAATGCGGTATTATTACTCAAACCTTTACTTTGAGAAATATGGTATCTCAATTTACCCTCTTTGTTTAAAATAAAAACACCATTAGAAACCGTCCCAACTGCATAACTCCCATCCGAAAGTATCAAACTACTGTAGACACTACTCGTTTCTATTTGAGAATCAGCTTCAGTAACAAATTTTGACACCGTTGAACCAACTAACTTATAGAACCCATTTAATTGAGTTTGAATGAGCAGTCCTTCATTTATGGCAAAAACATTTATAATCCTATTGCTTTTCAAAATTGGATTATTTGAAACCAAATGCGCTTTCCCACTTTGCAATTCAAACAATCCTTCGTTTATGGTTTGAAAATAGATAGATGTATTGGTACCATATGATTTAGTGATAATACTACCAGGAGCAATTATCTTGAATACATTTGTTTTTGTATCATAAATATAAATGCGATTCAAGGATTGGAAAATCACCCATTGGTCGTAATTTAAAACATTCCAAAACTGCTCGTCATTAAGAATCTTATTTTTTATGGTTTTGCTAAGTGAAGTGTACTTCAATCGACCATTGGATTGTCGTGTCCAAAAACCAAATTCCATATAACAACCTGTATAAATTCGATCATTAATTACTTTTACAGATCGAATAATGGTTTCATTTGGTGAAGGATACAATTGCCAATTTGAACCATTAAATTCCAAAAGACCCTCGTTATTAGCGAAAAAAATATACTGATTTTGGGATTGTGAAATCATCCAATTTTGATTCCCTGCACTATATAAATTTGGAGGGTATTTAATAATTGGGGGAAGCTCTTGAGAAAAAACTATAGAGACTATAAAAAATAACAGGAAAGCAAATTTTGTTTTCAAATGAAATGTGGTATTTAGATTAGAGGCTACTAATAAAAAAGAATACATAATAAAAAATAATAATTCGGCACTAACTAGATTATTATCAAATACAAATCACAAAACAAAAATAGACTAAAAAACCAATTTTTGATTATAATTCTTTGAGCATTCTCACATCAAAATTGAGTACTTTTGTGGAAATTCATTTTTAGTATGTCAATTGATATTTCCAAACTCGATCCAAAGAAAAACATCATCATAAAAGGTGCACAGGTACATAATTTAAAAAATGTAGATGTCGCTATTCCCAGAAACAAACTTGTAGTAATCACAGGACTTTCAGGTTCTGGAAAATCCAGTTTGGCTTTCGATACTTTGTATGCCGAAGGTCAACGCCGTTATGTCGAAAGTTTATCATCATATGCTAGACAATTCTTAGGAAGATTGGACAAACCAAAAGTGGAATACATCAAAGGAATTGCCCCTGCTATTGCCATAGAACAAAAGGTAAACACCACCAATGCCCGTTCAACCGTAGGAACTTCAACCGAAATATACGATTACATCAAATTATTATTTGCCAGAATTGGAAGAACATATTCCCCAATTTCAGGGCAAGAAGTCAAAAAAAACACCGTTACTGATGTAGTTACCGAAGTTAAAAACTTTGAACTGGACAGCAAATGGCTACTCCTTGCCCCTATTCATCTTGAAGAAGGAAGACAATTAGAAGATAAACTAAAAGTCTTATTGCAACAAGGATTCGCTAGGATTTTGGTAAATAATGAAATGGTCCGCTTGGATGATTTCACCACTGCAGAACAACATACTTTAGACCATAAAGATATTCTACTCATAATTGACAGAATCGTGGTCAAAGATGAAGAAGAGTTTTACAATCGACTATCTGATGCCGTGCAAACAGCTTTTTTTGAAGGGAAAGGAATTTGCTTTTTGCAGGAATTAAATTCGGATAAAAGATTTTTATTTTCCAATAATTTTGAATTGGATGGTATTGCTTTTTTAGAACCTAATGTTCATTTATTCAGTTTCAACAATCCATATGGAGCTTGTCCTGTTTGTGAGGGCTACGGAAACATAATAGGAATTGATGCCGAATTGGTCGTTCCAAACACTTCGCTTTCTATATTTGAGAATGCAATTTTTCCATGGAGAGGTGAAAGTATGGGCTGGTTTCGGGACGAGTTGGTAAACCATGCCTATAAATTTGATTTCCCCATCCACAAACCTTTCTTCCAACTAACAGAAGAGCAAAAAGACTTGATTTGGACTGGAAATAAATATTTCCAAGGACTAAATGGCTTTTTTAAAGAACTCGAAGAGAAAAATTATAAAATTCAAAACAGAGTAATGCTTTCTCGTTATAGAGGTAAAACCAAATGTCATGTCTGCAAAGGTAAACGTTTGAGAATAGAAGCTTCATATGTAAAAATCAACGGCAAAACGGTTTCCGATTTAGTGGATTTACCAATCAAACATTTGGTTGATTTTTTTAAGAACATTAATTTGGACGAATATGAAAAACAAATTGCCAAACGATTATTAATTGAAATCAATAATAGGTTGTCTTTTTTAACAGAAGTTGGTTTGAATTATTTGACTTTAAACAGAAATTCATCCACACTTTCAGGAGGAGAATCCCAACGTATTAATTTGGCGACTTCATTAGGCAGCAGTCTTGTTGGTTCCATGTACATTCTGGATGAGCCAAGTATTGGTTTACATCCTAAAGATACGGAACGCTTAATTAAAGTTTTATTGTCATTACGTGATCTTGGTAATACCGTAATCGTTGTGGAGCATGATGAAGACATCATGAAAGCTGCCGATATGATTATCGATATTGGCCCAGAAGCAGGAACCTTGGGAGGAAATCTAGTCGCACAAGGCACTTATGACGAAATCCTCAAATCAAGCTCTTTAACCGCTAAATATTTGAACGGAGATCTTGAAATCACAGTTCCAAAAAAGAGAAGGCCTTATAAAAACTTTATTGAAATAAAAGGAGCAAGAGAAAACAATCTGCAAAATATTGATGTTACTTTCCCTCTTGATGTTTTAACGGTGATTACAGGGGTTTCTGGTAGCGGAAAAAGTACACTTGTCAAAAAAATTCTTTTCCCTGCCATGCAGAAAAAGCTGGATAACGCAGGGGAAAAAGCAGGTCAATTTAGTGAACTTTCCGGTTCTTTTTCACAAATAAAACACATTGAATACGTTGATCAAAACCCTATTGGTAGAAGTTCTCGTTCTAATCCGGTAACATACATCAAAGCCTATGATGATATTCGGGAATTGTATGCCAAAGAAAAGCTTTCCAAAGTAAGAGGTTATCAAGCGAAGCATTTCTCATTTAATGTCGATGGTGGAAGATGTGAAACCTGTAAAGGTGAAGGATCCATAAATGTAGAAATGGTTTTCATGGCCGATGTTCAATTGCCTTGTGAAACCTGCAACGGAAAACGTTTCAAAAAAGAAGTTTTAGAAGTAGCTTTTGATGGTAAAAATATTCATGACATTCTAACGATGACCATCGATGACTCCATCATTTTCTTTGAAAAAAACAAGCAAACAAAAATCATTCAAAAATTACAACCTCTGCAAGATGTAGGTTTGGGATATGTACAACTTGGACAATCCTCATCAACACTTTCTGGCGGGGAAGCTCAACGTATAAAACTAGCTTCCTTTTTGGTTAAAGGAACCATCAAGGAAAAAGCCCTTTTTGTTTTTGATGAACCTACAACAGGATTACATTTTCATGATATCAAAAAACTAATGGCTTCTTTTGATGCATTAATAGAAAAAGGGCATTCTATACTTGTAATAGAGCACAATCTTGACTTAATAAAATGTGCTGATTGGGTTATTGACCTAGGGCCTGAAGGAGGCGAAAATGGAGGCTTATTACTCGCCGTAGGTACTCCTGAAGAGATAGTGAAAAACAAAAAATCAATTACGGCAAAATATTTAAAAGAAAAACTATAATAGTATCTGCCTACTTTTATTTAACAAAAAAGCCACGCACAATTAATAATTTGTGGTGACTTTTTATGCATTATACCTGAAGAAGTGTTAGTTATTTTTAATCAACCCAAAATCTAAAAGCAACTTAATATTTTGCCACAGATTTACAGTTTTTTCACTAATTCAACACTTTTATTTTAAAAACGAAGATCTTCATATTAATCTATTAGAGATTCTAAAAAAACATGATTAACCTAAATAGCACTTTTCTTCAAAAATTTTTCCTTCCTCATCAATTGCTATCAATACTTTCTTGTCCTTGGAAGTAACTTGTGTTAAATACAACCAAGGTAAAGACCACATTCCTAGTGTTGCACAGCAAATTAAAAAATTGAGACTATGATTTATTTTTTTGCCTTCTTTATATAAAATGGTAAAAGGCAATTTGTCATTACGCTCCACAACTACAAATCCATTTTGAATCTTATTCGAAATAATTTTTGTAAATAGATTTAACTTATCTTGATTAATAAAATGATTTTTCATCTTTTGTGTATTAATTTAAATTAAGTATTTAGACAAATATTTAAGAATAATACAAATTTAAGCCACATATAAGAACTCTACAATACCCACTTTTGGTGATATTTAAAAAAATATTTTATAAATCGTTAATTATTAGATAGTTACAAAACGAATATTTTTGAAAGTGCAAAAATACTCGTTGAACTAAATCCTAACAAAAAATAAACAATATTTTACGCACAAAATATTTTAAAAAAAACATTATTTTAACAAGCTTATAATTACTAAAAAATCATTTATCAACTTTTACGTTAAATGAAGGAGTCTTATATTCCTTATTCAGGTAATTATCTGGAATAGTTGTTTTATTTCCGTCACGATGAGAATTGTAATGTGGTGACATAATTTCTAGACCAGCTTCATTAAAACAGTCCTGAATATTTTGATGCAATTTTGAATAAATAGCAGGCTGTTGATTGGGGTGTTTGGTGTAAGCGTTAATTTCATACGCAACGTAAAAATCGTCCAAACTGGTTTGTAATACAAATGGAGTTGGACTCTTTTCAAGTAAATCGGTTCTTAAAGCAGCCTCAATAAGTGCTTTGTGCACACTATTCCAAGGAGTGTCGTACCCAATAGTAATTTTGGTATGAATTAATAATCCGCTGGAATCTTCATTAGTATTTGCAGAGTAATTAATCGAAGAGCTTGATAAAACGGTAGCATTTGGAATTGTAATATCTTCTTGTTTTGGAGTCCGAACACGTGTCACCAAAGATGTTTTTTCAATAACAGTTCCACTTACATCACCTATTTTTATAAAATCACCTATTTTAAAAGGGCGCATATAAGTTATTACCAATCCAGCTATCATATTAGCAATCGCATTGGAAGACCCTAATGAAAACAAAACTCCTACGAATACAGAAACACCTTGAAATATTGGTGAGTTGGACCCCGGTAAATAAGGAAAGATAATAACTAACATAAAAGCATAAATCAAAACTTTTATGATATTAAAAGTAGGTTTAGCCCAATCACTGTAAAAACCTTCAATTTTAATTTGCCCCTTCTGAATCTCATCAACAAAAAACTTGATTGCTTTCAATAGATACTGAAACAAAATTACGATTACCAAAATGGAGATTAAATTGGGCAAGAAATCAAGAAAACCCATCAATGCCGCTTTGGCTGGAGAAAAAATCCATTTTAAAAGAGTAGTTGCATAGGCTTCTGTTTCTGGAAAAACACTGAAAATTGCAGGTAACGAAATATAAAATGTAAAAATTAAAACGACAATACGAGCCAGTGATACAATCTTTAAAACAAAATCCAAATGCCTTTCGGGTGAAAAAATATAAGATTCCTTAACTTTTAATCCTGAAAAATATCTTTCCTTTCTTTTGGTTAGAAAAATTCGAAACCATTTAAACAGTTTATTGATTGCAAATACAATTACAACTATTAAGCTAATCAATAATAATACGAGTCCAATCCTTTTTAGCCAACTCTCAACATCATTATTTTTTTTTTGAAAAAGTACCGTCTTTTGTATAATGGCAAGGTTTTTTTGAGCCAAGGCAAAATTACTGGTCCCAATGGTTTTTCCATCAAGATCCGTAACCGACATAACAACAAAATCGCTATTATAAACAATATCAACTCCAAAGTCAGATTTGTTAAGCTTCAATGAATCTTTCTTAAAAAAGGGATCTTTATAAAGTAATACTATTCTACTGGTAATGGCATTGGCTCTGTTCTCAGCATTAAACGACCCAATTTTATTGTAGACAAAAAATAAAGTGTCTCTAAAAGGAGTTACGGGAAAGCCTTTTAAACTAATAACATTTTGATGAGATACAGGAATTTCATTTTTATTACTGTCTGAGTTTGCATTGCTTTCCTTCGGTTGTGAAAACATCAATATTGAACATCCAAAAAACAAATACAGCAGTGTAGTTTTAAAATTCATCATAGTCAAAAAGTTTTCTATTAATTCATAAAAAAGTTTCTAGTATTATTACAATATTAGAAACTATACTTACAAATATAAAAAAACTAAGCGACAAAATTTTAAATATATCTAACAGAGAAGCTTATAGATTTATCCTGCAATTGAAACTATCTATTTCTCTTGATTTTCAAAAGGACTTTATCTAAAGTCTGATTAATCTCAGGTGAAACAACAAATTTATAATTAATAAATACATAGACAATAGTTACCAAGATTGATTTTAATCCAATAGCAATAAGTGGATTTATTGGAAACTTCCAAAAATAAAACAATAAAAACACAACAAAAGTTATTCCAAGAGAATGCAACGTTTGTTTAGTAAATGGATACAAATGCATACGTTTCACAACAAAAAGTAATTTTGCCAAACTATAACATGTGATTGATAATAAAGTAGCAAATGCCGAGCCAATAATTCCAAATAATGGAATAAAAATCATATTTAATACCACAGTCAAAACGACTAACCCAACTCCCAAAAACAATACTGCTCGATAATATTTTGAATTAAAAATAATTGCATTGTTATTTCCCAATATCAAATCAAAATATTTAGATAAACCAATCATGAATACTACAGTAATTCCGCCACTATAATCTTTTGGCACTAATTCGTATAGCTGATTGATATTAACAAAAATACAAAGCATCACAAAGCCACCAACAATCTGTAAATTAATGGAGGTTTTTTTATACAAATTATTTAACTCATCGTGTTTGTTCTCGTGCATCAATTTTGCAGTAATAGGATACACTATCTGATGCATAGCACGACTTGGAACTGAAATAACTAAAGCAATATAAGTAGCTACAGAATAATAAGCAATGTTTTCAATCTTCATATACTGATTCAACATTATTTTATCGCCATCCAACAATAAATTGGCTACACTACCCGACAAAATAATATAAAAAGTGTAAACCAAGATATCCTTTACATTTTCAGGTATAACAAATTGAAAAACAGGTCTTTTTATATAAAAAGCATAAAACATAGTAACAATCAAGGCTAATAAATAAATACCTGCTGTAACATAAACAAACTGCACTACTGTTATCCAATTATAATATACACCGATTAAAGTAATCAATGAAAATAAACGCAAGCCTACTTCCTTTATGAAATTTCCAAAAACAGAATGCATATGAACTCTTGCCCACGCATAAAATATCTCAAAATAAGCCATACACAAAGCAGTGAATGGAATCAATAAAATAAATGTTTTAACGACAGGATTTTTCTTTGAAACAAAAGCTAAGATATCGTCAAAGAAAAAGAAACCTATTATCGCTAATGGAATGCACATCAGTAACGGGAATAAAACCGTGAAAGACAAAAACTGGGAACGTTCTTTCTCTGTCTGGTATTGCGCATAAAATTTCACCAATGTGTTTTGCATCCCGATTGCAAACAAGGGCATAATAACATTTGCAGCTGAAAGAATATAATTAGTTAAAGCATAGTAAGTGGCACCCAAAAAAATTGGATACAAATACAAAGTATTAATTGCTCCAACTCCAAAACCGATATAAGTTATTATGGTATTTTTTAATGACTGATTTAATACTATGCCCATTAATAAGATTTTAAAGTTTAAGGTTTGAAAGTTTAAGGTTTGAAAGTTTAAAGTTTGAACACCTTAAATCTTTGAATTAATCAATTGCACCAATTCCTTGGTCAAATTCTTTCTGGAATATTTTTGCAAACCTACACCATAGGATTGTAATTTTCCCTCCAAAAACTGATTATAATAAGAAACGATCGTGTTTTTTAATTTTTCTTTCTCGGTATACTCAAAAAACACCCCTGTATTTGTTCCTAAAATTATCTCGGCAAAATCAGAATCTTTTGGACCAATGGCAATAATTGGTCTATTGGAAACCATATATTCGAATAGTTTGCCAGGAATAATACTTTTCGTTTCTTCCGAATTTATCTCAATAAGTAACAAAACTTGAGAATTTCTTTGATGTGTCACTGCTTCAGTATGGGAGACATATCCAAGATTATTCAGATAAAGATCCAAATTAAACTGTGAAATAGTATCCAATACTTCTTGACTAACAGCTCCAATTAATTTTAGTTCCAAATGCGATTTAAAATCTGGAATTTCCTTTAATAGCTCAGTTAAAGATTCCCATAGTATAATTGGATTTCTTTCGGAAAGAAAAGAACCTATATGAGCTAAGCTAAATTTGGAATCCAAAACATTTTTTGCCACTGGCTCAGTATCATAGCCATTGGTAATGACTGTAATTGGCTTATTAGTTATTGCCTCAAATTCGGTTTTCGTCGTTTTACTAGTGACAATAATAGCATCAGCCGTATTCAAAACTCTATATTCTAGTGCTTTGTGTTTTCTTGCCGCCCTAGTCGATAATCGCAATGATTTATGATACCCGATAGTCGTCCAAGGATCTCGAAAATCGGCAAACCAAGTAATTTTCATTTTTTGCTTTAAAACCAGTCCAATCAAATGCAAACTATGTGGCGGCCCAGAAGTAATTATGGTATCTATATTATTTTCGGCAATGTATTTCTCCAAATAAGTAACTGATGGCTTTACCCAATAAACCCGAGCATCTGGAATAAATAAGTTGCCACGAATCCACAATAATGTCTTATCAAGAAAAGTTTGCTTCTTCTGGTTTGGAATAATACCCGAACTAATCTTTTTAGTTTTATTTTTAGAAAAAAAAGAAGCCAATTGGTATGGTTCAAAAATTTTATGCTTCAAAATAATTGCTTTCTCCGAAACTTCTTTTTCTAAATTCGTATCAACTATTGGATAAGTTGGATTCTCAGGAATATAAACAATTGGCTGAATATCAAAATCCGGTAAATATTTCACAAATTTAAGCCAACGCTGAACACCTGGTCCTCCTGCAGGTGGCCAATAATAAGTTATAATGAGAATTTTTTTTGTATCCAAAATGATAGGATTTATATTAAATAATTAAATCAAGAATCAATTCCGACAATAATCAGGAAGTTAATTCAAGTTCTTAAATCCATTCTTTTTCTCGAAGTACAATCCGCCAACTAAAAGAAATAACATTCCAATACAACTAACAAGTGTAATTGCACTTCCTGTTTTCACCACTTGAGGCTCAAATTTGAACTCTATAGTATGTTTTCCTGCTGGAACCATTATCGCTCTCAAAGTATAATCAGCCCTCATGATTGAAGTCTCTTTACCATCTATTAAAGCTTTCCAACCTTTTTCATAATACATCTCAGAGAAAACCGCTAAACCTTCTTTAGTATTGTTCGAAGTGTATTTTAAATCATTTGGTAAATATGAATCCATGGTTATTGTTGCCGAACTGTCTTTGGCGAAAGCCTTATTTTTAATATCCGAAAACTCATTTACGTTGATAACAGCCACTTTTTTAGAATTCAATTTATCCAAAGCTTTCATCTCTTCATCTGAATTTTTAACGAAATTAACTTGATCTACAAACCAAGCATTTCCATTAGCATCTGGATTGATAATTGGTCGTTCCTTACCTTCTTTATCTGCTTGAATAACATACTTAACATTCAACATATTCAATATCTCCAAATTATTTTTGGCAATTTGATAATCAAATAATTGTTGCATTCTCTGAGGTTTCACTGCACTGTACCCTCCTATCGCCTTATGAAAATAAGATGTTCTTGCTTGCATCAATCCCTGAATATCAAACACACGATAATTTGTTGGATCTTTTAGAATTTCAGTATCCGTTGGTGTTTCCTGAAAAGGCACTTCTACTTCTCTGGCACTTATAAAATCTTTGTTGGATACATAATTTTTATCGACAAAAAACAAATCGGATACCATAAATAAACCAACTAAAATAATCGCAGTGTTTTGGGCAATCCTATTTTTGAAAAACAACCATAATGTTCCAGCCGAAATCAGAATAAAAAATCCCGAACGCAATAAGTCGGCACTGTATAATGATTTACGATCCGCTTTAAGTGCATCAACAAAACTCGGACCATAACTTTCGATTAAATAACTGTCACTGGCTCCCGAAAAGCTGAATAAACTTTTAGACAAAAACAAAACTATAATCAGTCCTAAACCTATGGCTCCCGATTGCAATAAAGGTTTTAGTTGTTTTTCTTTTTCCAATTTAAAAAAGGACTGCAAGCCCATAATAGCCAACACAGGAAAACACAATTCTAGGATAACCTGAATAGACGATACCGCTCTAAACTTATTGTACATAGGAATATGGTCGATACAAAAATCGGTCAAAGCTGGGAAATTTTTTCCCCAAGAGAGAATTAAGGTCAAGAATGCTCCGCCAAGAAATACATATTTAATTTTTCTTTCGTCAGTAAATAAAGCCAAAATTCCCAAAAAGAAAACCACTGCACCTATATATGCAGGTGCCGATACAATAGGCTGATCTCCCCAGTAGGTCGGCATAGCGGTCACAAAATCGGTGGCCTGGGCTTCCGGTACACCTTGCGAAATCATAAATTCAAACATACTGCTGTCTGTCCCTACCTTTTCGCTATTGGAACCTCCAAACAATCGAGGTGCAATAAGATTAAAACTTTCAGCAATTCCATAACTATATTCTGTAATATAATCACGAGTCATTCCCATATCGGTAACTTTTTTGGAACCATCGGGATTGAAGCTTAAATCGCTTTTTCCACGAGTACTAAAATTTGCATATTCTACTGTTGCCAATAAATTAGTTGCATTAGCACCAATGGCAATAATTCCGGCACCAATAAGTATTCCTAGTGAATACAATAAAGATTTATATTCTTTTGATTTAATCCCCTCATAAATAAAATACCCCGAAAGAATCAACAATAATATCAATAAATAAAAGGTCATTTGAAAGTGATTGGCATTAACCTCCAAAGCAACTGCAAACATCGTGAGCAAACCACCCAAAACATATTTCCGTTGAAAAACCATTACAAAACCGGCCACAACCATTGGCATATAAGCAATCGCATGGGCTTTGGCATTATGTCCAACTCCGAGAATAATAATTAAATAGGTAGAAAAACCAAAAGCTAAGGCACCAAAAAAGGCTTTTAGTGGATCTGCTTTCAGTACCAACATCAAAACGTAAAAACTAAGAAAATATAGAAATAGATAATCTGCCGGACGCGGTAAAAACCGCAATACATCATCGATAGCACCAACATAATCGTGAGGATATTTAGCTCCTAATTGATAAGTAGGCATTCCTCCGAAAGCAGAGTTTGTCCAATAAGGTTCTTCATGATGTGTCGCTCTAAAATCATTTTGTTCTTTGGCCATCCCCGTGTATTGGGCAATATCCGATTGAAAAATTTGTTTTCCTTGCAAAACAGGAAAGAAATAAAGTGTAGAAACGAGAACAAAACCAAGTATGGCTAATGCGTGCGGAAAGAACTTTTGAAGTTGCTTCATTATAAGGGTTTAAATTTTAAAGTTTAGATTTTAAAGTCTAATATTACGACAAAAAAAATCTAAATACTCGATATGGTTTTGGGTTATTTATTTTTATGACTTGAAATTTCCTATTTATATAAGTCACTATAGGAATTTTGCCTTCCACTTTGGGAATTTCGCTTTTTAATCAATCTCTTCATAATCTACGTAATCCCCAACTTTTTTAGTTTCACGAGGATTCTTACTATTGGCAGTATCGATTATAATTTCATCATTGTTGGGTGTTTTCTTCCAAGTCGTTTGTTGAGCGCGTTGCTGCTGTTCTTGAAAACTTTGTCCCGCTTTTTCCACTACCTTTTTCACTACTAAAGGCAAAAATAATCGAGCCAAAAATTTAAAAATATAATAGAAAGCTATCATATAGAATACCATTTCTATAAAACCCGAAAAAGAGGCTGTTTGCATAATCAAATAATTTATTTGGCAAAATTAATAAATCAATATTGAAACTTCGGAGCAATTTGCAAATATCATTCTTAAATAAATGATAAAATAATGACAAAATTGACCAAAAAAAGAGTAAAATACATTTCCAACGACTCAAATCCATTTTCATTTAAATTCTATACAACTTAAAAACAGTTTTTACGATATATTTTTTAACAAAAACTCTTAAATCGCGACATAATTTCACAGCGAAAAAGTAATTCAAAATTTTGAAAAGTAAATTTAAAAACATAATATTCTGATTATCAAAAGCTAATAAAAACCTAATTCTTAAAATAGCATTAGTTTATATGGATTATAAAGAGTAATTTTGCACCCTATTTTAAAAATATATATGAATAAATTTGAACAATTAGGATTGAGTGAATCGTTACTGAAGGCGATTTTAGATCTAGGATTTGAGAATCCGACCGAAGTACAGGAGAAAGCGATTCCCCTATTATTGGAAAAAGACACAGATTTAGTTGCGTTGGCTCAGACAGGGACAGGGAAAACGGCAGCATTTGGTTTTCCAGTTATTCAGAAAATTGATGCCAACAACAGAAATACGCAAGCATTGATTTTATCTCCAACACGTGAATTGTGTTTGCAGATTACCAACGAACTTAAAAACTACTCTAAATACGAAAAAGGTATTAACGTGGTAGCAGTTTACGGTGGGGCTAGCATTACAGAACAAGCGAGAGACATTAAAAGAGGAGCACAAATTATAGTAGCGACTCCTGGTAGAATGCAAGATATGATTAACAGAGGATTGGTAAACATCTCTCAGATTAACTATTGCATCCTTGACGAAGCAGACGAAATGTTGAACATGGGTTTCTACGAAGATATCGTAAACATCCTTTCTACTACACCTGACGAAAAAAGCACATGGTTGTTTTCTGCAACTATGCCTGCTGAAGTGGCACGAATTGGAAAACAATTCATGACCGAACCTATTGAAATTACAGTTGGTACCAAAAACTCTGGTTCAGCTACCGTATCACACGAATTTTACTTAGTAAATGCTCGTGACCGTTACGAAGCTTTGAAACGTTTAGCTGATGCTAATCCAGACATTTTCTCAGTAGTTTTCTGTAGAACAAAACGTGACACACAAGCTGTTGCAGAGAAATTAATCGAAGACGGATACAGCGCAGCTGCATTGCACGGAGATTTATCTCAAGCGCAACGTGACGGTGTAATGAAATCTTTTAGAGGAAGACAAATCCAAATGCTTGTTGCGACTGACGTTGCTGCTCGTGGAATTGACGTTGATAATGTAACTCACGTAGTAAACTATCAATTACCTGACGAAATCGAAACTTACAATCACCGTTCAGGTCGTACTGGTCGTGCTGGTAAATTAGGCACGTCTATCGTAATTGTTACTAAAAGTGAATTACGCAAGATTTCTTCTATCGAAAGAATCATCAAGCAAAAATTCGAAGAAAAAACAATCCCTTCTGGAATTGAAATCTGCGAAATCCAATTGTTACACTTAGCTAATAAAATTAAAGATACTGAAGTTGATCACGAAATTGACAACTACTTACCAGCTATCAATAATGTATTGGAAGGTTTATCAAAAGAAGAATTAATCAAGAAAATGGTATCAGTAGAATTTAACCGTTTTATTGCTTACTACAAGAAAAACAGAGACATCTCTAATCAA
Source organism: Flavobacterium sp. P1_E4 (assembly GCF_056405915.1). Classification (NCBI taxonomy): domain Bacteria; kingdom Pseudomonadati; phylum Bacteroidota; class Flavobacteriia; order Flavobacteriales; family Flavobacteriaceae; genus Flavobacterium; species Flavobacterium sp. P1_E4. The sequence goes on from NZ_JBFUBE010000001.1 coordinate 150,087, forward strand.
TCTTCAGGTTCTGAAAGACGTGACCGTGACGATAGAGACGGAGCTCCAAGAGAAAATAACAATGGTGGTGCTACAAGATATTTTGTAAACATCGGTTCAAGAGACAATTTCGATTGGATGTCATTAAAAGATTACTTGAAAGAAACATTAGACTTAGGTCGTGACGATGTATTCAAAGTAGATGTAAAAGAAGGTTTCTCTTTCTTCAACACAGATCCAGAACATACTGATAAAGTAATGGAAATCTTGAACAACGTACAATTAGAAGGACGTCGTATCAATGTTGAAATCTCTAAAAATGACGGTGGTGGAAGACGTGACCATAACGGAAGAAATTCTGGTGGTGGATTTGGTGGTGGAAGAAGTTCTGCTCCAAGAAGAGAAGGAAGTTTTGCTCCAAGAAGAGAAGGATCAGGCGGATTTAGAAGCGACAGAGGTTCTGCTCCTAGAGAAGGTGGTTTCGGACCAAGAAGTTCATCTGCTCCAAGAAGAGAAGGTGGTTTTTCATCTGACAGAGCTTCGAGAGAAGGTTCTTCAGAAAGAGCCCCAAGACGTTCTGAAAGCTTTGGTGATTCACCAAGACCAAGAAGACCAAGAAGAGACTAATACAATTAGTAATTCAAATATAAATCTCCCGAACATTCGGGAGATTTTTTTTTACCATACATTGGCATTAACGAAAACCTCATTAAAAAAAGGCTTATTAAGCTTAACAATATTTGCAGTTTGTTAATTTTCTTATAATTATAAGGGAACAACAAAATATTTAATCACGTTTTACTACTTTTAAAGTTTTAAATCAGTTTATGAAATATTTTGTACTTTTTTTATTTTTAGTTACCTCCATAAGTTCAGTAGCACAAACCACTGAGATTCCAACAAAAATCTCCGGTACTATTATCACCGACAACACAGGTACCCCTTTAGCCGGCGTAAATATCATCAACATTAATCAGGTTACAGGAACCACTACAGACAACAAAGGTTATTTTGAATTGGCTGTTACCCAAAGTGACACCCTACACATAACCCTTCTTGGTTATGAATCCTTGCGTGTTCGTGTTACCAATGACTGGATCAAAAACAAAAAAACTACCATCCAACTTACCCAAAAAGCAATTCCGCTACACGAAGTTGTGATAAGTCCATATTATCTAACTGGTTATCTTGAAATCGATTCAAAATTAATCCCTATAAAAGAAGACTACCGCTATAGCATTTCCGGCTTAGGTCAAGGTTATGAAGCTGGGCAATACGCACCAGAAGCTTTTGGAAAAGTATTGGGCTCCATATTCAACCCCGCCGATATGCTTTATAATTTCTTCGGAAAAAGGCCCCAGCAGCTCAAAAAACTTAGGGAAATGCGAAAGGATGACACAGTGAGAAACCTTTTGGAAACCAAATACGACAGAGAAACTATTTCATTACTACTGGGTGTTTCCCAAGATGAAATTGCCGAGATATTGACTCGATGTAGTTACTCCGAAGCTTTTATCAAATCTGCCAATGACCTTCAAATCATGGACGCCATAAGCGGCTGTTATGAACAGTACAAAATCTTGAAGAAAAAATAACAAGTAGTAGTCCAAAAAGTATTTGGGCGTGCCGCCATAAAGAAAAGGGACCAACTCATCGCAACGGTGAGTCGCTCCCTTTTCTTTATAGTGTCGAGCTATCCGCGCTACTTCGGTAGCTAGCTTCAAATGAAATTCACTGAACTCCTATAAAAATAAATATATGGTGAAGTAATCCCTCACGCAGACGTAAACAAATAACTTTAGCAAAAAATATTTCTTCATTGAAAACTAATGCAATATTATTTTAAAGCACTTTACAACGTATTTAGCAACATTCAAATCAATATTTTTTGTGTTGTTGCTCCGTGTGATTTTGATTACCATTAATCATCGTGTCTCCCTCACTTAACCCGTTTGACATTCCAACCATAAAAGCAGTAATAATTAGAATAAATTTTCTTTTAACCCAAAGAATTGGCCATTTAGATTTCTCCAAACGCATTTTATTATTATGTTTATACATTTTGTAAATGATAAATGATTATACATTTGTTTTATCATCTTATGCATTGAATTGCATAAATATCTAGAAAATTAGTTTTCTAGGATATGTATAAACTTTCATATGGGTTTCCGGAAGTAATCATCTCATTTATAAAGATAGATTGAGATGTAATCGATTTTACTCCTTGATAAAGCAGTGTTCTAATTTTTAAAAGAACTCGAATTTGAAAACTATAAATATCTTGAAATTCGAAGTATGCAAAAAGGATTGAAAAGGAAATGCTTTTAGGTGAATTCACCTGACCAAATACATATAGATCAGAATCGTTATTAATCGATTCGCTTCTGAGAATTACATTCGAGAATTGATAATAATCTACTGAATTTGATTGTGAATATAAAGTACAATCATTAACCGTAAGGCCAAAAACCAGAAAGAGAGAAATCAGATATTTAAAATATTTTTCCAATCTATTTAATTAGAATTATCAATCTTGATAAAATTTGAAAATTTTGTCACTAAGTATTTTTTTAAACGAAAATACAAATAAAACTTACAATTCCACCAAGCCTTAATCTTAAAATTTTAATGACAATACTAAAACATACTTCTAACTAAAACATCACTTTGAGTTTTGAAATTTATATTTTGGGATTCTCCTCATAATATCTCTCTTCAATCCTTTTAATATCCTTGATAGATTTCTTAGCCCAATCCAACCTCTTATCCAAAATTTCTTCTTCAGTCAATTCCCAAGCAACATCCGAATTACGTAAACGATTAGTCAGATTCTGAATAATAATCGCCGCCGAAACCGAAATATTCAAACTCTCTGTAAAACCCACCATCGGAATTTTAAGAAAACCATCCGCTCTGTTAAGGATCTCTTCCGACAATCCATCTCTTTCTGTACCAAAAAACAACGCACTGGGTTTAGAAATATCAAAATCCTCCAACAAACAATCATTCTCGTGTGGTGTAGTTGCAATAATCTGATATCCATTATCTTTCAAAGTGTCGATACAATTCGTAACGCTGTCGTAAGTCGAAATATCAACCCATTTTTGAGCTCCCATCGCAATTTCCTTATCGATTCTTTTACCATAACGTTCCTCGATAACATGTAATTCCTGAATACCAAAAACCTCACAACTGCGCATCACCGCACTAGCATTATGCATTTGAAAAACATCTTCAACAGCAATTGTAAAATGTTTTGTTCTATTTTTTAAGACTTTCAAAAAATTTTCTTTCCTGTTATCTGTTATAATATTTTCAAGAAAATTGAGGTAATCCAAATCAATCATTGCTCGTGTTTTTTTTGGCAAAAATACTAAAAAAGAGTAGTTTTATGTTCTAATGTTTTACAGATGAAAAAGAAATTAGTAGTTCTTACCGGAGCCGGAATTAGCGCCGAAAGCGGTATCAAAACCTTTCGTGACAGTGATGGATTATGGGAAGGCCATAATGTAATGGATGTGGCCACTCCCGAAGGTTGGCACAAAAACCCCGCATTGGTACTTGATTTTTATAATCAAAGACGACAACAATTAAAAGAAGTACAACCTAATTTAGGACATCGAATTTTAGCAGAATTAGAAAATGATTTTGACGTTTACATCATTACCCAAAATGTGGATGATTTACACGAACGAGCCGGTAGTACGAATATAACCCATTTGCATGGCCAATTATTAAAAGTACGAAGTTCCAAAAACGAAAACTACATCTTAGATTGGCAAGACGATTTAAATTTTGGAGATGTGGATCAACAAGGAAATCAACTTCGTCCACATATTGTTTGGTTTGGTGAACAAGTCCCAGCACTAGAAGAAGCAATAACAATAACAGAACAAGCCGACTATTTTGCAGTTATTGGCACTTCATTACAGGTTTATCCAGCAGCAGGTTTAATTGATTTTACTCCAAAAAAAACTCCTATTTATTATATCGATCCAAAACCCATAAAAATCCCTAATCTTAGAAATCCTCTCGAAGTAATTCAAAATATAGCTTCTGAAGGGGTAAGGATTTTAAAAGAAAAATTACAAACTAATCTATAGCTACTTTATCAAACGAATTTAACAATCCCAAGTCCAGAATAGTACTTTGATGATTTTCACTTTGTGAATACATTGATTTAAATTTTACTCCATAAACCACTTCTTCAAAAACATAAGAAGTTCGAGTGGCAACCGTAGTACTAAACATATCATCAAATGTTTTGATAATCACAATAATTTCACCCGAAATCGATTCATAATCCGAAGCTACCAATCCATATAAAGGACTTTCACTAGTTATTGGATGAACTAATGTCCAGCTCAGTGCCAGCGAATTTATTTTTTGATATTCTAAATCCAAAGTGTAAAATTTATTCGTCATAACTCCATTCTCCTCAATCTTCATTCCAAGAGTTACATTGACTTCGGCATCAATATAATTAGTATTTTTATAAGGAGCGAGCCTAAACATTAATGCTTTTCCATCGTTAAAAGGAGCAATGATGGCATGGTGTGAAAATTTCAAGAAAATAGAAGGCTTACTGAATCTCCCAAAAAACAAACCCGTGGCAATTGCAAAACTCAATAATCCCATTAATGCTTCGGCAGAAGATAAGGCACTCGTATAAAAACCCGTTGGACTAATATGCCCATACCCTACTGTCGTAAACGTTTGGGCACTAAAAAAATAGGCCTGCCCAAATTGCACCAATGCATTATCGGTCGTTTGAATCCCGTTGAGATGTTCAATCCCAATTCCAAAATACAGCAAAGCAAATACAAAATTAATCGCAATATAAAACAACAAAAGAATCGAAAGGAATTTCCAAGAAGACATATCCAACATAGTATGATACCAACTGATTCTATCTAGTAACCCAATGCCTTTTTTAGCAGCATTTGCAGAACCATCCTTATTGATAAAACGACCACCATAACTGGATGCATTGGATCCAAATCCCGTATTGACCAAAGATTTTGCTTTTAAATTTAATCGATTAAATAATGCCATATATCAATTCCTTATTAACTGCAAATTAGACAATAAATTCTACTTAACAATAACATAAATTCATATTTGATTTCGATAAAAACCTAAAGAAATGCATTCAAAATTTAATATCCAAAAAGTTAGAAAATAATTTCAAACAAGAATCAGATTGCAAGAAAAATAAATTATGTTTGTAATCTAAACCCTAACTAACTATGTCATTTTTTCTTACCAACTGGTGGATATTCTTAATTGTTTTATCCGTTCTTTTTTACAAATTTGTTTTACGCGTATTCTTTGGAATGGTTATCGTTCCAGAAAATAAAATCGGATTAGTAACCAAAAAATTCGTCCTTTTTGGTGCAGATAAATCATTGCCGGACGGCAGAATAATCGCTACCAAAGGAGAAGCAGGTTATCAGGCCAAAACACTTGCTCCTGGATTGTATTGGGCTATGTGGCCTTGGCAATTTGCCATAGATATGGCTTCGTTCACTATTATCCCAGAAGGAAATATCGGTTTGCTATTGAGTAAAGACGGGGCTGAAATTCCAACAGGACGTATTCTTGCCCAAAAAGTAAACTCAGACAATTTTCAAGATGCAACAATGTTTCTTGACAATGGCGGACAAAAAGGAAGACAATCAGCCTTTGTAACTACAGGATCTTATCGTATCAACACTCATTTATTCGAAGTAGTTATTTCTCCTCAAGTTGTCATTTCGGAAAACATGGTCGGAATTGTTACAGCCATGGATGGAGAGCCAATCCCTATTGGACAAATAGCCGGTAAATTTGTAGATGGCCACAATAACTTTCAGGATTTTGATCAATTCTTAAAAAATGGAGGAAATAGAGGTTTGCAACCACAAGTTATGCTTGCCGGTTCCTATTACATCAACTCATGGGCTGTTCAAATTGAACAAACTCCTATGACCGATGTCCCTATTGGATATGTTGGAGTTGTAATTTCATATATTGGTGAAGACGGACAAGATGTAACAGGAGATACCTTCAAACACGGAAACATAGTTTCAAAAGGGCAACGCGGTGTTTGGATGGAACCTTTCGGACCAGGAAAATATGCTCTAAACAAATACACTACCAAATTAGAACCAGTACCAACCACAAACTTGGTATTGAATTGGGCGGATGCCAGAAGTGAATCTCACAACTTGGATCAAAACCTTTCTACCATTACTGTTCGTTCCAAAGATGGTTTTCCTTTCAATCTTGATGTATCACAAATCATTCATGTTCCCGCCAATGAAGCTCCAAAAGTTATTGCTCGTTTTGGAAGCATGAATAATTTAGTTTCCCAAGTTTTGGAACCTACCATTGGAAATTATTTTAGAAACTCGGCTCAAGAAAGTGATGTGATTTCATTTCTTTCTACCAGAAAAGAGCGTCAAGAATCGGCTAAAAATCACATCAAAGTAGTTTTGGACGAATATAACGTGAATGCTGTTGACACTTTAATTGGAGATATTGTTCCACCAGAATCGCTAATGAAAACATTGACTGATAGAAAAATTGCCGAGGAGGAGCAAAAAACATATCAGACTCAAAAGATGGCGCAAGAACAGCGTCAAGGAATGGAAAAAGAAACCGCAATTGCGGATATGCAAAAAGAAATCGTAAAAGCTTCACAAAGTGTTGAGATCGCACAACGAACTGCCGATGCCACGGTTAAAAAAGCTGAAGGAGATGCTACGAGCTTAAAACTCAATGTAAATGCCGAAGCTGAAGCTACTAAAATGCGTGCCAATGCTGAAGCTGAAGCCACAAAAGCAAGAGCAGGTGCACAAGCCGAAGCAACTAAACTTACTGCTAGTGCCGAAGCCGAAAGAATCTCTAAAACGGGTCTTGCTGAAGCCGAGAAAATCATGGCCATTGGTAAATCTACAGCCGAGGCTTATCAACTTCAAGTTTCTGCAATGGGTGGAGACAACTTTACAAAATACAAAATCACGGAAGAAATTGGTAAAGGAAAAATAAAAGTCATTCCAGATGTTCTTATTTCTGGTAGCAATGGTACAGACGGATCCATGAGTGGATTATTGGGCCTAAAACTAATGGAAATGATGGATACAGATAAAAGTAAAGGAAATACTAAAAAAGGAGAATAAATCTAAATTACATATCTTAATAAAATCTGCCGTAATTGGCAGATTTTATTTTTTACAAAAGCTTTTATCCTATAAATAATCCTCAATAAATTACTTGATAAGACATTTAAAATTACAAAAGACACCTTTTAACAAAAAAATAAAATATTTTTTACCCAAAAAGTTAAAAAAATGAAAAAAAAGTTATATTTGTCTTTCCTAAACTAATCCAAAATTTAACCAAACACCACAAAATCATGAATTTAAAATTCCCTTTAGTCATTGTTCTTTTGACATTTTCTCAAAGTTTTTTTGCACAAGAATCCAAAAATGAAACTGTAAGTGCTGAAAGTTCTTCAACAATTACTGCTAAAACAGAAGCTGCCCCAATAGATTTTAAAAAACAAATGCAAGATTTAAAAGATCAGGAAAAAGCATATTTAGCAAAAGTCGAAGCAGAAAAAAAGGCAGCAGCCGAAGCAAAAGCAGCAGGAGAAAAAGTAGCTAAAGCAAAAGCCGAAGCCGATAAAAAAGCAGCCGAAGACGCAAAAATAGCAGCAGCCAAAGAAGAAGCCATTGCTGCTAAAGCCAAAGCTGAAGCAGATAAAAAATCTACTACTGAAGCGAAAGAAGCAGCAAGAATAGCTGCCATAGAGGCTAAAGCAAAAGCAGAAGCTGACGCAAAAGCAGCCAAAGAAGAAGCAATTGCCGCTAAAGCAAAGGCTGAAGCAGATGCAAAAGCGGCCAAAGAAGCTGAAAAATTATCTAATGAAAAAATAGCTGCTTACCAAAAAGAAGCCGAAAAAGCTAAAGATGCTCAAGAAAAGCTATATAAAGATGTTGAAAAGCTGAAAAAAGAAAAAGAAGAAGCTGATCAAAAATTAGCCGAGTCTGCAAAATTAGCATTGCAAAAATCGACTCTATTAGAAGAACAGATTGCAAAAGCTGAAGCTGAAGCAGCAAAAAAAGCAGCCGCAGATGCTAAAATAGCGGCAGAAAAAGCATCAAAATAAAACCAAACCTCTCAAAATAAACCAAACCAATCTTAACTTTTAACCAATTTTAAATGAAAAAATCCGTTTTACGACGGATTTTTTTTATTTAAACACATCACAACAAGACCATTTAAAACCAACATTCTCTTTTTTAAAAATGTTTATCTTTGTCCAAAAACAAATACCATGCAAAATATTATTGATCGCTTTGTAAGTTATGTAACTATCGACACCGAGTCAGACGCAAGTTCAAATACAACACCAAGTACAGCCAAACAGTGGGATCTAGCCAATAAACTGGTAGAAGAATTAAAAACCATTGGACTACAAGATGTCACCATCGACGACAAAGCCTATATTATGGCAACACTTCCAAGCAATGTGGATCACGAAGTACCTACAATTGGATTTATTTCACATTTTGACACTACTCCAGATTTTACAGGAGCCAATGTAAAACCTCAAATTTTCCCTAATTATGACGGTAAAGACATTATCCTGAATGCTGAACAAAATATCATCCTCTCTCCTTCTTATTTCAAAGATTTATTGCAATATAAAGGACAAACACTTATCACTACTGACGGAACAACATTATTAGGAGCCGATGACAAAGCAGGAATTACCGAAATCGTAACCGCAATGGAATTCCTAATCAACAATCCTGAAATCAAACACGGAAAAATCAGAATTGCATTTACACCCGATGAAGAAATTGGTCGTGGAGCTCATCATTTTGACGTGGAAAAATTTGATGCAGAATGGGCTTACACCATGGACGGAAGCCAAGTTGGCGAATTGGAATATGAAAATTTTAATGCAGCTGGTGCCAAAATCATCTTCAAAGGAAAAAGTGTTCACCCTGGTTATGCCAAAGGAAAAATGATCAATTCCATGCTCATTGCCAATGATTTTATCAATGAACTACCTAAAGACGAAACCCCACAAGAAACTAAAGGTTACGAAGGTTTTTTCCATGTGCATCATTTATCTGGGAGCATCGAAGAAACTGTATTAGAATTAATCATTCGTGACCATAACAAATTAAAATTTGAAAAACGCAAAGACTTAATTGCCAAAATCACTAAAAAATTCAACAAAAGATTTGCTAAACAATTTGGCGAAGATATAGTTATTACTGAAGTCAAAGATCAATATTACAATATGAAAGAAAAGGTACTTCCTGTTAAACATATTGTCTTTATTGCCGAAAAAGCAATGAGGGAACTTGGTATTAAACCGCTCATAAAACCGATTAGAGGAGGAACTGACGGATGTCAATTATCTTATAAAGGATTGCCTTGTCCAAATATTTTTGCAGGAGGACATAATTTTCACGGAAAATACGAATATGTTCCAGTAGAAAGTATGCAAAAAGCGGTTAATGTAATTGTAAAAATAGCTGAATTGACAGCCAATGGAGCCTATCTAAAAAAATAAACAACATCTCAAAAACGATAAAAACCTTCTTTTTTCTATGACGAATAACGATCAATGGGAAACCGAATTAGAGCTTTTAAAAACAATTATAGCCAAAACCGAATTGGTAGAAACCAACAAATGGGGCGGTTGCGTGTATGTATACAACAATAGAAATGTAATTGGAGTTGGAGGTTTCAAAAATTTCTTTACCCTTTGGTTTTTTAATGGTGTATTTTTAAAAGATGAAAATAAATATTTAATCAATGCTAATGAAGGAGTTACCAAATCATTGAGACAATGGCGTTTTACAGCCAAAGAAGAAATTAATGAAAAAGAAATTCTGGCATACATTCAGGAAGCTATAGATAATGAAAAACAGGAAAAAATAATCAAGCCTGAAAAAACAAAAAGCGAAGTTATAATTCCAAAGTTATTGCAGAATGAACTGAATTCAGATAGCGATTTGAAAGAAGCCTTCCTGAAATTCAGCTCCTATAAACAAAAAGAATTTATAGAATATTTAGAAACTGCAAAACGCGAAGAAACAAAACTATCCAGAATTGAAAAGATAAAACCGATGATTATAAACAATATTGGTTTAAATGATAAATACAGATAGTTAAGTAAGCTTAAAATTTTAAATAAAAAATCCCAAATTCCATCGTATCGGAATTTGGGATTTTTTTATTCAACTGAATATTTTTTTTATTTCTAAAACACACAGTTAACTCTTTAAAAATCAGCAAAATATTAACATTTACACTTAAAAATATTCGTTATATTTGTTAATACAAAACCGACAATTAGTTAATATCTAATAATTTGCAAGAACATGCCTCCACGTTCTTGAATGCCAGAAAAGCAATTAATAACCCATTAATAATAACATTATGATAGAAAAAAAAGACGAAAAAATAATTCCAGAAAAAGTAGTCAGTCCTGATACGGTAAAAGATGAAAAGCCAGAAATTATTAAGCCTGCCGTTGCAAAACCGAGAACAACAAGATCAACAGTTGCTAGAGCTACAACTACAAAACCAGCAGCTGCAAAAACAGTTACCTCTAAATCAACTGTTGCGAGTACTACAACAAAACCAACGGCCACAAAATCCGCTGTTACTCGAACCACAACAAGATCCAGCAGAGCCAAAGTTACTGCACCAGCAACTGGAATTGTAAAAAGTGATATTAAAGCCCCTACTGCGGTAGAAATTAAACCTGAAAAAAAAGCAGTAATTTCCAAAGAGGAAAAAAAAGAAAAAAAGAAAAAGAAAAACAAATCAAAAATGAAAGAAAAAGAGAAAGAAAAAGAGAAAAAAGCCAAGGCTAAAGAAAAAGCTAAGAAAAAAGCAAAAAAAGCTAAGAAAGCAAAAAAAGACAAAGCAAAAAAAGCAAAGCTTAARGCTAAAATCAAGGAGAAAAAAGCTAAGGCTAAAGCAAAAAAGACCAAAAAAAATAAGAAAAAATAATACTCCTTTACAAATAAAAAAATCCCAAATTCCAATTAGAAAATCGGAATTTGGGATTTTAAATTTTATACTTTCTTTACTATTCTTTTTTATTCAAAGTTGCGCTTAATTCCATAGAAATTGAAGAACGCTCCATTTTTAATTTTCCAGCCATTGTTTCAATAACTACAGTAGAGTCAGCTATTTCTGATATCTTTCCGTGAATACCACTTTTGGTAATAATTTTATCTCCAACTTTCAAAGCGCTTTCAAATTCTCTTTCGTTTTTAGCACGTTTTTGTTGTGGTCTGATCATAAAAAAATAAATCACCACAAACATTAATAGAAATGGTAAAAACTGTTGTAATTGTCCCATAATTTAAAATTTAGTTTTTGTTAATTGTTTATATTTCGTTGCAAAATTTGGAATTAAATCTTGATTATTACATCAAACCTCTTCCAATTTTTACAATTCTTTTCTTTGCTTCAAGCTCTTTTACCAAATTATCCAATATTCCATTGATAAAAATACTACTCTTTGGAGTTGAATATTCTTTGGCCAATTCCAAATACTCATTCAAAGTTACTTTTACCGGAATAGAAGGGAATTTCAAGAACTCACATATAGCCATTTTAAGAATGATGGTATCAATTTCGGCAATACGTTCACTGTCCCAATTTGGTGTTTTATCAACATATTCTTTGGCAAGCTCCGTTTCGTTTAGAACTGTTTTTCTAAACAAATCTTTCACATAAGCCTTATCTTCATTGTCCTTGTATAATTTTGGAACTCTGAAATTATCGTCCTCACCTTGTTTTATTGCCTTTAGCTGTTTAATAATATGAGTGTTTACCAAAGGAATATCATCAATCCAAGTCAATTTATCATCTTCCAAATAATCATATAATTTATCGTTTGGTACAATTACATCTGCAAATATATCTACGATAAACTCTTTATCTTCCTCAAAAGTGTTTACCTCATTACTCATGTATTTGGCATACAAATCACTTTCTTTTATAGCATTTAAAAGAAGAATAATATAATCATCATTTAAAGTCCAATTGTTAATTGAACGATTTTCTAGAGCTATGCTAAGTGAATTATTTTCGGCAAGAATTTTAAAAATACTGTTTTTGATGAATTTCTCGTTTGGATTACGTTCTTCTTTTGTAGCTAAATGTTTTTGGCTCGACAGATGTAAAAAAACAGTTTCCTTTTTACATATTTCGATCAGTGAAGAAAGCATGATAAGGTATAAATCTTGAATGGCGTCAATACTATAAAAAAGAAATTTTTCTTCTTTTTCTAGATTATCAGAACCGTTTTGATGCATCGCATAAATGGATTGCATGACTTTAACGCGGATGTGTCTTCTATTTACCACCTTGTAAGAACTTTTTAAAATTAGTCTGCAAAATTAAGGATTTCATCTCTCAAAAGAAAATTTATGGTTACTTTATTTAATATAGTTTTCAGTCACAGTCCCAATATTCAACCGAACTAAAAATAAAAGCCTCAGTTTTCAGACTCAAATCGAGACTGTAAACTGAGACTAAATACTGTAAACTGTAAACTATTTTTTACTTTTTTCTATCTTTCTTAAATCGATACGATTTTGTGCAATAGTCAAAGCAGCTTGATGAGTCGTTATTCCATTTGCAACAGCGTAATCAAAAATTTCTAATGTAGTATTGTAGATATTTTCGGTTTTACGCATAATTTCGGCTTTATCATAATGAGCCAACTCAGCATAAACATTGATAATTCCACCAGCATTAATCAAGAAATCAGGAGCATAAAGAATTCCTCTTTCTTGCAAAATCAATCCATGTGTATTTTCATTAGCCAATTGATTATTAGCAGCACCAGCAATCACTTTTGCTTTAATCTTATTTACTGTAGCATCATTAATTGTTGCTCCCATGGCACAAGGTGCATAAATATCAACATCAGCACTATATAAATCGTCTCCAGTAAATATTTGAGCATTGTATTTAGTAGCTACTTCATATAATTTTTCTTCGTTGATATCAGCAATAAAAACTTGAGCCCCCTCTTTAGTTAAATACTCAACCAAAGTTTCACCTACGTGTCCAATTCCTTGAACCAATATTTTTTTACCTTCTAATTTTTCTGATCCAAATTGTTGTTTTGCAGCCGCTTTCATTCCCATATAAACTCCAAAAGCAGTAACTGGAGAAGGATTACCAGCTCCACCTCTTTCTTCAGAAATTCCGGTAACGTAAGGAGTCACATCTCTTACTAAATCCATGTCTGAAGTTTCCATTCCAACATCTTCAGCCGTAATATATCTTCCACTTAGAGAGTGCACAAATTCTCCAAATTTACGCATCAATTCAGGAGTTTTCTGAGTTTTGGCATCACCCATAATAACTGCTTTTCCACCACCAATATTCAAACCTGTGATAGCCGCTTTATAAGTCATCCCTCTGGATAGACGCAAAACATCATTCAAAGCTTCCCATTCATTGGCATAATTAAACATACGAGTACCTCCTAATGCAGGCCCCATAACCGAATTATGAATACCAATAATTGCTTTTAATCCTGTATCTTTGTCGTTACAAAAAACAATTTGCTCGTGATCATTAAAAGACAATTGTCCAAAAACTGGATCCATTTTTTGAAGTTCTTTCCCAGTGGTAACAGTAGCATCCATAGTACTATTTTTTTAGTTAAAAATTACGAATTTATCAAAAAGACAAACCAAACATACATAAAAAATAAACATACAGCATTAAATTTATTTAAAAATAAATATCCATCAATAATTTAGAACAACTGATTTTTTAATCCAATTGTTAAAATTTAGACATTAAATAAAAAACGAAAACAATTCAATAGCGAATCTCTTATAACATGAAAGAATTACGATATTTAAACAAATATTTCATTAAGTACAAATACAGCTTTTCACTTGGTATTATTATCACCATAATCGCACAAATATTTTCTTTATTTACACCAAAATTAATTAGCAAGTCATTTAATGAAATTGAAGCTTTCGCCAAAACTAAATCTGTAGACACCAGCGTAATAAGTCAAGAATTAATTTCGAATATCTTATTAATTATTGCAACAACAATAATAGCAGGTTTCCTAACTTTCCTGATGCGACAAACTTTGATTGTAATGTCTCGTCACATCGAATTTGATTTAAAAAATGAAGTTTTTCGTCAATACGAAAATCTCTCCCAAAATTTTTACAAGCAAAACAGAACAGGAGATTTAATGAATCGCATAAGCGAAGACGTTTCCAAAGTAAGAATGTATGTTGGTCCCGCTGTTATGTACACCATAAACACTTTTATCCGTTTTGCTATTGTAATTGGTTATATGTATAATGTGTCACCAAGATTGACTTTATATACCATACTACCGTTACCTATATTATCCTATTGCATCTTCAAATTAAGTTCCGAAATCAATAAAAGATCGACAACTTTCCAACAGTATTTATCCAAAGTTTCCAGTTACACACAAGAAGTTTTTTCAGGAATACGAGTTATAAAAGCCTATTCATTAGAAGATCAGCATCAATCCAACATTAACGATTTGGCCAATGAAAGTAAAAGTAAAAGTTTAAGTTTAGCCAAAGTCCAATCTCTTTTCGGCCCTTTAATGATTGCCTTGATTGGCGTCAGTAACTTAATAGTAATATATTTTGGAGGTTTGATGTACATTCATGGAACAATCAAAAGTATCGGTACCATTGCCGAATTTATTTTATACGTCAACATGCTAACTTGGCCTGTAGCTTCCTTAGGATGGGTTTCGTCAATGGTTCAAGAAGCCGAAGCGTCACAAAAAAGATTGAATGAATTTTTGAAAATCGAACCAGAGATTCAGAATACAAACATTCATAGATCAAAAATTGAAGGCAGTATCACGTTTGACAATGTGAGTTTCACCTATAATGACACTCAAATAAAAGCACTTCAGAATGTAAGCTTCACTGTTCATAAAGGAGAAACTTTGGCAATTTTAGGGAAAACCGGTTCTGGAAAATCTACCGTTTTGGCCTTACTCTCCCGATTATACGATGTAACTAGTGGGCAAATTTTGATAGACAATCATGAGATTAGTCAACTCAATTTGTTTGATTTACGCAACAGCATCGGAGTAGTTCCCCAAGATGCCTTTTTATTTTCAGACACCATCAAAAACAACATCAAGTTTGGAAAAGAAGACGCAACCGATCAAGAAGTTGAAGCAGTAGCAAAAAGTGCCGTCGTGCATGACAATATTATCGGTTTTAACAAAGGATATGACACGATATTGGGCGAAAGAGGAATTACACTTTCGGGTGGGCAAAAACAACGCGTTTCTATCGCTAGAGCCATTATAAAAAATCCAGAAATTTTACTTTTTGACGATTGCCTCTCTGCTGTTGACACAGAGACCGAAGAGGCCATTTTGAACAATCTATATCAAATATGCAAGAACAAAACTACCATAATAGTAAGTCATAGGGTTTCTTCTGCAAAAAATGCTGATAAAATTATCATTCTTGAAGATGGAAAGATAATTGAACAAGGCACTCATAATCAATTAATAAACCAAGACGGGTATTATGCAGCACTTTATTTAAAGCAACTTTCGGAAAAAGAATTGCTTTAATTGTTGTATAATACATATATTTTTATGATTTTTGATTGCTATTAAATAAAAAAATGACGATAAGATTATGAGAGAAAATGATATGTTAGAAAAAGAAGAAATATTCTCAAAAGTTTTAAGAGCTGGCAGAAGAACCTATTTCTTTGATGTAAGAGCTACCAAAGCTGACGATTATTATATTACAATTACCGAAAGCAAAAAATTCACGGAAGAAGACGGTTCTTTTCATTTCAAAAAACATAAAATCTATTTATACAAAGAAGATTTTACCGCTTTTTCAGAAATTCTAGAGGACATGACATCTTACGTTTTGAACCACAAAGGCGAAGAGGTAATTTCAGAAAGACACCAAAAAGATTTCAAAAAAGAATATGCTTTAGATAAAACTGATGAAGACATTGTTCCAAATACATCTAGTTTTACTGATATCGAATTTGACGATATTTAATCAAAAGAAAAAACATTAAAAAAAAGCCCAAAATCACATGATTTTTGGGCTTTTTTTTATGCCTTAAAACAAGAAAACATTTTAACTAAAATTCAAATAAAAACACTGATTATCAATCGCTTATACATATTTTAAATGCTATTATTTTGTACCTTTAGAAGTATTAACTTTAAATCTAGTCACAATGAAAATGTTAATTAATGTTATCTTTCCTATTGAGCCTTTCAATTCAATGGTTAGAAATGGTACAGCTGGTGAAATCATTGGTCGCGTTATTGATGATATCAAACCCGAAAGCATTTATTTTTCTGAACAAGAAGGAAACAGAGGTGCTGTTATGATTGTTGATATTCCGGAATCCTCAGCTATTCCTGCCATTTGCGAACCTTGGTTTTTAAATTTTGAAGCACATTGTGAAATCAGAATTGCTATGACACCCGATGATTTAATGAAAGCTAACCTCAACAAACTAGCTGAAAAATGGAGTGATGTTCATGCCATCTAAAGAAAATTTGACATTAAATTAAAAAACCTCTCCATACAAACTGAAGAGGTTTCTTTTTTTAAACGAAAATTATATTCTAAAAACTTAAAGCAAAAAATGAATTGCTTTACAGTGATTTTCTAAACGTTTTTCTACGACAATGAATCACAGGATTAAAGTTTTTCCAAATCAATTGAATAGCGATATTATCAGCTAACTCAGGAGTTCTATAACAATTCTGAACACCATTTTCAGTAAAAGTTTTATGATATTCACTAAAAATAACTGCCGTTACACCTTTATTTTGATAGTCTGGATGCACTCCAATAAGATAAAACAGAACGTCTTTACTATTGCGTTTGGCCTTTAATAAATGTAAAAAACCAAAAGGAAATAATTTTCCATTGGCTTTTTGAAGTGCTTTAGAAAAACTAGGCATAACAATAGCAAAAGCTACCAGATTTCCATCCTTATCCTCAACATACTTTATATATTCGGGATTAATGAAACTGATATATTTTTTCTTAAAATATTCTTTTTGAACATCCGAAATAGCTACGAATGAAGACAATTTAGCATATGACTCATTAAACAAATCAAACATCTTATCAACATAAGGCATTACGGCTTTGGTCGATTTAAAGTTGATTGGTTTCAATTGGTAGCGTTTTTTCACCAACTCATTTATTTTTTCAAAAAATTCTGGTTTAGCATTCGCAAAAGGGAATTTATTTTCGACATATTCTTTTTCGGTTACGTAACCTAATTTTTCAAAATGGTCGGCGTAATATGGATGATTGTACCAAGTTATCATCGTTCCCAATTCGTCAAAACCTTCGGTTAAAACACCTACTTTGTCCAAATTAGAAAATCCCATTGGACCTTCTACATATTCCAGGTTATTCTTTTGTCCCAGTTCATATACTTTTTCAAGTAAAGCCTTAGTTACTTCAATATCATCAATAACATCAAACCAACCAAAACGAACTTTCTTTTTCTGTTGATGATTAACCTCATCCCAATTGATAATTGTTGCTATTCTACCTACGATTTGATTGTTTTTGTAAGCAACATAAAAATTGGCTTCGGCGCTATTAAAAGCTGGATTTTTGGTTTTATCAAATGTTTCCAGTTCGTCAGCAATTATGGGTGGGACCCAATACGGATTGTCTTTGTATAATGTAAAAGGAAATTTTATAAATTCGATTAACTCGTTTTTAGTTTTGGCTTCTTGAATGATAATCATTGTAGTATTTATGGTAAGTTGCTATTACTTCTTTGTTTTTTTAAAGCTTTTTTTACTTTTAGTCTTTTTGGCCATTTTTTCAGCAGCTTCTTCTTCTTTCGTCAAAAGATGAACTTCCTTATATCGCCCATCATAACGCCATGATATTCCAACACCTCCATAAAGAACCGAAGGAGTATTCTTAAAATTTGTACTTATGGAAGCATCAACCTGCATGTTTCTGTTAATCAAATAAGCGGCTCCACCTCGAACAATGGCATCACTATAGAAATCGCTTTTTATACCTTGATTTTCTACAAAAGCAGACCATTTTTGATTAATTCCTTTGGTTAAGGTTAAAATGTAACTCAAACTAGGATAATCGGTAGCTATATAATTATAAATGATATTGGTAACAAAAACCCAAGAACCATCACCTAAATGGTTTTGTAAAATCAAAGCCGCTTTTGGAGAAATGGCTGATTCTGGAGAAAAATAAAAGGGATTATCAGCGCCTGTAAAATTGGCTCCGGCAAAAACGGCGACAGCAGGAATTACTTGATGCCAATCGAATTTATGATTTGCTTTCCAGCTGTATATATTGGCTTCTTTTTTATATCCTTTATTTGGATCATAAATCAAATATTTAGCTCCTAAAACAGATTGCTTAAAATCAGCTCTATCATCAACTTGCATAGGATACGTAAACGTTTCATTTACATATTGAACGTCAGCAATAAATTCCAAATTCTCGAGGAATGCACCATATCTCAATTCAAAATCAATTCCAAAACCATTAGCATCATACTTAGACAAACTATGACTTTCTTGAATACCAAACACACCTGTTTCTACTTGTATAACCGTTTTCCCGACTGCAAAAGCCGACATGGATTCTCCAGGTCTGTTCGAATTAATTTCATCTGTGTGTTGCCCATAATCAATTGTTGGGATTAAAAAAAGGGAAGCAAAAAATAATGTTTTGATATTGAACATGCTGAATTATTTGAGTGAAAAGCTATAACGCATTTCAAATGTACTATATTTTATTGTAACAATCATTTGGTTAAAAATTTCTTAGAATATTTAAAAAAGAGTCATCTGCTTTATTCAATATTCAAAAAAATTTATTTGGGATTCTGATTCAAAAAAGCAATTAACTCTCGGGTGGCTTTCCCTCTATGGCTTATGGTATTTTTAGTTTCTAACGAAAGCTGGGCAAACGTTTCCTGATAACCATCAGGTCTAAAAATAGGGTCATAACCAAAGCCTTGATTGCCATTTTTATTCAAAGTGATAGCTCCTTTGGCAATTCCCGTAAAAAGATACTGCTCCCCTTTTAGATTTAAAGTAATTACGGTTTTGAATTGAGCATTCCTGTTCGATGATTTTTCTAACTTTACAAGCAATTTATCCATATTGTCTTCTGCCGATTTTTGTTCTCCTGCATACCGAGCAGAATAAACTCCTGGCTCTCCATTCAAAATCTCAACTTCAAGTCCGGTATCATCAGCAAAACAATCATAACCATATTTTTCTGTTACGTAATTGGCTTTCATAATAGCATTCCCTTCAATCGTATCGGCAGTTTCAGGAATATCTTCATTACAACCTATACTTTCAAGGCTAATTATTTCAATACTTTCAGGAAGCATACTTTGTATTTCGTAAATTTTATTGGTGTTGTTGGTAGCGAAGACAATTTTCATTAGAATTTCATTAGATTTAAATTTATAAAGTAAAAATACGGTGTTTTAAAATAGTTTTTATTATTATTTTCATTTCTAAAAAATTAAGATTTTTTTTGTAATAATTTGATGCTTAATTATATGTGAACAGAATAACCGATATTGAAATATTAAGTTTATTTTAATAGTATTTATATGTAAGTAATTTTAACATAAAATATTTTTTTATGTCTATTTTTACTGTTAATATTGTGTTTTAATAACCAAAAAATTACAAAATAAAATGAAAAAATTAAGTATTTTATTCCTTTCAGTTTTGACTTTAGGAATGGCTGTTGTTTCTTGTAGTAAAGATGATGATAATGAATCTTCTGCTTCTATTGAGGGAAAATGGAATGTAAGCAAAATGAGCATAGCAAGTCCTGGTATGCCTACTCAAGAGATAGACAACCCTGAAAATGCACCAGGCTGTAATAAAAATTATTTAGAAATTAAAACAGGAGGTGTTGCTGTCGAAGGTACTTACGAAGGTACAGCTTGTACGCTTTCTACAGAAACTGGAACATGGTCTAAAGATGGAAATAAAGTTACTTTTAAATTCGGATCAGATACTGAAGTTTTTGATGTGGTTAGTGTAACGAGTTCAAGTATGACTCTAGGAATTACTTACACAGAATCTGGAATTACTATAACTGCAAATACAATTTTCACAAGATAATAATTTTACAATATTGATAAAAAAAGCCAACAGCAATGTTGGCTTTTTTTTATTATGCTTTTTAAGACCAAATCCATTTCGGAAAAAAGTATCTTATCAGTTTTATAAATAAAATTAGATTTAAACAGTTAAAAAAGCGAAGTTAAAATACAGTTAAAAAGCTGTTTTACATTGACTTATGCGTAATATAATTGTAAATTTGAATGTGGTTCTGATTAATTACTTGAGCATATAATATCACAAATATTCAATATTAGAAAAAGTATTCTCAATAGTCAGCTATACCGAATTTAAGTATAAGTTAGATAATGATAAATCAGAACTTACAAAGGGGAGGGTGGTACATACACCCTCCTTTTTTGTGCAATATTCTAATGTCTAGTTACATTCGTTAAATTATCTGGGAAATAATGATCCGCAAGGTTGGAGAACTCATCACCACGCATAAAGATATTGATATCCACTTCAGCATAACTGTTTTTGCCAGCTGCGGCCAATAATTCATTTGCGGCATGTAAAGTATTTTTATGGAAATGAAAAACTCTTTCGGATTTATCGGTTACGACCAATCCTTTCATAAGCATTTTGTTTTGAGTAGCCACTCCGGTTGGACATTCATTATTATTGCAACGCAAGGCTTGAATACAACCCAAAGAAAACATAAATCCACGAGCCGAATTACACATATCGGCACCTAAAGCTATCGCTCTCAATATCGAATATCCCGAGATAATTTTACCGCTGCTAATCACTCTGATTTTGTCTCGAATACCCAATCGAACCAATGTTTTGCTTACAAAAATCAAAGCTGGTTCAAAAGGCATCCCCACTCCATCGGCAAATTCCAATGGCGCAGCTCCTGTTCCGCCTTCGGCACCATCTACGGTGATGAAATCAGGATAACAATTTTGATGAATCATTTCGTTGCAAAGATTTTCAAAATCGGCGGTATCACCTATGCACAATTTGAATCCGATAGGTTTCCCGTTTGATAGCTGACGCAAATGAGCAATAAACTCCACCAGTCCTTTATAATCAGAAAAAGCACTGTGGCTAGGTGGTGATAGAATGGTGGTATTGGGTTCTACTCCTCTAATTTTCGCAATTTGTGGTGTGTTTTTTTGAGCAGGAAGTACTCCTCCGTGACCTGGTTTTGCACCTTGTGACAATTTGATTTCAATCATTTTTACAGCAGGAAGATTCGCCTTTTCAGCAAATTTATCGGCATCAAAATGTCCTTCACTGTTGCGACAACCAAAATAACCCGTTCCTATTTGCCAAGTAATGTCGGCTCCTTGTTGATGGAATTCAGTTAAACCACCTTCACCGGTATTGTGATAAAAATTTCCTTTATGAGCTCCTTTGTTGAGAGCTACAATTGCATTCTCGCTTAATGACCCAAAACTCATTGCCGATATATTGAATAACGAAGCTGAATAGGGTTGTGTGCAAGCTGGACCTCCAACAACAACTCTTGGCAATTCGTGATTTACCACAGCTGGAAACATAGAATGCTTAATCCCTTCGTAGCTGGATTGATTTAATATTAATTGAGTTCCAAATGGAGAAGTCGAATCAATATTCTTGGCTCTTTCATACACTAATGAACGCTGGTTTCTTGAAAACGGTTTTCCGTCGGTGGTGCGCTCAATGAAGTATTGCTGAATTTCGGGAGCAATTTTTTCGAACGCATAGCGAAAATAGCCTAAAACAGGAAAATTTCTGAGAATGGCGTGTTTCTGCTGAATGGTATTGAAATATCCAACAATTATTAAAATAACCATTACTATCGAAAACACAAATCCTGTTTTCAGAAAATAATTAAAAAGCAGAGAAATTCCAAGTAGTATTAAACCTAGTGCTAACAATTGTTTTCTCATTATTGAAAGAGTTTAAAAGTTAATAATTATTGATTCCTTTATTTTTGCATTCCGATTATGTAAAGCGTAATCTTACATAAACGTGTTTGATTCCTTTTTTATCTGAATCCCTTTCGTCTATTTCCAGAATATCGGTTAAAGATTTAAGTAGTGGAGTGAGTTTGCTGAAACCGTAACTTCTGGGATCAAACTCAGGCTTTTTCTTTACGATTAGATTTCCAACATCGCCTAAGAAAGCCCAACCGTCATCGTCTCCAATGGCATCTATGGTATCTTCTATCAGCTCGATGGTTTTATTGTCGATTTTAATGGCAGTCTCTTTTTCGGGAGTTTTCTTGGTTTCTTTGTTATCTGCTGCAGGAGTTGAAGCTGTTGGCTTTGGTTTTTTCTTTTTGGTGGCTCCTTCCAAAACCTCAATAAAAATGAATCGGTCACAGGAAACAATAAAAGGATTAGGTGTTTTTTTCTCGCCCATACCAATAACTTTCATTCCCGACTCTCGCAATCGAATAGCCAGTCTGGTAAAATCGCTGTCACTGGAAACAATACAAAAACCATCCACTTTATCAGAATACAGCAAATCCATCGCATCGATAATCAAGGCCGAATCGGAAGAATTTTTTCCTACTGTGTAACTGTATTGCTGAATAGGTGTAATGGCGTGTTCTAGTAAAACCGATTTCCAACCGTTTGCATTGGGCTTTGTCCAATCGGCATAAATACGTTTGGTTGTTGGAGTTCCGTATTTGGCAATTTCCTCCATCATTCCTTTTACATTGCTGTAGGGAACATTGTCGGCATCAATTAGCACGGCTAGTTTTAGTTCTTTTGTATTTTGAGACATCTTTTCAATTATAGATTATTGGATTGGTCGATTTTTGGATTTCTAATTTTTATAATGAAATCATCATAGTTATTGCCATTTTAATCGAACTTGATTCAAATATACGTGTTTTTATTGAAGAAAGTTGTTGATTATTGCATTAGCCCTGATGGAAATGGAAAGCCTCGACGGAATAAACCTATTTTTTCTTGTGCCGCAAGAGCGACCGGAGGAAGCTCCTTGCGGCACAATAGAAAAAAAGGTTTATGACAGAGAGCTTGTAATGGACAGCAGGAAATAGCTCCTACATCCGACTGAACTCAAAATGACAAGATTAGTTATTATAATGGTTTGGATTTTAAAAAATAAATATACTTTCAAGATGCTAATACATTATAAATAATTATTTTTGCACCCGATTCCGAAACTTCGGAACGAGACTTTAAATTAATAGTAGTAGAAATATATATTATGGTAAAAGATTTATTCGAAAGAATTCAAAACAATAAAGGACCTTTAGGAAAATGGGCTTCACAAGCGGAAGGTTATTTTGTATTCCCAAAATTAGAAGGAGACTTAGGTCCGAGAATGAAATTTCAAGGGAAAGAGGTTTTGAACTGGAGTTTGAATGACTATTTGGGTCTTGCAAACCATCCAGAAGTTCGTAAAGCAGATGCAGATGCAGCTATTGAGTATGGTGCCGCTGCCCCAATGGGTGCGCGTATGATGAGCGGTCACACTAAATATCACGAACAATTAGAGAATGAATTGGCTGCTTTCGTAATGAAAGAATCAGCTTATTTGCTGAATTTTGGTTACCAAGGAATGGTGTCTATCATTGATGCTTTGGTTACTAGAAATGATGTGATTGTTTATGATGTTGATGCTCACGCCTGTATTATTGATGGGGTTCGTTTGCATAGCGGAAAACGTTTTACGTACAAGCACAACGACATCGAAAGTATGGAGAAAAACTTGGATCGCGCTACAAAATTAGCCGAAACAACTGGTGGCGGTATCTTATTTATTACCGAAGGTGTTTTTGGAATGCGCGGACAGCAAGGGAAGCTGAAAGAGATCGTGGCAATGAAAGAGAAATACAATTTCCGCTTGTTAGTTGACGATGCACACGGTTTTGGTACACTTGGTGAAACAGGTGCCGGAGCTGGTGAAGAGCAAAATTGCCAAGACGGAATCGATGTTTACTTCTCTACATTTGCAAAATCAATGGCTAACATCGGTGCTTTTGTGGCTGCCGATAAAGACATTATCGATTACTTAAAATACAACTTACGTTCTCAAATGTTTGCAAAAGCATTGCCAATGATCCAAACTATTGGTTCATTGAAACGTTTGCAATTGTTGCGTGATAACCCAGGATTGAAAAACAAATTATGGGAAAACGTAAATACTTTGCAAAATGGTTTGAGAAGCAAAGGATTTAATATTGGTGATACCAATACTTGTGTTACACCAGTTTACTTGGAAGGAAGTGTACCAGAAGCAATGGTAATGGTGAATGACTTAAGAGAAAACTACGGTATTTTCTTGTCGATCGTAATTTATCCAGTTATCCCAAAAGGAATGATTTTATTGCGTGTTATCCCTACCGCTTCTCATACATTGGAAGATATTGCTGAAACGCTTACTTCTTTCGAAGCTATCCGTGAGAAATTAGTAAATGGAACGTACAAAGAGATTGCAAGTAGAACTACAGTAGATTTGGACGCTTAATTTTTAGCATTTCATTTAAATATAGAAAATCCATCGGTCGAAAGGCTGATGGATTTTTTTTTGAAGCAGACATTTTTGCATCTATGCTATTCAGTCCCGCTGTCCTTCCAATCTTATATGCCGAACACCGGCACATAAGGATTTTCCCTCCCATCGGGGCTCCCCTACAACTTTAGATTTTCATAAGAACCAATGCAAACAAAATATAAAAATGCTGTACTTTTATGGTTTCAAATAAAACCATATAATGAAAAAAACACTTCTTTCGTTAGTACTGCTGCTTTCCATAACATTAATTTCTGCTCAAAAAACAGAATATACCATAGTTACCAATATCCCCTATTATAACGAAGCCACAACCAATACCGATTCTTACATCAAAGAACGTTGTGTTCTCGATATCTATTACCCAAAAAACACTAAAGGATTTGCCACTGTAATTTGGTTTCACGGAGGAGGATTAACCGGTGGAAACAAAGAACTTCCCGAAGGGCTCAAAGACAAAGGATTTTGTGTTGTTTCGGTGAATTATCGATTGTCACCAAAAGTAAAAGCACAAAAATGTATTGAAGATGCCGCAGCAGCCGTTGCTTGGACATTCAAAAATATTACCACTTATGGCGGTGATAATTCCCTGATTATAGTTTCAGGACATTCTGCTGGCGCGTACTTAGCATTAATGGTGGGATTAGACAAAAAATGGTTAAAAGCAGATGGCATAGATGCTAATTCCATTGCAGGATTAATTCCGTTAAGCGCACAAACCATCACCCATTTTGAAATCCGAAAAGAAAGAGGCATTCCAGACACCCAACCTGTAGTTGATGAGTTTGCTCCGTTGTATCACGTTCGCGCCGATGCTCCGCCTTTATTGTTAATTACAGGTGATAGAGAATTAGAAATGTTGGGACGCTATGAAGAAAACGCCTATATGATGCGAATGATGAAAATTGCCGGCCACAAACAAACGACTTTATATGAACTACAAGGTTTTGGACACGGTATGACAGAACCAGCTTTCCCATTGGTTGTCAAAGAAATTCAAAGAATAATAGCTTCAAAAAAGAAATAAAAAATGATTCCACATTTATTGATTATTCCAGGACTTGGTGATTCTGGCGAAAAACACTGGCAAAGCTTTTGGCTACAAAAATTCACCAATTCAACCAAAGTCATACAAGACAATTGGGACGAACCTCAACTTGAGGAATGGCTTGAAAGACTTTCAAGAACCATTAAAAAAATAGATGAACCAACTATTTTGGTGGCTCATAGTCTGGCAGTTTCCCTAGTGATGCATTGGATTTCCCAAAACAACAATCCAAACATCGTGGGCGCTATGCTCGTTGCTCCCGCTGATGTAGATTCGCCCGAACACACACCCGATTTCCTAAGACACTTTTCCCCTATTCCAACACAAGCTGTTCCATTTCCATCACTGGTTGTAGGAACCGAAAACGACACTTATATGTCACTCGAAAGAGCCAAAGAATTAGCCGCTTATTGGGGAAGCGATTTTATAAACGTTGGCCAAAAAGGACATATAAATTCCGATTCTAATCTCGAATATTGGGAAGAAGGCCAAACATTTCTTCAGCAATTAATCACAAAAATAAAAAGCTAAAAATGACAAATCCAATAGTTTCTGCAACTTGGTTACAAGAACATTTAAACAATTCTAATTTAATCATACTCGAAGCAAGATTAGAGCAAAATCAATCGAATTTGGAGAATCAAAATCCAGATTTACAAATAAAAGGCGCTCGTTTATTTGACATCAAAAACAATTTTAGCGATACCAATAATCCGTTGCCCAATACTTTTCCTTCGGAAGAGAAATTCACTGCCGAAGCTCAAAAATTAGGCATCAACTCAAACAGCACAATTGTGGTTTATGACACTTTAGGAATCTATTCCAGCCCAAGAGCTTGGTGGATGTTCAAAGCGATGGGGCATCCGAATGTTTTTGTATTGGATGGTGGACTACCGGAATGGATTAAAGAAGGTTTTCCAACAGAAAATCAACAACAAACAACTTATCCAAAAGGGAATTTTACAGCAAAATTTCAGCCCGAATTAATCAAAAACAAAGAACAGATTCTGGAGAATATCGCAACCAAAGAGGCTGTTCTTATGGATGCTAGATCATCTGATAGATTTAATGCCACTCACGAAGAACCTAGAGCTGGATTGAGAAGCGGACATATTCCCGGTTCCATCAACGTTCCTTTCACTGATTTACAACAAGACGGAAAATTCAAATCAAAAGAAGAATTAAAGGAAATCCTAAAACTGAACGACCAGCCTTTATTCTTTACCTGTGGTTCCGGAATTACTGCCTGCATTGTTCTATTGGCCGCCGAATTGATTTCGGACAATCCAAAAGCCGTTTATGATGGTTCTTGGACTGAATGGGGCTCAACTGATTTACCGATTGAAAAATAAAAAAGGGGATTCTGACATAATAGACAACTTAAATAAATTAGGTTTAATGCTCCTGCAAGGTCTTTTTCCAGACCTTGTAGGTATCTTATTATCAACATTTACATTTATACCTACAAGGTTAAAAAAAACCTTGCAGGATATCCAATAAATAATCAACCCTGATTATTATTACTCGACCGCCACTTTATAAGTTGGATCTTCCAGAATATTCACGTCAATTACTGCATCCGCGTTTTGCAATAACTGCCTGCAATTTTCACTTAAATGACGCAACCGAATTGTTTTATTCACATTGGCGTATCGCTCAGTAATTTTATTCAAGGCATCAATGGCGCTCATATCCATAATTTTGCTTTCCTTAAAGTCGATGATAACCTCATCTGGATCATTGGCAACATCAAATTTTTCGGCAAACATAGTAGTGGATCCAAAGAAAAGAGGGCCGTATATCTCATAATGTTTCACTCCATTTTCATCAATGTATTTTCTTGCACGAATTCTTTTGGCACTTTCCCAAGCAAAAACCAAAGCGGATATAATCACACCTATCAATACAGCCAAAGCCAAATTGTGCAAAAAAACCGTTATTAAAGCCACGGTCACCAATACAAAAATATCGTGTTTGGGCATTTTATTGAATATTCGGAAACTAGCCCATTCAAAAGTTCCAATCGCCACCATCATCATTACCCCAACCAAAGCCGCAATAGGTAATTTTTCGATTACTGGAGCTCCAAATAATATAATTAACAAAATAGTTATCGCAGCAATTATTCCAGATAATCTCGCCCTAGAGCCCGCAGACACGTTAACTAGTGTTTGTGCAATCATCGGACATCCTCCCATTCCGAAGAAGAAACCATTTAAAATATTGGCACTTCCTTGAGCAATACATTCTCTGTTACTATTCCCTTTCGTATCTGTTAATTCATCAACTAGATTTAAAGTCAACAAACCTTCTGTCAGTCCTACACCTGCCATAATCAAAGCATAAGGAAAAACAATTTGCAATGTATTAAAATCCAAAGGAACATTCGGAATATGAAAGGGCGGGAAACCGCCACTAATGGAAGCAATATCTTTTACAGTTTTTGTATCAATATTCAGAACAATAGTTACTATAAAGATCACAAAAATAGCCACTAAGGATGCAGGAATCTTTTTGGTTAATTTTGGAAAACCAATCACAATCGCCACTGTCAAAGCCACCAAACCCAACATTACATACAATGAGTCTCCCGAAAGCCAAACGGTTTCTCCAATAACAACAGTTTTAAATTGTTCTATCTGTGACATAAAAATAACAATCGCCAGTCCATTTACGAAACCATACATAACAGGCTGTGGCACTAACCGAATGAATTTTCCCAGTTTGAACAAACCCACTAAAATCTGAAAAACTCCCGCCAAAGCAACTGCGGCAAATACATAATCTAATCCATTCGATTTCATTAAGGCAATCAAAACGATAACAGTTGCTCCTGCTCCACCCGAAATTAAACCAGGTCTCCCTCCAAATATTGCCGTAACCAATCCCATTATAAAAGCAGCATACAAACCTACTAAAGGCGGAAAACCAGCAAGTATAGCAAAAGAAAGTGATTCTGGAATCATTGTCATCGCTACAGTAAGACCCGCTAAAATTTCTATTTTATAATCTACTTTTTGATTAAAATTGAATAAATTAAAATAACGATTCATAAATTGAAAATGGTATTATTTTTAGAGGTGCAAAAATACAGTTTTAAACTTCAATGTAACTCAAAAATCATCCTACTGATCTTAATCTATTTTCAAATTTGAACTTGAACATCATTAAAATCAAAGCTCCCCGCCTACCACTCTGTTTCAACAAAATCTTAACATAAAATTTTTCTTTCTTTTGAAATAAAAACAAATTAAAACACTAAACAACAGCTCATTACATGATAAAAATCAATTAAAATTGAGTTTAAATCACTAACTTTGTTCGTTGTTCTTATGTTGTTTTATTCCTTACAAATTAAAAAAAGATAATTATGAAAATGAGCTATCCTTTGTCTTTTGAAGAATATTTATGCTCTTCTGATTATCATTTGATGCCAAAGCGTAGGATTAGAAAAACCTAAACCCCAATAGTTTCTTTTACAAATCTTTCCTAAACTTCAATAAAAATGTCACTACAAACAACCATTAAAGAAAACCCAAACATAAAAACCAGCATTATGGAAAATATGAAATGGGAAATAGATCCCTCACATTCAGAAGTGTATTTCAAAATTAGACATCTTGAAATTGCTACTCTAACAGGTAGATTCAATGAAATAACCGGAACAGCTGAAGCAGAAGAAGATTTTGAAAATGCGGTATTTTCTTTTACTGCAAATGTTGACTCCATTAACACCAATGATCAAAAAAGAGATGCCCACTTAAAAAGCCCGGATTTCTTCGATGCAGAAAAATTTCCAACAATCACTTTCCATTCCACTAAATTCAAAAGAATAGGTGATGCAACTTTTGAATTAATCGGTAAGCTGACCATCAAAGAAGTCACAAAACCAACCATTTTGGAAATAAAATATGGCGGTACCAATATCGATCCCTGGGGAAATACAAAAGCAGGTTTAAAATTCAAGGGCAAAATAAACCGTAGAGATTTTGGCTTGGTATGGAATGCCGCAATCGAAACTGGTGGTTTTTTGGTTAGCGATGAAGTAAAGATAGATGCCAATATTGAATTACTAAAGAAATAATACAAAATGCGAAATCCCAACAACAGTTCATAATACTAACCTATTCGCAATCCATTTTCTATTTTGAAATCAGGTGCCAATAAAATTACATCACCCTCCTCTCCTACTGCTCCCAGCACTAAACATTCACTCATGAACTTTCCGATTTGCTTTTTAGGAAAATTGACAACGGCTACGATTTGTCTTCCTGTCAGAACTTCTTTGGTATATCTTTTGGTAATTTGAGCCGATGTTTTTCTGATTCCAATGACACTTCCAAAATCAATAGTGAGTTGGAATGCAGGTTTTCTAGCTTCTGGAAAATCATTGACTTCTAATATAGTTCCCACTCGCATTTCTACTCTTTCAAATTCTGACCACGTTAAATCCATAGTTTTGTTTTTAAGATAATGAGTTGCTAATATACTAAGTTCTATAATTATGAAACCTATCATTTAAGAACAAAAAAATCCCAAAACTTTCGTTTTGGGATTCTAATTTATTTTATAATCACTGATCAAAAACTACTGATCACTGCTTATTATTTTACTTCCATCAATTCAACGTCGAAAATCAAAGTCGCATTTGGTGGAATAACACCACCTGCTCCTGCTGGTCCATATCCTAAATCAGATGGGATAACGAAACGAGCTTTGTCTCCTACTTGTAACAAAGCAATACCTTCGTCCCAACCTTCGATTACCTGACCTTGACCCAATCTGAATTCGATTGGTTTTTTTCTTGGATAAGAAGAATCAAAAACTTTACCGTTTTCCAATGAACCTTCATAGTGAACTGCAACTGTTTTTCCGCTTTCTGCTTTTTTACCAGAACCTCTTTGAATGAATTGGTAACGTAAACCGCTTTCTGTTCTTTCGAAACCAGCAGCCAATGTTTCCATTTTCGCTTCAGATTCCGCTTTCAAAGCTGCTTGTTTTTTCAAACGAGCTCCTTTTAAACCAACAAAAGCTTCAATTGCATTCCATTTTTGAGCTTCTTCACCAACTCTAACAATTTCAACTGATTCTAAAGCATCTCCTTGAGCAATCGCATCTACTACATCTTGTCCTTCTACTACATTACCAAAAACAGTATGTTTATCATCTAACCATGGCGTTGCAATGTGTGTGATGAAAAACTGAGAACCATTTGATCCTGGCCCTGAATTTGCCATAGACAAAACTCCTGGTGCATTGTGACGCAAATCTTTGTGGAATTCATCATCAAACTTATATCCTGGATCTCCAGTTCCTGTTCCTAGAGGACATCCCCCTTGGATCATAAAATCAGGAATTACTCTATGGAAATTTAAACCATCATAGAATTTTTGCCCTTGAGGTTTTATTTTATTTTCCATGTTTCCTTCGGCAAGAGCCACAAAGTTCCCAACAGTTCCTGGTGTTAAATCGTGTGTTAATTTTACCAAAATCGCCCCTTTAGCGGTGTTGAATTTAGCGTATATTCCGTTTTCCATTGTGTTTGTTTTTTATTGAGGTGCAAATTTACGAATAAAATTATAGAATCAGAAAATTTGGGGATTTGATTGTAAGCAAACAAAACACATGAGTCAAAGAAATGACCACAGATTCGCAGATTTTTTTTGAAAGCGGATAATTTATTTACTATTTTTTTATCTGCGAATCTGCGGTAAAATATTTTATGGGCTTGTTTTGGAATTTGATTACAGCAAATGTTTTTTTCTCTGTTAGTGCCAAATTAAACCATATCAGATTTTAAAAGCGAATACACATTCAAATCAATAAATGTATCATAAAGTAATTCTCCTTGTCGAATCACGCCTTCTTTTGTAAAGTTTAATTTCTCTGGAATAGTCTTACTTTTCAAATTTTCGGTCCCACATTTGATTTCGATTCTGTTCAGCTGTAAATCCGAAAAGCAAAAATCGATAATGGTTTTACAAGACTTTGTGACAATCCCTTTTCCTTGAAATCCTTCAATAATCCAATATCCAATTTCTCCAATTCTGTTTTGAATATCAATTTTATAAACACCAATTCGTCCAATCACTTTCTCATTTTCAATAATTACAAAAGCATATTCATTTCCTCCTTTGTTACGTTGCATAGCACCTTCCACAAAATTATCTGCGAATTCAACAGTTTGCATTCTGTCTACAAAAGGTAGCCAAGGTCTCAAATGAGCTCTGTTTGCATCAACCATCTCAAAAATAGGTTTTGCGTGATTTTCGCTAATTAATTCTAATTTAAGCGTGTTATCTACGGTAAGTGTCATAAGATATTCTGTTTTAAAATAATGGTTTGTTAACCAAATTAAATTAGTTTTTCCAAAACTGTCTATCAAAAATTTAAACCCTTAATGATCCGCGAAATCCTCTAACAGCATAGTAAGAAGAGGCTCCGTTGTGGTATATGAACACGTTCTTATAACGAAAGTCCGCAAAAATAGCACCACCAAGTTTTCTAATATCCGAAGGCGTCCTCAACCAGCTCGATGTTTTCTTGTCAAAATCTCCAAGTTGTTGCAACTCTCGGTATTCTGCTTCGGTTAAAATTTCAACTCCCATCGCTGTGGCCAAATCAATAGCGTTATTTTCTGGCTTGAATTCTTTTCTCGAATCGAGTGCTTCTCGGTCATAACAAAGACTTCTACGACCTTTTGGAGTTTCTGCTGAACAATCGTAAAAGATATATTCATTTGTCTTTTCATCGTGACCTACAACATCTGGCTCTCCTCCAGTTGTTTCCATTTCATTGAGTGACCAAAGTTTTCCGGGATTAACTTCCAATTTAGCCTGAATTTTGTCCCAATCAAGACCTATATGCCGATTTCTATTTTTTTCAAAACGTGCTTTTAATACACTGAGCAGTTGTTCTCCTTGTTCTGGTGACAACTCTTTTTTATTTTTCATTGTCATAATGTGTTATTTAAGTTTCGTAATCGGATAACATTCTAGATTTACCCTTTTCAAATATAGGAAATAATTACTACTGAAGTTTTAAATAGAAATTTTGTAAAACCAAATTGTATTATGCATTTTATAATATTCAACAAATCATAAAATTAAATCAAAGACTTGACAATAGTGACTTGCATCCACTACCTTTACACTTAGAAATAATGTAAAACTTGTATTAGTAGATACTAAAAAATTCTTTTTTGAATACTATGAAACTTCATATCCAAAATAATTTCACAACTGAATTACCTGCAGATCCAAGTGAAATCAATATTCCAAGACAGGTAGAGCAAGCTTGTTTTTCATATGTATTACCAAAGCAACCCTCAAATCCCTCTTTAATTCACGCTTCAATCGAGGTGGCCAATTCTTTAGGATTGTCTCAGGAAGATATTCTTTCAGAAGATTTTTTAAATACTTTTTCTGGAAATACCGTTTATCCTGGAACCAAACCTTATGCTTTGAGTTATGCTGGGCATCAATTTGGAAATTGGGCTGGACAATTAGGTGATGGACGTGCCATTAATCTAACCGAAGTTGTACATGATGATAAGTTGTACACATTGCAATTAAAAGGAGCTGGTCCTACACCATATTCCCGTACAGCCGATGGTTTTGCAGTGTTACGTTCTTCTATACGCGAGCATTTGTGCGCGGAGGCTATGCATTATCTGGGTGTCCCAACAACGCGTTCACTTTCGCTAATGCTTTCCGGTGATCAAGTAATGCGTGATATACTCTATAATGGAAATCCAGCTTATGAGAAAGGGGCCATCGTTTGTAGAGTAGCACCTTCGTTTATTCGTTTTGGTAATTTTGAATTGTTTGCCTCAAGAAAAGATCATACTACATTACAATTATTAACGGATTATACTATAAAGCATCATTTTCCGGAGATTAAGAGTGAAGGAGTAGAAAAATACCTTGCCTTTTTTCAAGCGGTAACTCAAACTACCCTGGATATGATAATACATTGGCAACGCATAGGCTTTGTACATGGCGTTATGAATACCGATAATATGTCTATTCACGGTATTACAATTGACTATGGTCCCTATGGATGGTTAGAAGATTACGACCCAAATTGGACTCCGAATACAACCGATAGAGAATATAAAAGATACCGCTTTGGCAACCAACCCGATATTGCTTTGTGGAACTTATATCAATTAGCAAATGCTTTGTATCCATTGATTAATGATGCCAAACCGCTTGAAACTATCTTGAATGCCTTTGGTAATGATTATCAAAAGGAATATTGGAGTATGATGCGAAATAAGCTTGGTCTTAAAATAATTAAGGAAGAGGATGCCATTTTAATTGAAAGCCTTACTGAGCTTCTTCAGTTAATTGAAACTGATATGACTATTTTCTTTAGAAACTTGAGTAGTGTTCAAAAAAAGGATTCGACCGAAATTGCTTTGGAAAAAATCAAAGAAGCCTTTTATAATGAAAAAGATCTTAATGAATCTATTCTGGATAAATGGTACATATGGTTAGAGCATTATAATAACCGAATCAGTGAAGAGTCTCTTAACGATACTGAACGTAAAGAACAAATGAATTTGGTTAATCCTAAATATGTATTGCGAAATTATATGGCACAATTAAGTATTGATGCTGCCGATAAGGGAGATTATTCTTTACTGAATGAACTGTTTGAATTGCTAAAAAAGCCTTATGATGAACAACCAGAGCATCAAAAATGGTTTGCAAAAAGACCCGATTGGGCGAGAGACAAAGTAGGCTGCTCAATGTTGAGTTGTAGTTCTTAAAGCTCTTTTAAGCCAATGTTATCAAAAAAGGTAATATACTTAAATGACATAAAAATCTTTTTTGTTGCTTTTTTATTACTTTTTTAGGGTTAAACGTTAAAAGTATTTATTTTTAATTCAATTGTATTAATGTTAATGCAATGAGGCAAGTAATTGAATGTTTTTTGAATTTTAAGAATTAGTTAAGTTGTTGATTTTGTGTTTTTTACATGGTTATTGTAGGTAAATTTGACACATAACCTTAAAACAAAAAATCATGAAAAAATTATTTTTATCCGCTATCGTCTCTTTATTTGTAAGCTCAGTATTTGCTTCTAACATTAGTGACGATCCTATTGTTGTTTTGTCCAGAACTACAAAAGAATTAACTCAAATATTAAACAAATCTTACACTGAAGAGGTGTTAGAAAAAGAAGAATTGGTTAAAGTCTCTTTTACTGTTAATGAATTGCACCAACTTGTAGTTTTGCAAGTGAATTCAAAAAATTCTGAAATTCAAACTTATGTTAAACAAGCGCTTAATTATAAAAACCTATCTTCTAATGAATTAACTATTGGAAAAGACTATATTTTTGAAATAAAATTCAAAAACTAACACATTCCTATAAAAAAATAGACATGTTTACTTAACGATAAGGAAAGTATTTGATTTTATTAAGATATCAATCAAAGGAAGCCAAATAGGCTTCCTTTTTTATTTATGATACCCAAATTCTAAAACATTGGAGTTTGATTATGGTACCTTATTTATTTTTTATAATTCACAGTATACCAACAAAATGCTAAGCTAGAGTTCTTTTTTGGGTTCAACTATGGCTTCTGGGTCTATGTCTTTATTTATAATATGAATATCCTGTTGTGAAAATGGTATAACAATATTATGTTCTTTTAATGTTTTGTCAATTGCAATTATCAATTCACTTCTAGTTTCATTATCAAAATCAAAATGACTTATCCAATATTTAAGAACTAAATCAATTGAACTGTCGCCAAATTTAGTAAACCAAATTGCTGGCATTGGTTTCATCAGTACATTTTGATTTTTTTCAAGGATTTCAAAAAGTAATTTTTTGGTTAATTCCAAATCGGTTCCGTAGGCTACTCCAAATCGGATTTCCGATCTTCGACTGCTACTTCCCAGAGTCCAATTGGTTAAATTTTGGTTTAATAATTCCCCGTTAGGAATGATTACATCGGCTCCATCAAATGTTGTGACCACGCTACTTCTAATGCCAATTGATTTCATTTTTCCGGACTGTGTACCAACTTCAATAATGTCGTCCAAACTCACTGGTTTTTCAAAGGCGATGATTAATCCACTTATTAGATTGTTTACAAGGCTTTGCATACCAAAACCAATACCAACTCCCAATGCACTAATGATTAAGGTTATTTTGTCCAAAGGAATTCCAGCAGATGCAAAAGCAAGTAAAACACCTAAAGTTACAATGGTTATACGGGATAGAAATAACCAACTTCCAAAATTTTTGGTTTTATTTTTAGAGTTGATGATTTGATTGTCTGAAGCCAAAAAAGAAACTACTCTTGAAAGGAAACTGGACAATAGAATCACAAGAATGAATGTTATAATATTTTCAAATGTGAATGTGATGTTTCCGAGACTTCTAGGCTCTGAGATGGTATTTCGGAAAGGATCAACGAAATTTTGAAAAGTATAGGTATTTCTTACCATCAACAAGAACCAACAAAGAAAGAGAATTAGATAAAAACCAAGGGTAAATTGATGAGGGATGCCGTATAGAGCTTTCTTTGTTTTATCTTCATCATCAGATTCTAGAATTTTGGATATCAAATTAATTTCTTTGACAATAATAAAAGTGGTATATAGAGAAAATATCACTATAATGGTGTAAACTCCTTTTGTCATTAGAAATTTACCTAAATTATAATGTCCATTTAGCAAATAATAGAATGAAAAGAATTGAAGGATGGTTGCTATAATAATATACCATAAATATACTTTTCTTTGGATTTGTGCCCTGTTAACGAATGCATAAACACCTATCCCAATCCCTAAACAATTAATCGCCAAAATTAAAAAGGATTCCCCAACAAAGTGAATCAAAATTATAATATCAAAAAAAGCAATCAAATTCAATAAAAAAATTGCTACCCAGATTTTCCAAACAAATGTATTGATCGATTTCCACATCAATAAGGTTAATGAAATGGTCGATATTGTCCAAATTATAATTGAAAAAATAAGAGGTGGCATAGGAAGAACGAATTGATATAAATTCAGGACAGCCAAAAGAGCGGTTGCAATAGGACTGTTTAGAATATATATATCAAACAACATATTTTTTTCATACCCCAACTCAAGAAATTTTCTCTTTTGCAATTTAAAATATATTGCAGCGCCAATTATTAGAACCAGCATCATAATAATAGCGTTTATATTGTTTATCAGATAAAAATATAATACCAAATAGTTCGTTTTTAATGAAAAAGCCAAAGGGTCTTCAACCATTATTTTTTTAATGTCAGGGCGCTCAAAAACAGGGACTTTTTTGGTTAATAATTGATCTACTTCTAATTTTCGGAGTCTGTCATTTTCAATTATATCGGATTCAATTTTAAATTTTAATTGGTCTCCCATAATTTCCAGTGTTTGGATACTGTCCACTGCATTTTTTAATCTTCCAGAGATTAGATTGATGTCGGTGTTCATCTTCAGAGATTGCAGACGGTAAATCTCTCTGGCAACAGAATCGGTAGGAACATAATACAGATTTTTTTCAGCCACCAAGGAATCGATTTTCTCTTGTGTTCTGCTTAACTGTTGGTTTTCTGTGCTTATTTTTTTTAAGCGATTGCTTGTAC
This sequence comes from Flavobacterium sp. P1_E4, assembly GCF_056405915.1. Lineage (NCBI taxonomy): Bacteria > Pseudomonadati > Bacteroidota > Flavobacteriia > Flavobacteriales > Flavobacteriaceae > Flavobacterium > Flavobacterium sp. P1_E4. Next base: position 187,434 of record NZ_JBFUBE010000001.1, read on the forward strand.
GTTTTAATAACTCATCAAGTAAGATGGAAGTTGAACTAAGATTTCTATCGGTTAAAACCCTGAATTTCTTCCCAACAATACCCTTAACTGCAAATTGTTCCCATTCTTTCAATTGATGGATTTCTGCAGTAATGTCTTTGTAAGCATATCCTCTTGTTAATAGAAACTTAGCGTTTTGAACTTCTAATTCAATTGAATTGAATATTTTATTTTGTTTTTGAACTTTTTGGTAGTTTATGTATTTTTCCAGTCTCGCTTTCTTTTCATTTTCCGCTTTGCTTTCAAGCATAAGCTGGTTTATTTTATTTTTGATTCCAATTTCTTTAACGATGGAATCCATTTCTTTTTTTTGGTTTTGGCCAGTAACTGAAAGAAAGGAGAATAGAGCAAAAAAAATGAAAACAAATTTCCAACTATTACCGTTATCATTCTTGTTCGGGTTTATATTTTGAAACGTAAATTTTAACATGGGATATGATGTATTTTTAATTGCGTAATTTTTTTTTGAATAAGTGTTTAATAAATGTATTTGTAGGAATTAAAAAAAAAGGCCTCAATATATTTATTCATCATTGGAATCAACAGAACAATTAAATTTCTATTTAGAATGCTTGTTTTTCTTACTATTTTAATTGAAGATTAATAGATGATGTATGTCAAATTTAACAAAAAAATATTAGTTTTTGCTACATAAACTTAAAAAAGAGTTTCTTATAAATATTGGGGAATGTTATCAATTATGGGGATAAAAAAAACCTGAACTTACATTCAGGTTTTTTAATTATTGTTATTCTATTTCTTGAATCAGATTCATAAATAGTAAAACTTATGGATTATGCTTTTTTGTTTTTTCCAAAATTGAATTTCACTTTTTCAACAATTGGCGTTTTACCATTACCTTTTGGGTACTGCTTTTTTGCAGGTTTTTTTGCCGTGTTAGATTTTCCTGAAGCTTGATCACCTCTTGCTCTTTCTTCATCTTTCGCTTTTGGTTTAAATTCCGTTCTTTTGGAATCGCCTTCTTTCACTGGAATTTGAGCTTTGTGTTTAGCAATAACCTCATTTGGGTTTTTAGGATTTTCTTTGGTTCCTCTCAAATGAATTACTAATCCGTTTAGGAAATTACGCAATACCTGATCTCCACATTCCACGTAATTTTCGTGTTTTTCATCACGAAAAAAAGCTCCTAATTCTGATTTTGAAATTCTAAAATCTACCAATTCTAAAATTTCCACTATCTGATCATCGCGTAACATCAAGGCTACACGAAGTTTTTTGAATATATCGTTATTTGTCATTTTTATGTATTTAAAGGGCAAAGATAAGCATTTACAAAATGAATTTGTTGTTATTGTTTTCTTGGTAGTAAAAACACTTTATGAATAATTTGAAATTAGATTTAAAATCAATTATTTTTGGGTGTTAATAATTAGAATTATTTTCTAAAAAATTGTTTAACCGCCATATATAAAGTGTCTCAAAGATTATTGTTAATTATGAAGAAAATTTTAATAAGTTTCGTTCTCTTTTTTGGTTTAATATCTGCTCAAGCCCAATCAGGCCATGAAATCAAGATTAATTTAAAGAATTGTAAAGATACCATCGCTTATCTAGCCTTTTACCAATTTGATAAATTGTATATTTCTGATACCTGCAAAAAAGTAGTGAACGGAAATATTGTGTTCAAGGGAAAGAAAAATTTAGACAAAGGAGTTTACTTTTTATTAAGTCAGGAAAAAGGCAATTATTTTGATTTCATCATAGACGAACAGACTCAAAAGCAACAAATCACTTCGGATAAAACCAATTTACTTGAGAATTTAAAAGCCGTTAACTCCAAACAAAATGAAAACTTCTTCAACTACATTCGTTTTGTCTCTACCAAAAACAAAGAGTTCGATACTTTTAAAAAGTCAATAAAAGAACAAAAAAAAACAGATTCTACAGCACTTTTGACAAAGGAATTCAAAGTATTGAATGAGGCTATTATGCAAAATGATTTGAATACTGTTACCCAAAATAAAGGAAATTACCTCTCTGAAATAATCAATTTAAAATCCGAAAAAGTAGCCAAGGATATTCCAAAAGCAACTAACGGAAGACCTGACAGCATTTTCTCCTATCATTATTACAAAAATCATTTTTGGGATGGAGTCAATTTTCAGGATGATGCCATGTTATACAACCCATTTTTCGCCAATAAAATAAAGCAATATTTTAATACAGCTGTGGTACAGCATCCCGATTCAATTTGTGTAGAGATTGACCGCATGATGCTAAAAACAAAGCAAGGAACCAAAATGAATATGCTTTTGTTAGCTTATTTTACCCAAACCTACGAAATTCCAAAAATCATGGGAATGGACAAAGTATTTGTCTATATGGTTGATAATTATTTCAAAACTGGCAAAGCCAAAGGTGTTTATGATGATAGTGTAATCAAAATTATAATAAACAGAGGTAATGTTTTAGCTCCGTTGCAACTCGGAAAAATGGCTCCTGAGCTTTATATGATAGACATTCCAGGTCATGATAAAATTGCTAAAATGGGTTTTGATACCGCCAAAACGAGTGAAGAAATCACCAAAATCTATTATGATAATAAGCCTGAAATTGAACAATCCTATGTGACTTTATCAAGTATAAAAGCCGATTATTTAATTCTGCTTTTTTGGGATGTGGACTGCGGTCATTGCCAAAAAGAAGTTCCGAAAATACTGGAGTTATACCACGATATGTTGAAAGAAAAGAAAGATGTCAAAGTTTTTGGGGTTTATACCCAAAATGAATTCGATAAATACAAAAAATACATCATTGATAATAAAATCGATTGGATTAATGTCTATGACGGAGTTCACATCAATAATCTTAAGGATAAATATGATGTCGTGACAACTCCCGTGATTTATATTCTTGATAAAAACAAAATTATCAAGGCCAAAGGAATTGGTTCTGAAGCCATAAAAAGTATCATTACCCAAATGGAAAAAGAATATTCCAAAAAATAAAGATTTAAGAATGATGATTAACGATTTTTGTTGTTGTTGTTGTTGTTGTTGTTGTTGTTGTTGTTGTTGTTGTGAAATCTAAAATCTAAAATCGTTAATCAAAAATCAGAAATCAGAAATTAATAACCCAACCATAGAAAAGCATCTGTAAAACCATCTCTCCAGAGCTTCTCGTTGTGATGGCCTCCTTTTACAATTACTTTTTTATTGAGATGCAGGCAATAGCAACGATTTGTGTTCAGCAAAAGCTCCATATGATTGAGGTCGGTTACCATACTGTCATCATCCCCTTCCGAATCACCACAGAGAAAGTAAATTTTAGCTTTAAGTTTTTTACTATTTGACATATAATCATTTATGTCTTTTCGATTGATCCAAAATGCTGGAGAAAAGACACCCGCTTTTCCAAAAACGTCCGGATATTTTATAACGGCATAAAAAGAAACCAAACCTCCCAATGAACTTCCCATAATGGTTGTGTTTTTAGCATTGGTTTTAGTTCTGTATTTTTTGTCGATTTCAGGTTTTAGGGTATTAACAATAAATTCGAGGTATTTATCAGCATTTCCACCACCATATTTTTCGTTTTTGTAGGGAGTTAATTCTTCTAAACGTTTGTCACCACCGTTTTCAATACCCACAACAATTACTTGTGCACTTAAACTGTCCAGTTTTTCGTCCACATTCCATTCTCCAGCAAAGGAAGTTTTGGCATCAAACAAATTTTGAGCATCATTCATATAAATGACAGGATATTTTTTGGTCGAAGTTTCGTAATTTTTAGGTAAGTAAAGCCAAATTTTTCTACTTGTTTTTAGTTGAGGAGCTTCGATGGTAAAAGTAGAAACCTGTTTGGAAGCGGTACTTTCTTGAGCAGTTGTTTTACTAAGAAATAAAAATAACGGGATTAGGAAAATTAACTTCAAGGTGATTTAATTTTTAGATTTAAAAAAAAAGAATATTTTAGCTAAAATAAATAATTAGATGAACACACACGTAGAAAAAATCAATTTGTTGTCTGAAATGATTGCATTTTCAGTTGTAGATGGCCGATTGCATGAACGCGAATATCAATTTGTTTGGATTGTTGCACAAGAATTAGGAATCAGTAAAAAAGAGTTCAGCGATTTATTTCATCAAGAATTACCTTCTGGCGTTATAAAATCAGAATTTGAAAGAATTCAGCAATTTTATCGTTTGGCATTATTGATGCACGTTGATGGTGTTTTACATCGAAAAGAAGAAGATGCCATTCGCCAAATTGCTATCAATATGGGGTTGAATCCAAGTGCAACGAATCGTATTCTTAAACTAATGAAAACATCTCCCAATGCAATGATACCTGCAGAAGTATTATTGGAACATTTTCAGGAACAACATAATTAATGAATTTTTGCTTGTAAAGCTTTAATCTCATCACGCAGTTTTGCCGCTTGCATAAAGTCCAAATCTTTTGCTGATTTCTCCATTGCTTTTCGTTTTTCACGAATGAGTTTTTCTAAATCGGGTTTGGACATATAAGCAGTTTCAGGTTCGGCTGCAACATTCATAATGTGTCCCAATTCATACTCAACCAATTTATTGTTGGTAAAGGCACTTTCGATTTTTTTATTTAAAGCTTGAGGAACTACATTATTCTCTAAGTTGAAATTAATTTGCTTTGTTCTTCTGTAATTGGTTTCATCAATAGTTTTTTGCATACTATTGGTGATTTTGTCGGCATACATTATAGCTTTTCCGTTTAGGTTTCTTGCCGCACGACCTATGGTTTGGGTGAGCGAACGATGACTTCTCAAGAATCCTTCCTTGTCTGCATCAAGTATGGCAACCAATGAAACTTCGGGTAAATCCAATCCTTCTCTTAATAAGTTCACTCCAATTAAAACATCAAATATTCCTTTTCGCAAATCCTGCATAATTTCGATGCGTTCCAGTGTGTCAACATCAGAGTGAATGTAACGACAACGAATGGACACTTTAGTCAGGTATTTAGCTAGTTCTTCGGCCATTCTTTTGGTCAAAGTTGTCACCAAAACTCTTTCGTCCAATTCACAACGTTGCTGAATTTCCTCAATCAAATCATCGATTTGGTTTAGACTCGGGCGAATTTCAATTATCGGATCCAATAAACCTGTTGGGCGTATCACTTGTTCTACATATACACCATCACATTTTTGCAATTCATAGTCGGCTGGAGTTGCAGAAACATAGATAACTTGGTTTTGCATGGCTTCAAATTCGTCAAACTTCAATGGTCTATTATCCATTGCTGCCGGCAATCGGAAACCATATTCCACTAAATTTTCTTTACGGCTCCTGTCCCCACCATACATCGCTTGCACTTGTGAAATGGTTACGTGGCTTTCGTCAACAACCATCAAAAAATCTTTTGGAAAGTAGTCCAATAAACAGAAAGGTCTCGATCCAGCTTCTCTTCCGTCCAAATAGCGTGAATAGTTTTCGATTCCAGAGCAATAACCTAATTCCCGAATCATCTCCAAATCAAAATTGGTTCGCTCTTCGAGTCTTTTAGCTTCAAGGTGTTTACCTACTTCTTTGAAATAATCAACCTGTTTGACCAAATCCTGTTGGATTTCCCAAATCGCTCCATTCAACACATCAGGAGAGGTTACAAACATGTTGGCTGGATAAATAGTCAGTTTTTCGTATCGTTCAATGACTTTAGCTGTCTTTACATCAAAGCTTTCAATTTCTTCTATTTCATCTCCAAAAAAATGAATTCTAAAAGCATCATCTGCATAACTTGGATATACTTCAACCGTATCTCCTTTTATGCGAAAATTTCCGGGAGTAAAATCGGCTTCTGTTCTGGAATAAAGACTTTGAACCAAACTTTTCAATAATTTGGTTCTGGAAATCATCTGGTTTTTCTCTACAGCAATAACGTTCTTTTGAAATTCTACAGGGTTTCCAATACCATAAATACAGGAAACTGAAGCTACCACTATTATATCTCTTCGACCAGAAAGAAGAGAAGATGTAGTGCTTAAACGCATTTTTTCCAGCTCTTCATTGATAGATAAATCCTTCTCGATGAAAACGCCGGTAACTGGCATAAAAGCTTCTGGCTGGTAATAATCGTAATAGGAAACAAAATATTCCACAGCATTATTTGGAAAAAACTGTTTGAATTCTGAATATAATTGTGCCGCCAAGGTTTTATTGTGTGCCAAAATCAAAGTAGGACGTTGTATTTCCTGAATGACATTGGCCACCGTAAATGTTTTTCCGGAACCAGTAACCCCAAGCAAAGTTTGAAATTGTTCACCATCCAGCACGCCCTGAGTTAATTTCTGAATGGCTTGTGGTTGATCCCCTTTGGGTTGGTATTCGGATATGACTTGGAAATTCATTTGTAAGGAACGATGGTTCGTAGATGAAAAGGTTGAAAATATCTATTTGTAAAATTTCGGATTTCTGCTAATGTGACGAACTCTAATTATGAAAATAATTTTCTGGGTAATTTTATATGAAATACGATAATTTAATTTTTCAAAAGCCCTAAAATTTTCATTAATTGGGATTCTCATTTCATCCGTTTCATAAATTTCCCAATCTGTTTTAAGTATTAAAACTGAATTTACTAGTGAATCAATGACTTTGTCAGGGATCGTAAAACTTTTAGTTTCTTCAAGTAAATAAAAATAAATGTCTTCTAATTGATTTTGAGAAGTCAAAGTCCAGACTATCTCTTTTTCCATTCAGCTATTTTTTCTAAAACTTGATTATGGGAAAATACATTTCCATTAGCAATATCATTTTCGGATTTTTGTAAATCTTGATTATAGCTTTCAATGCTTTCTGATTTACTGTCCAAAATTGTATTTATCGCCGACAAAAAAACTTCATCATCAATTTCGGATATTTTAGAAATCAATATATTTTTTAATTCGATTGTGCTCATAAGAAAATAATTTACACAAATTTAATCAAAAGAGTGTTAAGAATAGTAGAACTTACAATTTTTCTATTAAGTTTTATCATAGAATCTGAGGGGTATAATTCTTTATGAATGTATTCTATTCAATTAAAATTATAAAAAACTTGTATTGAGGTTTACTTTAAAAAATCAACAATAATTTCATTCACCTCATTGGATTGATCCATACTTAAAAAATGACCTGCATTTTTAATAGTTTCTGTTTTGTCATTACTTAAAAATTCATTGGCACGCAATAGGCTTTTCTCTGAATTGATGACATCATAATCACCAATAAGTACTAAAACGGGTATCGTTATCATTTTTAATTCGTCATCAGAGAAAGGTTGCATTTGTAAAAAACTAGCATTGGATTTAGAATATTTATTTGCCAAATAAAATTGTTTTTTATAAACAGAATTAATTTTATCGGGATAATAGGAAAAAGCGTCGAGTGTTTTTTTGAATTTATTTTTGTTTGGAAAGAATTTTAAAAATAATGCCGATGATGCTTTTCCTTTTTGATCCACACCGTCAAAAGTTTGTGCTGGACTTAGTAATACTAGTTTGTTAATTTTACTATTTTTTTGGATTGTCAATAGTGTTGCAATCCATCCGCCTCGTGAAGCTCCAATTATATCAATATTTTTGAATTTATAATAGTTAAAAATTTGAGTGTACCAATTTACGATTTCATCAGAAGTAAGTGAATTTCCTTTAAATTCAGATTTTCCAGCTTCCATCAAGAAGTCAATTGCATATACTCGATGATTTTTGGATAATGCTGCACTGTTAGGAAACCACATAGTAGAACTTGCATCCATACCATGAAGTAAAAGTAGTGGTTTGGCATCTTTTGGACCACTAATAATGATATGAGCTTTGCCAAAACTGGTAGCTATGTATTCTTCTTTATAGGGAACTTTCCAAAGTTGTAATGACTTATTGTAAGAGTTAATGTATTGTGTTTTTTCTTTTTTTCTTTTAAAAACGTATTCGTCAATTTTCTTCTCTTTGGATACGCTACAGCTTATAAGTAGAACAAATACAATGATTTTGGATACTAATTTATACATAGCGATTAAGTTGAATTTCTTTTAAATGTAGTGAAAGCAAATGGTTTTTTAACTTTTCTTACTGCTTTAAAAAGTGATTCATGCTTAAAATTGAAAATCAGTTTTTTACAAATATTAAAATTTCCAAGCCTTTTGTTGTGCTTCGCTCATAAAAGTCCAGGCAACGATTCGGCTTGTTTTTTGACCTTGTGCCATTTCTATAGTTTTATGAATGGCAGCCACATTATTCAAGGTTTTGTAGATTGTATTCAAATTGGATTGTTTGGATACTAATGTGGTAAACCAAAGGCATTGCATTGGATACTTGGCACTCTCAAAAATCATTTGCTTGATAAAGCCCAATTCCCCGCCTTCACACCATAATTCGGCATTATGACCACCAAAATTAAGTACTGGTTTTATTATTTTAGAAGTATTTGGAACCAAATTATTTACTTTTCGAAGGCTACTTTTTGTTGCTTCTTCGGAAGAAGAATGGAAAGGAGGATTACAAATGGTAAAAGTGAATCGATCCTCTGGAGCTATAATGTTTTTGAAAATAAAACGGGAGTTTACCTGTAATTGCAAACTGATTGCTTCAGTAAGTTTTGGATTATTGCTTATAATTTTTTTGCAATTCTGAATCGCATTTTCATCAATATCAGTCCCTACGAAAGACCAACCATAGATTGAATTTCCAAGAATCGGATAAATGCAATTGGCACCAATACCGACATCAAGTCCCATTACGGTTTCTCCTTGCGGAATTACACCATTGTTTGTAGTTGCCAATAAATCGGCAAGATAATGAATATAGTCTGCTCTACCTGGAATTGGCGGGCAAAGGAAATCGGCAGGAATATCCCAATTTTGAATATCATAATTGGTGATTAACAAAGCATTGTTAAGCGCTTTTACCGCAGTTGGATTACTAAAGTCAATTGTTTCAATGTCGTGTTCGTTGACAAAAACAAATTCACCCAATTCGGGATAATTTAGTGTCAATAGTTCAAAGTTATATCCAAATCGGTGTAGATTTCTTGGATGTAAAGTTGTTTTTTCGGTATTCTTTGTTGATTTCATTTCCTAAATTTCGCTGCAAAGATAGTCAATCCTTTCTTGAAATTGATACAATGCTTATTTACAGCTGTTTTTGTTTGTCTTTATTACAAAAACCAAGCCAAAGCATTTGATATATAGCAAATTACATATTTCAACATTAAGAGAATGGGATATTTTTTTGCTTGAAAAGCACTTTTTGTGTAAAGTACAATTTTAAAAGAGACATAAATTTAATCTAGCTTTAGCACTTTGAATACCAAAGTCTTAGTATTTTCTTTTAGAATTAAACAAATTTAACTAATCGATACATTCCATTAATAATAAGTCGCCATCACTGTGGTTGATGGTAACAATTCCGTCATTGGCTACAGCATTACTGCTTCCCGTTCTATAACCCATAGTCAAGGTATCATTTTCCAAAGGATAGACTAAATTTTGAGAATAGATTCCGTTTACAATTCCAATAGGAATTAATGAAATAGGTGTACCTGCGGTGTACCATTTTTCAAATTTATTGGGAAGCAAAAATATTTTGGAGTGGTCGTCGAGTATGACGATTTTAATTAAATTTCGATAACGAACAATATTCGTGAGATTAGTAATGGTATGGTCAGCTCTTTTTCCTGTGGCCCAAACGACATTTACGGCAGGAATTTTTCTGTCGATTAAGTAATCCAGTGCTTTCTCCAAATCGGTTTTGTTTTGGTCTGGAGTGTGGATAATTTCAATTGGATATTGGGAGGTTTGGTATTTTTCGGGGTCAAAACCACGGTCAAAATCTCCCAAAAGTACGTCAACTTTTACATCTAGTTCCATTACGCGTTCCATGGCCGAGTCCAGTACAATTACCAGTGGTGACCATTCCAGTAACTGTCCCAATAATTCTGGATGACAAGCAGCTCCGTTGGCAATAATTAAAGCGGGTTCTTGGTCGTCGCGAACGATATGGTGTGAAGACATTTTACTTTAGATTTTAGAATACAGATTTCAGAAAGCAGAACTCAGATTCTAGATTTCAGAAAATAGAAGTTAGAACAAAGAATTTCAGATTTTTTGTAAAAGTATGAAAAATCTAAATTCTAAAAGCTTAAATCTGCATTCTAAAATCTAGAATCTGAAACCTTCTGTCATTAGCCCTGATTGAAACAGAAAGCCCGGAACTCTAAAAACTTATTTTTTCTTGCCCTAAAAGAGCGACCAAAGGAAGCTCCTTTTAGGGTATAGAAAAATTGTTTTTAGAGTGAGGACTTGTCGTGGAAAGCAGGAATAGCTCCTTATTTTATTCAATAGTATATTCTTTGGAGTCGATTTCGCTTACTGAAAAATAGCCCAAAGGATAATTGTTCGAATTGGTAGTATTGACTACGTTACCTCTGACAGTTGATGGTGGGGACTGAAACGGACCGCCGCCGTTTTGCCCCGCTAGGCTAACAATAATACTCATGTAGTTGTAATAACTTTTGGAAATGCCCAAATGGGTAATGTTGATTTTTCCTCCCACTTTTAAAGAGTCATTTTGTGAGATACTAAAAAATTCATTTCCGTTAAAAAAAGTATCATCGTCTGTATAGAGATTTGACGTTTTTTGATTTTCATAATTATAATGGTATAAATAGAAATTAACTTCATCGGCAGGGTCATTAAAATAGGCTTTTACCTCAATGTCTTTTCCGGAAAATCCTCCATCATTCTTTTGCACAAATTTTGTAATGGCCGCAACTGGGTACATTTTTTCGGTGGCAGTATATGTTTCCCCATTTGTTACAATGGTTAACGTGTAGGTTTCATTTAGTTGAGGTTCAAAATCAGAACAAACATAGACTCCTGTTTTGGGGTTTTCAATAAAATTAAAAATTTTGTTGGAACTATTGGTCACGGTTACAACGGCTCCGGAGACCACAGGAATTACGTTTTCAAAATAACCCGTTGAGGTGGTCAATTTTATATATTGAATGTTACCATCTGTTCCTTTTTGCCAGTTGATTGCCGCTTCAATAGCCAATCTTGGTGCTGCAGTATCAACATCTACTTGAATAACTTCTTCACAGCCTGTGCATACAAAAGCGAAGATTAATATTATGGTTGCCATTATTTTTTTCATGAGTTCTATGTTTTGTTTCTTGCCTGAGCAAAAAAGTTTTTTAAAATTTGAAATTATAACTTACTGCTGGAACAATACCAAAAATTGATGTTTTGACAGCTTCGTTTGCACCGGTGTCGATATTTTCTCTAAAGCCAACCGAGGCAGCATTTTTTCTATTGTAAACGTTGTAAATACTAAAAACCCATTCGCTTCTCCAACTTTTATTGTAATTTGGTTTTGGAGTTAATGTGGCCGAAAGATCCAAATGATTAAAAGAAGGTAATCGTTCCTTATTGCGCAATCCGTAAATTGGGATGGTCATTCCCAGGTATTGGTACTGTCCGTTTGGATAAGTGGCAGGCTGTCCCGTTTGATAAATGAAGTTGGTACCAAAAGACCATTTTGGATTAAGATAATAAGAACCGGTTACAGCTAGATTGTTGACTTTATCGTAAGCAGTATTGTACCATTGGCCATTGTTTATTCCTGTTTCTTCAGGCGTTCGTCCTGGGGTTTGCTGTTCGGATTTTGAAAGTGTATAGGATATCCAACCAGTTAAATTCCCTTCATTCTTTTTAAGCATCAATTCCAATCCATAAGAACGTAATTGGCCATTCAATAAAACTTGCTCAATTGCTTTATTGGCAATCAGGTTTGCTCCATCAATATAATCCAATCTGTTTTGCACTTCTTTATAAAAACTGCTCAGCTCGGCAGAATAGGCTCCTTCCTTAAATTTTCTAAAATACCCTAAGGCTACTTGGTCGGCAATTTGAGGTTTGATATAGGTCCCACTTGGAGTCCAAACATCCAATGGAGTTGGTGAAGAAGTGTTGGAAATCAACTGTAAATACTGAACCATTCTGTTGTAACTCGCCTGAAAAGATTGATTATCGTTGAGCTGGTAATTCACAGTTAAACGTGGTTCCAAGTTGTTAAAGCTTTTAATTACTTCATTTTTGTTGTAAACCTTTGTACCAATCGGAGTCGCTTTTTCATAGATTTGAAACTCCGAATTGAACAAAACGGGATTGTTATTCTCATACAAATTTTCAGTATAAGTTCCCACATTGTAAAACAAACTGTAACGCAATCCATAATTAATATCTAATCGATCAGTTATTTTTTGTTCGGCATTGATATAAATAGCGGGTTCATATGCATACTTTTTTTCGAGTTGATCAGGATTAATTCCAGATTCAGGACTTGAAGGTTTGATAGTTCCTGGATTGAATTCATAGTAAATAGCATTTACGCCATAATTCAATTTTAGTTTGTCTGAAATATAACTTCTCAAATCGTATTTGATATTAAAATTTCTAATACCAGATCTCCATTCAAAACCAACAAAATCAAGATCTAGACCATAATAATAGTCACTATAAATAGCGGATAGATTGGAAAACAATTTATCTGAAAATAAGTGATTCCATCGGGTATTAAAAGTGGTATTCCCATATATATTGGTAAAACTTTTATTCAATGCAAATACATCTCGACCAAAATAGCCCGACATGTATAAATTATTATTTGGGTCTAATTTATAACTCAATTTTGCATTCAAATCATAAAAATAGGCGGCGTTGTCTTTTTGCTCTTCGGATAGTTTCAAAAATAAATGCGCATACGAAGCACGGCCGGCAATAAGGAAAGAACCTTTATCTTTTACTATTGGACCTTCGGCCAAAAGACGGCTGCTAATTAATCCAATTCCTCCATTCATATGGAAATCATTACTATTTCCATCTTTTTGATAAATGTCCAAAACCGAAGATGCCCTTCCTCCATATCGGGCTGGAATTCCGCCTTTGTAGAGTTTGATATCCTTGATAGCGTCTGGATTAAAAATAGAAAAGAACCCAAAAACGTGTGAGGAATTAAAAATACTGGCTTCGTCCATCAAAATTAAATTCTGGTCGGCACCTCCTCCACGAACATTAAATCCGGAGGCTGCTTCGCCAGCACTGGTAACACCTGGAAGTAATAAAATGGATTTGATAATATCGACTTCTCCCAGTACAACCGGCATTTTTTTGATTGTTGCAACCGAAAGTTTGTTTACGCCCATTTCAGGTTTTCGATTTTCCGTTTGACTATCATTGCCATTGATAACAACTTCTTTCAAAACATTTTCGTCACCCGTTAATTTGAAATTCTTTTTGGTGTTTTTATCCAAATTAATCGTTTCCTCAATTGTCTGAAACCCTATTGAGGTGATTTGAATTTTATAACTCCCTTTTGGCAATGTGATGGAATAAAAACCATACTCATTTGTAGTAACTCCAGTTTTTAATTCAAGTATTGAAATATTGACTCCAATTAATGTTTCATTACTATGGTCATCTGCGATGGTTCCGCTAAGAGTGAATTTTTGTTTAGCTGATTCGTTATTGCTCGCATCTTGCGAAAAAGTATGTAACGAAGTGAGTAATAGTATAAGTATGTAAATAATTTTCTTTGAAATCATTGCTTTTCTTTTGAATTACAAATGTCATTAAAATAGGATTAATTCCTATATATAAGATGTTAATCTATAGTTAATAACGCTTGTTTATTTTTAGTTTTGGGATTGTGAGGAATATTGCTAAAAATAGTAAGGAGCGAATGAATGGGCTTTATCGGCAAACAAAGTTCCTGCTGTCCGCTATATTCCATCAGGGCTAAAGAGCCAGCATATTCTATTTTTGAAAAAAAACAAAACTACTATCATTACCAATACCTTAAATATAAACTCTCACATGATTCCAAAAAAAAGCATCCGTTTGTGGCGGATGCTTTAATTAAAATTGGTTTAGGTTTATCTTGAAGAAATCACTTTTTGAACACTGCTTCCTTTATCAGTAGTTACTTTTACAAAATAAACTTCATTTTGTCCTGTACGATTAAGGTTCAGTTGAACTTCTTTGTTAAAATGACTGTTAGAATCTCTTTTTGAAAGTATCTTATTTCCCTGGGAATTAAACACTTCTATTAATACTTGTGAGGCATCTTCAAAATTATATCTGACAGTAAGTTGATCTTTGAAAGGAACTGGGAATACTGTAAAACCGGCTTTTTCGGTTTTGTCTGCGGACGTTTTTTCAGAAGAAATTTTCCCCGTCGGAGTACCGGCTAGACCTGCTGGACAATCCTTGGTCGCACTACTACAACTAGCAGGTGTAGAAGTACAACCTGCCCCATTTGTAACAGTAACACTTGGATTAGATCCCGCAGCGAGATTACCAAATATCACTGGTGAACCCGATGCTAGAATACTTGACCCTCCAACTAATGTATAAGTGGATCCACTAATTGGATTACATACCTCAATACTACCCGCTGACGGTCCGCAAAGTGATGGCTCAGTTATCTTCAATGATGGTGCACCTGGTGTTCCAGGTTGTGGATTTACTGTTTTGTCAGGTCCTTGTGTACTACATATACCAATGGACGCAAAAAATTGATAAGTTCCTGGTATTACAAAACTGAACACACCACTTACTGCTGTATATTTTAGAACCCCACCTTGCTTAAGCGTATAGGAGACACCTGCTGTCGGCGATGTTACATTAACAATTCCCGTACCAACACTACAGGTCGGCTGGACTACCGTTGCCGCTGGAGCACCTATTGGAGTTGGTCCTCCAACGGTTATAGGTTTGGTAACACTACAGCCAGTAGGAACCGTAGAATCGGTAATGGTAACATTGTAATTACCTGCAGCAACATCATTAAAAGTTGTTGATCCACCGGCAGCAACGTTGACTGGGCTACCATTTCCTAATTTTACGCTGTAAGGAGGTATACCGCCAAATGGAACCACGGTAATGGAGCCACCAGCAGTACAAGTCGCACTTTGGGCAGTTACAGTTCCGTTAACTCCTGCATTGATTTCTATTGAAGGTAATGTACCACATTTTGGAGCAATTTTACTCGGATCCAATGGACATGATGCATTATCAGCAGCTGAAGTCCATGCTAAATACAAATTCCTAATAACCAATCTTTGCCCACATAAATATGCAATTTGATCAAAGGGTAAATCTGTTATTGTATTAGGTGGAACTGCGGATGTATTTCCAGGAAGAGGAGTACTATTACATCCACTTATTAGTGAAGAAGAAGCTAAAACATCTCCATTATATCTATCTAAAATTCCCCAGAAAGCAAAAGAAGTTCTGTTTGATCCTGTCGAATTTTTAATAGATAATATCAATGTTCTCACCACTGGAGCACCTGTTTCACATGCAATACATTCACCTTGATTAAACACTCTTGCTCCAACTAATTCTAAATCTTTGGAAGTACATCTCTTTTCAGATGGAAGATTAACAGCAACTTGAGCAAATGCAGAAGAAAAGCACAAGAAAAACACTATAGAAAACAGTAAACTTCGAGTTGCATTGCCAATCTCTTCTTGGTAAATAAACTGTGATTTTTGTAAATCAGATTCAGAAATTATTCTTTTGGAAAACAAGTAATATTTGATATCACTCAATATTGTTCCCAAAAATTTAAAAGTCGTTTTATTTTTCATAATAATTTGATTTATAAGTTAATACCAAATTACTAGTAACTAAGTTTCAGTAGAAATTGTGGTTTCGGAAAAAGGTAAATTCTTGTTTCATTCATTACATTTTTTAATTAGTCATCTGAAAATTTGAATAAAATTTTGGGTAAATACATCCTATTCGAAATTAGTTTTACGTGCAAATTTATCCACGAAAAACATTCTAAAAATGTATTTTTTTTAATAGTGATGCACGTAAAAAATTCTTTACTGCAAAAAAATGATTGGCAAAAAAATGCCATAGAATTAATTGAATCAGATACAAAGAAAGTTCTTTGACTTGGGAAGTAAAACTTAAAGATAAATACAAACACTTTTATGAATAAATTCATAAAGTACACATTCATCAAAAGATATTTTATTGTGGGGAGCAATAATCAAATTCTTTTTTACCAGTAAAAAAAATTACGTAACAAATTTAAATTCAATTATTTAGGGAATATAAAATTAATCATCATGTTTGTAAGTTGATCAAAAGATTTGAATTAATCGGGGAATAAACAATTATATCCGACAAACGACTTCTTAAATTAAGAAAACACTGTCTTTGTTAATTATAAAATATTAATAATGAGTAATTAATGTTTTTATCATTATTACTTAGCATCATTTAAATTGATAAGATTTTAAATGTAAGAAAATAGCTTTAGTATCAGTTAGATTGCATTTTCACTTTTTTACATGATTTAAAAAAAGCACCCGCTTTCAGCGGATGCTTTTAATTAAAAATGGTTTATCTTGAAGAAATTACTTTTTGTACGCTGCTTCCTCTATTGGTAGTTACTTTTACAATATAAACTTCTTCTTGACCTGTGTTTGTTAGGTTCAAAGAAATTTCTTTATTCAAATAACCATTGGCATCGTATTTAGTAATCACTAGATTTCCTTTTGCATTGAAGACCTCAATTTTCACATCAGAAGTATAATCAAAATTGTATCTAATAGTAAGTTGATCTTTGAAAGGAACAGGATATGCGGTAAAATCGTCTGTTTTGATTTTACTGGTTGTCGTTGTTTCTGTCGGAGCAACTACTTCAGTTGTTTTTGCAACAGCCGCTAAAGTAGTCGGTGCAGAACAATTACTAACAAGTATATCACCTGCTGTGGTATTATCTATAATTGTATTGACGCTAGATATGAAGTAAGCATGGTAATCTACTGATGGTGCAATTTGCCCAATAATAGTCTTCGTATCATATTTCACTGAGATAACATAAGTACGCCCCATTATTGCATTGGGTATTGTAACTTTCGCCTGTCCAGATCCTCTTGGCGTTTCTTTACCTGTGGCAATTTTTCCACAATTACCATCAAAAACAAATACTTGATCTTGCTGAATAGCAAATTCCTTAACATGAGGGTTAGAGGTATTAAATTGAGTTACTACAATATCTAGATTTCCATTTGATGGAGCTATAATCTTAGCATAATAGAAGAATACCCCAGGTGTTGCATTAGAAATTAGTGTTTTAGTTCCTTTTTTAGCAACTGTATAACAAATTTTATCTAATGGTGGCTGATTGTTTAAGAAAGTAGTACAAGTGGTTGCAGTTGGATAAATCAATCCACCACAGTTATTAACCGGAATTACTATAGATTTAATATCTGTACAACCGCCTAGATTTGCAGGCGCAGTCGCTTTAATCCAATAAGTTCCTGCACTGACAGAAGCTGCTACTGCACTTGTGATTTGTGAACCTGCTACACCATTATTGTCTAAATAGTAACTAAATGTTGTTCCGGAAGGTAATGTACTATTAGCAGTTATTGCAAGTGCTGTAAGATTTACAGTTCCGGGTGAACAAGGGATAGTTGGAGTTGTAATGACCAAAGCTGGTTTTGGATTAACAGTAATCATAAAACTCGTTGGAGCACCAGGACAGGTCAAACCACCACTAAGCAATTGAGGTGTAACTGTTATTGTTGCACTAATTGGAACCAAGCTTAAGTCGACTCCAGAAAATGCTCCAATTGAATTTGTACCACTAATTGCTGGTAATCCTATAGTTATATTAGTGGCTTCCCAAGTGTAGGAAGTACCACTACCGGAGAAAGTTACTGCAGCCACAGTTTCGCCATTACAAACCGTTTTGTTAGCTAATGGAGTAACCGATGGTGTCGCATTCACCGTAATGGTGAAGCTCGTCGTAGGACCGTCGCAGGTTACTCCGTTATTGAGATAATGCGGAGTAACGGTAATGGTTCCGCTAATTGGGCTCGAGGTTGCATTGGTTCCTGCAAATACGGCAATGTTACCCGTACCGCTTGCGCCCAATCCGATGGCTGTATTGCTGTTCGCCCAGGTATAGGAAGTGCTGGTTCCCCCGAAAGTCACCAAAGTGGTGTTTGTCCCTCTACAGATTGTCTGGTTGCCCACAGAATTAACCGATGGGGTCGGATTTACCGTAATGGTGAAGCTCGTCGTTGGACCGTCGCAGGTCACTCCGTTATTGAGATAATGCGGAGTAACGGTAATGGTTCCGCTAATTGGGCTCGAGGTTGCGTTCGTTCCTGCAAATGCGGCAATGTTACCCGTACCGCTTGCGCCCAATCCGATGGCTATATTGTCGTTAGCCCAGGTATAGGAAGTACCGGTTCCCCCGAAAGTCACCAAAGTGGTGTTTGCGCCTTTACAGATTGTCTGGTTGCCCACAGAATTAACCGATGGAGTCGGGTTCACCGTAATGGTGAAGCTGGTCGTAGGACCGTCGCAGGTAACCCCGTTATTGAGATAGTGAGGCGTAACGGTAATGGTTCCGCTGATAGGGCTCGAGGTTGCGTTGGTTCCTGCAAATGCTGGAATGTCTCCAGTTCCGCTAGCGCCCAGGCCGATGGCGATATTGCTGTTCGCCCAGGTATAGGAAGTACCGGTTCCCCCGAAGGTCACCAAAATGGTATTGGCACCTTTACAGATTGTTTGGTTACCCACCGAATTAACCGATGGCGTCGGATTCACCGTAATGGTGAAGCTGGTCGTAGGACCGTCGCAGGTAACCCCGTTATTGAGATAATGTGGCGTAACGGTAATGGTTCCGCTAATAGGACTCGAGGTTGCGTTGGTTCCTGCAAATGCGGCAATGTTACCAGTCCCGCTTGCACCCAATCCGATGGCTATATTGTCGTTAGCCCAGGTATAGGAAGTGCCAGTTCCTCCGAAAGTCACCAAAGTGGTATTGGCACCTTTACAGATTGTTTGGTTACTCACCGAATTAACTGATGGGGTCGGGTTCACCGTAATGGTGAAGCTGGTCGTTGGACCGTCGCAGGTCACTCCGTTATTGAGATAATGTGGCGTAACGGTAATGGTTCCGCTAATCGGGCTCGAGGTTGCGTTCGTTCCTGCAAATGCGGGAATATCTCCAGTTCCGCTTGCCCCCAATCCGATGGCTGTATTGTCGTTGGCCCAGGTATAGGAAGTACCGGTTCCTCCGAAAGTCACCAAAGTGGTGTTTGCGCCTTTACAGATTGTTTGGTTGCCCACCGAATTAACCGATGGAGTCGGATTCACCGTAATGGTGAAGCTGGTCGTAGGACCGTCGCAGGTAACTCCGTTATTGAGATAATGCGGCGTAACGGTAATGGTTCCGCTAATTGGACTCGAGGTTGCGTTCGTTCCTGCAAATGCGGCAATGTTACCAGTTCCGCTTGCCCCCAATCCGATGGCCGTATTGTCGTTAACCCAGGTATAGGAAGTGCCGGTTCCCCCGAAAGTCACCAAAGTGGTGTTTGCGCCTTTACAAACGGTTTGACTACCCACCGAATTAACCGATGGAGTCGGATTCACCGTAATGATGAAGCTGGTCGTTGGGCCGTCGCAGGTAACCCCGTTATTTAGATAGTGAGGCGTAACGGTAATGGTTCCGCTAATCGGGCTCGAGGTTGCGTTGGTTCCTGCAAATGCAGCAATGTTACCAGTTCCGCTTGCCCCCAATCCGATGGCCGTATTGTCGTTAGCCCAGGTATAGGAAGTGCCGGTTCCCCCGAAAGTCACCAAAGTGGTGTTTGCGCCTTTACAGATTGTCTGGTTGCCCACAGAATTAACTGATGGCGTTGGATTCACCGTAATGGTGAAGCTGGTCGTTGGACCGTCGCAGGTAACCCCGTTATTTAGATAGTGAGGCGTAACGGTAATGGTTCCGCTGATAGGACTCGAGGTTGCGTTAGTTCCTGCAAATGCGGCAATGTTACCAGTTCCGCTTGCCCCCAATCCGATGGCCGTATTACTGTTCGCCCAAGTATAGGAAGTGCCGGTTCCCCCGAAAGTCACCAAAGTGGTATTGGCACCTTTACAAACGGTTTGGTTACCCACCGAATTAACCGATGGCGTCGGATTTACCGTAATGGTGAAGCTCGTCGTAGGACCATCGCAGGTTACTTCGTTATTGAGATAGTGTGGCGTAACGGTAATGGTTCCACTGATAGGGCTCGAGGTTGCATTGGTTCCTGCAAATACGGCAATGTTACCAGTTCCGCTTGCCCCCAATCCGATGGCTATATTGTCGTTAGCCCAGGTATAGGAAGTGCCGGTTCCCCCGAAAGTCACCAAAGTGGTATTGGCACCTTTACAGATTGTTTGGTTACTCACCGAATTAACCGATGGAGTCGGATTTACTGTAATGGTGAAGCTGGTCGTAGGACCGTCGCAGGTAACTCCGTTATTGAGATAGTGAGGCGTAACGGTAATGGTTCCGCTAATTGGACTCGAGGTTGCGTTGGTTCCTGCAAATGCAGCAATGTTACCAGTTCCGCTAGCGCCCAGGCCGATGGCCGTATTGTCGTTAGCCCAGGTATAGGAAGTGCCGGTTCCCCCGAAGGTCACCAAAGTGGTGTTTGCGCCTTTACAGATTGTTTGGTTACCCACCGAATTAACCGATGGAGTCGGATTCACCGTAATGATGAAGCTGGTCGTTGGGCCGTCGCAGGTAACCCCGTTATTTAGATAGTGAGGCGTAACGGTAATGGTTCCGCTAATTGGACTCGAGGTTGCGTTGGTTCCTGCAAATGCAGCAATGTTACCGGTTCCGCTAGCGCCCAGGCCGATGGCCGTATTGTCGTTAGCCCAGGTATAGGAAGTGCCGGTTCCCCCGAAAGTCACCAAAGTGGTGTTTGCGCCTTTACAGATTGTTTGGTTGCCCACCGAATTAACTGATGGCGTCGGATTTACTGTAATGGTGAAGCTGGTCGTAGGACCGTCGCAGGTCACTTCGTTATTGAAATAATGCGGCGTAACGGTAATGGTTCCGCTGATAGGACTTGAGGTTGCGTTGGTTCCTGCAAATGCGGCAATGTTACCAGTTCCGCTAGCACCCAGGCCGATGGCGATATTGTCGTTAGCCCAGGTATAGGAAGTGCCGGTTCCCCCGAAAGTCACCAAAGTGGTATTTGCCCCTTTACAAACGGTTTGGTTGCCCACCGAATTAACCGATGGCGTCGGATTCACCGTAATGGTGAAGCTGGTCGTAGGACCGTCGCAGGTAACTCCGTTATTGAGATAGTGTGGCGTAACGGTAATAGTTCCGCTGATAGGGCTCGAGGTTGCGTTGGTTCCTGCAAATGCAGCAATGTTACCAGTTCCGCTTGCCCCCAATCCGATGGCCGTATTGTCGTTAGCCCAGGTATAGGAAGTGCCGGTTCCCCCGAAAGTCACCAAAGTGGTGTTTGCGCCTTTACAGATTGTTTGGTTGCCCACCGAATTAACTGATGGGGTCGGATTAACCGTTAACAAAGCTGAGTCGCTATTTGTTGGAGGACAACCATCACTAGTTAAAACCGCACGATACAAATTACCACTCATTGCAATTGTTACCCCGGTTAATGTCAATGTTGCATTTGTTTCACCTCCTATGTTCGCCCATGAACCATTAGGAACATAAACTTGCCATTGTATAGTAGGTTCAGGTGAGCCTCCTGAAGATTCAACCGTAAACGATGCATTTTCTCCAACACATTTTGTTTGATCAGTAGGATGAGGATCTATCGTTGGGGAAGTACAAGGAAGTTTACTTGCTGTTGCATCATCCACCTCAGAAAAAATTGGGAAACCATATTGATCTAATCCCCTTGAATATGCAATATTTGTAACAGAACCGTTATCTATATCATCTTGAGTAACCGTATAACTTCCTATAAATATCCAGATTTCCCCAACCTGGAGGATACCATCGCTATTACTATCACCTGTGTGGCTAGTGATATTACCTACTATATGATCATCCACTACAAAAGGATTGGTAATCGGCGCATCTGAAGTGACAGAATATGAATATGCTATAATGTCTCCTACGTTAGCGAATGGATTCCCTGAAGTAATGGTTTTAGCTATCTTAAGATTAGATACTCTTAAACAAGTTCCAATTTCAGTTATATGGTTATAAATGAAAGAGTGCTCATGGTTGTACTTATCAGTGAAAACAAATATATAAATACCAGCTTTAATTGTTGCGGTAGTATATGTGCCAGTCGTGAAAGAAGTAGTACCAAAGACCAAAGCAGATTTCCCGCTTGATATCAAAGTATATGGGCCACAGTTATTATTATCCTTCAAGGTCATGGAAAAATAACTATTACTAGATGTACAATTCTGCCCTGTTTCTATATCTTGAAAAATAATACTAAGACATCCATCGTCTGACGTTTGACTACAACCAATACCTTCAGCAATTTGATTATCAGTGGGACATGTTGTAACAGTTGTTGTAGCGGTATATGTCAGTGTAATAGGTGAATTATTACCACTAGCTCCTCCGCTATTACCAGTATAGTTATAGATAATCCCTGCTACGGTTATAGATCCTCCACTACAGGGATCCGTTCCAGTTCCTCCATGTTTACGAACAAAATCACATGCTATATTCCGGTCGGCAGCGTCATTTCCCGCATCGAATTTAAATGTGATTTTCCCAGCAGTTGCCCCGACGGTTGGAGTACATGCATAACTGTTAGGACATTGTCCCAACGCAGAAGACGGTAGCAATGCAAATAGTAAAAATGCAATCCAAAATGGATAAAAAATATTGGATATGATTTTAGTGGTATTAATTGAAATTTCAACTTGTGGAACACTAAAACTCACAGTCCTTTCCTGTGTTTCGGATTTGTTGATTTTTGAATTGAGACAATCTACGTTTTCATTTTTTAAAAAAACTAATGTAGGAATTCTGTTTTTCGATAGAAAGCAACCGATTATTTTGCTTATTAAAACTTCGAAAAATTGCTGTAGTGTAATATTCTTTTCCATAATAAAAAAAGTTTTTATAACCATAATCATTGAAAAGAAGGAAACCAGTAGACTTGGGAAATAAAATGTGCAGATAAATACATACCACCTCCATAAATGATTTATGAAGTACTCCATCATCAAAAGGATATTTTACTTTGGGGGAATAAACTAACTTTTATTAACCGTAAAGGGCTTAAAAAAAAAGTAAAATCAATTTTTGAATTATTAAAATGTGTGCGTAAGGGGTAAAGAGTTTTTTTTTTTGTTTTGGCCATAAAAATCCACTGTCGCATAGCCTGCATAAATAAATTTATGAGGAATACAATCATCAAAAGACATTCTATTGTGGGGTGCAATAACTAAATTCTTTTTTAACCGGTAAACTGTTTATTGAACAGTTTGAGGAATTAATTCTAAAATACTGCTAATTAAAAAGTCAAAAAAAGTAAGAAGTTAATGGGTTAGAAAATAAGCAATAAACAACACCTCCTTCATAATAAATCTATGAAGAGCACAATCACCAAAAGGATATTTTATTGTGGGGAGCAATAACCAAATTCTTTTTTTACCAGTAAAATAATTTTACATAACAAACTTAAATTCAATTATTTATGGAGGTTAAAAGTAGTTAATATCATTGTAAATTAATTGAAAATTTTTGATAAATCGGGGAACTAACAATTATATCCGATAAACGACTTTTCATCTTAAGAAATTACTTCTTTTGTGAATATTGTTGTGTTGATATTCAAGTCTTAGATTATTTTTTATTGCAGTTCTATCCTTTTGAATAGTTATGCTTTTAGATATATACCAAATAGAATTATTTTTTTGGGACTATATTTCATGAACAACATAGAGATCCTCATTTTTCTCCTTATTCTTTCTTTTCACCATTTTATTGACGCGGTACATAAGCACAATAGTTAGGATTGAAATACAAATGATTATAATCCCTAATGTGTCATAATGTTCCAATGGACTCAATTTGTCCTTTTGCACAACAATTGTTCCTGCAAAAGCTGCTGCAATACCTCCGGCAATTTGTTGCAAAGACGAGTTTATACTCATAAAAGCACCTCTGTCCTGCATTTCGGGAATAGAAGTAACCAAAGCCGTAGATGGTACCATACGTCCCATAACTCCCATCATCATAAGCACGTTTGCAACAGCAACCAATCCGAAAGCTGTAACACCGAGATTGGTGTAGATTGCGACCATAACAATTGTCCATAATGAAGCATATACAAATATTTTGTATTTGTCTATTGAGTCACTCAGTTTCCCAACAAAAGGCATCACCAACAATGTAGATAAACCAGCTATCATAAATATCATAGGTAGTTGATGTTGGGTAATGTGCAAATTGTTGATTGCAAAAGCGCTACCAAAAGGCATCATCATAAAACCTCCAACAGAAAGTAAAGCTGTGGCTGTGAAACCAATTCGGTAATCTTTTTTGGCAATAGTATGTTTTAAGTGTTCAAAAGGAGATTTGTCCTGCTGAACTTCTAAATGTTTAGTGATGGGTTTTAATTTAACTGCAATAAAAAATACCACAATCGCAGCCATTCCTGCAACCCACAAAAATGGAGCGTGCCATCCCCATGCATTGGCAAGATATAAGCCAATAGGAATTCCTAAAATTTGGCTTGCTCCAAATCCCATTTGAATAAATCCCATTACTCGTCCACGTTGTTGCATGGTAAATAAATCGGCTACAATTGCCATAGATATTGAACCGATAACACCTCCAAACAATCCTGTGATGATTCTTGCGACAACCAACAAAATGTATGAATTTACGATTCCACATAAAATGGTTCCCGCAATAAAACCTATATAAAAGAAAAGCAATAATTTTTTACGGTCAAATTTATCTGCAAAACCAGCTGTAAGAAGCCCAGAAATACCTGCGCTAAAAGCGTATGCCGAAACAACCAAACCAAAATGAGTTGGTTTTAGACTAAGTGATTTCATTAGTATATCGCCCAAAGGAGACATGACCATAAAATCGAGTATTACCGTAAATTGAGTTATTGCAAGTATGAAAACAGCAAATTTTTGATAGCCTGTAAATGGTGTTGCTTTTGGTTTTTGTTCTTTCATTTTCTATTGTTTATTCCAATGCAGAGCATTTGAAATTTTGATTATCTAAAAGGTTTATTATTTGTTCTTCGGATAAAGTTTCGCTAACAATTCGCAAAACACAATCAATATCTTCCTGGTCAAGTGTCCATTGATCTATTTCTGAGTTTTGATTCAATATGTTGCCTATCGTTTGTTTATCGCTTTCGGTTCTTATATTGGTTGCAAATACCAATATGTTTTCTATTTGGTTTTCCATAGTTAAACTTTTTACGGTGTCAATGCTTTTATCACTAATTCAAATGCTTCGTCAGTCGCTTCTTTGGTAAGTTTGAAAGGAGTTCCTGCCATATTTTTTCCTTCATTATGAAAACGGAGTAAAGTATATAAAGGGCCGTATGCTATACTCCAAAATATCTCTTTGGGCATACAAACTAATTCTTTTTTGTCAATCGCATTTTTTAAAAAATCACCCATTATTGTTTTGAAATCAAACAAGCTTTTTTCCAAAATACTATCTCGATAGCTAGAATGGCTCAAAAGTTCCCAACAAGCCACACTCAAAGGATGTTTTATTGTAAATCGTGCCCTGTTTTCCCATTGTTTACGCAATCCTTCTTTAAAAGGCATTTCAGGAGAAAAATCTTTTACCATCTCATTAAAGAAATCTTGTCCAATTTCGATGCCGATTTTTTTTATCAAATCTTCTTTGTCCGTGTAATAGATGTATAAAGTAGCCACCGACACGCCAGATTCTTTAGCCAATCGATTCATTCCAAAACCTTCAATGCCCAGTTTTACTAGCATTTCTATGGCTTTTTGTTTGACTATTTCTTCTTTGTTAGTATCTCTTGTTCGCATTTTTACTTTTTTGAAAAAACAAAAGTATTAATTATAAATGAATGTTCGCTTATTTATAAAAAAGATTTGAAAAAATTAACCGCAAAGAGCACAAAGAATTACACAAAGTTCGCAAAGCTTTGCGTGCTTAGCGCTTCCCTTTGTGCTCTTTGCGGTTAAAAAAGTTTTTAAATAGTTAATTATGAAAATTGCTGAAACATTTCCAATAATTTTTTTAGTCCCTCAGGAGAGTGCATAAATTCGGTATTGTTCATTGTTTCCTTTCCTTTTTCGGCAAATCTTGTAAACATCTGTTCTTCGTAATCTGCTATTGCCGATTTTAAATCAGTAAATTTTCCGTTGGTTAAGCTTTCGCTTAGTTGCAAAGCATCAAGCATTGCCATATTAACACCTTCACCAGCATAAGGTGGCATCAAATGCGCAGCATCTCCAATAATTGTAATGTTTGCTTGAGCTTCCCATTTCTGATCTAAAGGCATACAATATTGCGGTCTTGGGGTATATGTTATATTATCAAATTCAAATAATTCGAGCCAAACATTATCCCAATTGGAGTACTCTTTTTTGAACCATTCCAAAACTTGTTTACTGTTTTTAAAGTCTATGCCACTTTCTGTAATCCAGTCGGCATTTATTTTCCAACCCGCATAGAAATCCAAACTGCCATCGCCTTTGGCACTCATCGATACTGTTTTTGAATCTCCGAAAGCCATAATTTTTCCGCCTTGCAATAAGTTGTGGATTTTTGGAACGTTTTTTTTAGAATCAGGAATATTGCCTTCTAATACTGTAACACCTGAATAAAAAGGTTGAATTGGTGTCACGAATGGACGAATTTTAGATTTTGCTCCGTCTGCTCCAATTACAATATCGACTATAACAGTCTCGCCGTTTTCAAAAACTATTTTCCAACTATTGTTAATGCTTTCAAGAGAAACAATATGGCTGTTCCAAACTACAGTATTTGGCTGTAAAGAATCCAATAAAATAGTTCTTAGCGGTCCGCGGTCAATTTCGGGTCTGAACCATTCATCTCCAAAATTACCGGTAGATTCATCATTGTGATCATCGAAGAAAATTTTTGCATTTTCATCAACAATACGAAGTCGGTCAGCACCTGGTCTGTAATTTGCGTTAAAAGCTTCCATCAAACCTGCTTCTTCAAGCGCTTTTAATCCTGATTCATAATGCAGGTCAAGTGTTGCGCCTTGTGCTCTAACCTCTCTATTAAAATCCCTTTCGTATACTTTTACATTTGCTCCTTTGAGTTGCAAAAGTCTTGCTAATGTCAATCCACCTGGACCTCCACCAATGATTGCTATTTTTTTGTCTTGTAATAACATTGCTTTATAAGTTTAAAATTATAAGGCAAAACTACTTCTTTGGCAAAGCTGAAAATTGTAAAAATCGGTCGTTTTTATTTTTGAATAATTCTTTTGGAGTGACACCCGAAAGTTTTTTTACTTCTTTAATGAAATGAGCTTGATCGGTAAAGTTTTGTTCAGGGAATAAAATGCCTTCTTTGATGTGCTGCACAGACGTTCTAAATCTCAAGATATTGCAATAGGCTTTCAAGGAAAGTCCAAACATTTGATTGAAATAACGATTGATTTGTCGGCTGCTCCAAAATACTTTTTCAGATAATTCTGTAACAGATAATGATCCGTTTGAAGAATAGATGAGGTTGAAAAGTTTTTGCTTTCTGTCGTCAACTTCTTTAGGTATAAGTGATTTTATTTTGTTGGTGATTTTAATGCAGAGTGTGTCAAAATCATTTAAATCTTCCTGTGTAATTCCCCAAAAGTTATTTGGCAATTGCTGCCCAATATTCAAAATTGTTGAAATGCTGGTGTCAAGCAAATATTCAATAGCCAAAAGTTTTAAATTGACTGCAAAAATAACAGTTTTAGCTGGAAGCATTGTTTGGGTTGGTTTGCTTTCTAATCCCTTTAAGAAAGTAGAAAAAGGCTCGGAGGATGAATATAAAAAGAAAACATCTATTCTTCCATCGGGAATAACCACAATTTCTTTTTCGATATCCGAATGGTTGGTAAGCATCCAAAACCTTTCCACAAAATCGGAAATGGATTCTTCGGCTTGGATTATTTTATGTTCAATATCGTTGTTGGACATTTGGTTTGCTTTTGTGCTTTGTAAAAAAATTATATAAGCATATTTCAAAGATACAAAAGATGTGCATAAAAAAAGGGGAGACTTAATTGGCCACGGATAACACTGATTAAACGGATTAGGACAGATTTTTTTAGTTGGGGTTTTATTATTTTTTTTGAATGATGATAAAAAAG
This sequence comes from Flavobacterium sp. P1_E4, assembly GCF_056405915.1. Taxonomy (NCBI): domain Bacteria; kingdom Pseudomonadati; phylum Bacteroidota; class Flavobacteriia; order Flavobacteriales; family Flavobacteriaceae; genus Flavobacterium; species Flavobacterium sp. P1_E4. The sequence continues at coordinate 215,605 of NZ_JBFUBE010000001.1, forward strand.
CGAAATCTTCACCTTTAGCCCCGATTGCAGTGAAAATCCTTATAAGTCTCGTCTTTTGGGACGAGACTTATAAGATTGAAACGGAAAGCGGGACGATATTGCATAAAAAGCCTAATCTTTCTGCTCCAAAATAATCGACTCCGTTTTTAGATGTTTTTATCTGTGTGAAATCCGTTCAATTATTAAAATCCGTGGGCTATCTTAACAAAAAAAAGACAACCCTTTCGAGTTGTCTTTTGAATATAAATAGAAGCTTTTTTTGAATTAAGCTAGTTTTGCTAAAATACCATTGAAAGTATCGCTTGGACGCATTGCTTTGTCTGTCAAGGCTGGATTTGGTTGGTAATAACCACCAATGTTTTGAGCTTTACCTTGAGATCCTATTAATTCTCCGTTGATTTTAGATTCATTTGCAATAAACTCAGTAGAAATAGGAGCGAAAGTTGCTTTCAATGCTGCGTCTTTGTCTTGTGCTGCCAAAGCTTCTGCCCAGTACATTGCCAAATAGAAGTGTGAACCACGATTGTCAATTCCGCCTAATTTGCGAGTAGGCGATTTGTCTGTTGCTAAGAATTTTTCAGTAGCGACATCCAAAGTTTCAGCAAGAACAATTGCTTTAGAATTGTTTAATGTTTGTCCTAAGTGCTCTAATGAAGCTCCAAGTGCCAAAAATTCTCCTAGTGAATCCCAACGCAAGTATCCTTCTTGGATAAATTGCTCAACGTGTTTTGGTGCCGATCCTCCTGCGCCAGTTTCAAATAAACCACCACCATTCATTAACGGAACGATAGAAAGCATTTTTGCTGAAGTTCCTACTTCTAGGATAGGGAATAAATCGGTTAGGTAATCACGTAATACGTTCCCTGTTACTGAGATAGTATCCAATCCTTTTATAATACGCTCCAAAGTAAAGTTGGTAGCATCAATAGGATTTAAGATTCTGATGTCTAAACCAGTTGTATCGTAATCTTTTAAATATTTCTCTACTTTCTGAATTAATTGTCTGTCGTGCGCTCTGTTGTTATCCAACCAGAAAACCGCAGGAGTACTAGACAAACGAGCTCTGTTTACGGCTAGTTTTACCCAGTCTTGAATTGGAGCATCTTTCGCTTGGCACATTCTGAAAATATCGTTTGCTTCTACGCTTTGTTCCATCAAAACAGTTCCGTTTATATCGACAACGCGAACAACTCCGTCTGCTTTCATCTGGAATGTTTTGTCGTGAGAACCGTATTCTTCAGCTTGTTGTGCCATCAATCCTACGTTTGGAACACTTCCCATTGTAGTTGGTACAAAAGCACCATGTTTTTTACAAAAATCGATAGTGGCTGTATAAACACCAGCATAACATCTGTCTGGGATAATTGCTACAGTATCTTGTTGTTTTCCGTCTTTATTAAACATTTGCCCAGAAGTACGAATCATTGCAGGCATAGAAGCATCTACAATTACATCTGAAGGAACGTGAAGATTGGTGATTCCTTTATCTGAATTTACCATTGCTAAAGCAGGTCCGTTTTCGATAGCTTGTGCAATTGCAGCTTCCACTTCGGCTTGTTGAGGATGTCCTGCAATTTTTGCATACACATCTCCTAAACCGTTATTAGTGTTGATGTTCAATTCTGAAAATAAAGCAGCATATTTTTCGAATACATCTGCAAAATAAACTTCAACGATAGCACCAAATATGATAGGATCAGAAACTTTCATCATTGTTGCTTTCAAGTGAACTGAAAGTAAGATGTTTTGTTCTTTGGCTTCTTTAATTGTTTTTGCAACAAAAGACTTTAAAGCATTAAGGTGTAAAACTGAACTGTCAATAATTTCTCCAGATTTCAAAGGAGTACTTGCTTTAAGAACGGTAGCTGTACCATCTTTGGCAACAAATTCTATTTTAACATCAGTGGCATCAGCCAAAGTAATTGATTTTTCACTTCCGTAAAAGTCACCGCTTTCCATAGAAGCTACGTGAGTTTTTGAATCAGCAGTCCAAGCACCCATTGAGTGTGGATTTGCTTTTGCGTAATTTTTAACTGCTTTTGGAGCTCTACGGTCTGAATTTCCTTCACGTAAAACTGGATTTACAGCCGATCCTAAGATTTTAGAATATTTTGCTTTGATTGCTTTTTCTTCTTCGCTTTGTGGATCTTCTGGGAAATCAGGCAAAGCATAACCGTGAGATTGTAATTCCGCAATGGCAGCTTTCAATTGTGGAATTGACGCTGATACGTTTGGTAATTTTATGATGTTTGCTTCAGGAGTAGTAGCCAATTGACCTAATTCCAATAAAGCATTTTTGGTTTTTTGATCTTCCTTTAAAAATTCCGAAAAATTCGAGATGATTCTTCCAGCAAGTGAAATGTCTCTTGTCTCAATTTCGATATCAGAAGTAGCAGTAAATGCCTGAACAATTGGTAAGAAAGAATAGGTTGCCAATAAAGGAGCCTCATCTGTAAGTGTGTAAAAAATTTTAGCTTTTGGTGTCATTTTTTTTATTTTTATAATCTAAATCACAATTAATTTAAGGCCTTATTAAGAATTACATCGTTTGAGATAAGGCGGGCAAAGATACGAAATGCTCTTGTAATAGAGATTTTATTTGTATATAAAAAAATAAATTAAAAGAGACATTCTGTGATATTTTGAATTTGATATTTTTAGTGTCGTTTGATTTCTAAATTATGAATTTTGGCACTGTAAAATTATCAAAAAAAAAGTCCCAATCTCGATTTTCATCGGTTGGGACTTTTTTATCATTAAAGAAATAGTGTAAACTATCTTCTTTTGTCTCTAATCTTAGCTTTTTTACCAGTAAGTTGTCTGAAGTAGAAAATTCTAGCTCTACGTACAGCACCTTTCTTGTTGATTTCAATTTTTTGCAAAGCTGGCAAGTTTACTGGGAAGATACGCTCTACTCCAATTGCACCTGACATTTTACGAATTGTAAAAGTTTCTGTGTTAGCAGAACCTCTTCTTTGAATTACAACACCTTTAAAAAACTGTGTTCTTGTTTTTTCACCCTCTTTAATTTCGTAGTAAACTGTGATTGTGTCTCCAGCTCCGAATACAGGGAAATCTTTTCTTGTTACGAATTCGTCTTGAACGAATTTCATTAAATCTGCCATGATAATTTTTTTAATTATGGTTTAAATAGAGCAACATTCGCGGTTTTCGCCAGAGGTTGGTCTAATGAGGGTGCAAAATTAATTATAAATTATTAATTATGAAGTATAAATTATATTTTTTTTTGATTGATTCGTCTGTTTGGAAAAGGCATAAAAAAAAAGCCTTTATAATTAAAAGCTTTTTTTTGTCAATTGTATAACTATGAAAAAATTAAGGAACCATTTTTGCTTGTTTTACTTTCTTTATGATTTCTGCAGTTTTCTCGTCTGTTTTTGCTTTAATATCACTGTATTTGTTTATCCCCAACGACGAAGTCAACGTTTTGTCTCTTTTATCAAATAATTTGTCAATTTCTTTATCGCGATTTTCTTTTGATAAATTCTTTTCGTCTAGACCAAACAGTTCCAATACTATTGTACTGTTTGCATTTCCAAAATAGGTTTTTTCATCATCACTTAGTGCGATACCGTAAGTTTTGTTGAGTTCATTCAATAAGGATGTTCTATTTATTCCTTGAGCAAATGAAACAGCTGAAATGAAAAAAGTAACAATTAAAATTACTTTGAAGATTAATCCTTTCATGATTTTATACTTTTAAAGGTTATTAAGAAGCGAACTAATTCTTATTTTAAAGCATAAATATATGAAAATTAATCGTTTAACAAATCAGGTCTTCTGTTTTTCGTATGCTCATAGGCAGTATCTTCTCTCCATTTGTCAATTTTAGCAAAATGACCACTCAACAACACATCGGGAACTTTCCAGCCTTTGTAATCGGCAGGACGTGTGTAAATTGGGCCTGAAAGCAATCCATCCTGAAAGCTATCGGTCAATGCCGATGTTTCGTCACTCAAAACTCCTGGAATCAATCGGATCAAGGCATCGGATAAAACCAAAGCTCCCAATTCTCCTCCAGACAAAACATAATCACCTATCGAAATTTCCTTGGTGATAAAATGGTCGCGAACGCGTTGATCGACACCTTTATAGTGCCCACACAAAATGATAATATTTTCATACATCGACATCGTGTTGGCCATTTTTTGGTTTAGTGTTTCACCATCGGGAGACATATATATGATTTCATCATACGATCTTTCACTTTTCAGGTGGGTGATGCAGGCATCTATGGGCTGAACAGTCATAACCATTCCGGCTCCACCGCCAAAAGGATAATCGTCAACGCTTTTTTGTTTGTTTGTCGTATAATCTCTTAAATTATGAAAATGAACCTCCACTAATCCTTTGTCAATGGCGCGTTTCATAATCGAAGCTTCAAATGGACTTCTCAATAATTCAGGTAATACGGTTATAATATCAATTCTCATTTCTCTTTTTTAGGAACAGCAAAGGTACAAATAAATTAACAAGCCCATTTGTAACTTTAATTCAAAACAAATGGAATTTTGAGAACGTTTTTTTTTAAAACCATATAAGTAATATAAGGCCATATAAGAAAACTTAAATGAACTTATATTACTTATATGGTTGTTATTAAAAAGGGCTAACTAAAACTCCATTCCTTGTAACTCAACTCTTTTTCTATTTTTTCTTCTATTTTTTCAGATAGTTTTTGGTTGAAGTCAATCTTTGTGATTTGTTCAATATCTTCGATAGTTGTGGCAAAAGTAAAAAGAGGAGCATCCGATTTTTCATTGGGAACCAAAAATGCAATCATAACCAAAGCATTGTCCTGCACCCGAACAACGATTTTAAAAAAATAATCAGGAACCGAAACTTCCTCGTCACCAATAGTAATCAAATTATCATGTAAGATGCTTCCTGTCACAATAAAAACAGCCTTGTATTTATCTGCCCAATATCTGATTTTTTGTTCCAGTCGGTTCCAGACTCCGGCGTTGAAAGCTTTGTTCTGTGGAGCTACATTCGATGTGTAAAAAGTATCTTTGTAGGCCTCTCCGGAAAATTTCATATCGGCTGCTGGAACTAGATGCCCTTTGTCGTAACCGGTATCTTTATAATTTTTCCAATGTGCCGATTCAGTATCAACCAAAGGATCTTGTTTAAAATAAGGTCTCTCAAAATGATGCTGTTGCTGAGACTCCGCTGTCAAATAATACGCTGCCCACTCTGCTTGTTCGTGTTCTTCAGAATACGACAGAAAGAAATGCTTATGCCTGATGATACTCATAAACGAATATTTTTTTAAATATTTTTTGGACTAAACTCCAAACTGCCTCAAATGGTGATCCGTATGTCTCCACATCAATTTATCCCAATCCTCATAAGTCATTTTGCCCCAAAAAGGATGATCCATAAGCTTGATAACTTGAGTGCCATTTGCAAATTGGCTAAAACTTTCGGCTAATTCTTTTCTGCTGGATTCAAAATCATAAGAACCTTCAAATTTCAGTTCTTTGGCCGTAGGGCTATTTTTTCCAAAGTCACTATTAAAGGCTTTGTTTTTAATTAATCTACCTAAAATGCGCAACAGGAAATGCGTCTTCAGCTCTTTTGTACCAAACGCAATCTGAATCGAAGCGTTGCAATGCTTGCACATTTGATCCACCGTCATCTTACCCCACTGGGCTTTACTCTCAGGCAATAAGGAGTTGATTCGGGCAATTATAGCCTCATTATCAGCTTTATCATATATTGAACCCATTTTTCTTTGGTTTAAAGTGATTAACAAATATAAAATATATTTCACATGAATTAATCTTAATTTTTTGCAGATATATCATAATGACTCAAAATTTTGCGAATATTTACTAATAGTTGTGATTTTAACACATTAAATACTTTATTTGACTATTTTTATATCCAAAATTAAACAATTATCAACTATGCAAATTTTTTCAAAACTATTTATCACTAGTTCATTGTGTTTTGTTTTGTCCCTGCAAATGCAAACAATGAGTGCTCAAAACAATGATGTAAAAATGACAAATCCGCTATTACAAAAAAGTACGTTACAGTATCAAACTCCCGATTTTAGTTTGATCAAAGACGAACATTTTAAACCTGCTTTTGAATATGGATTGAAAGTTCATGATCAAGAGGTAGAAACTATTACAAATAACACTGCTAAGCCTACTTTTCAAAATACCGTTTTAGCTTTAGAGACCTGTGGAGTAGATTTAAACAGAGCCGTAGGGATTTTTTATAACCTAACAGGTTCCAACACCAATCCAACCTTACAGGCTGTTGAAGCGGAATATGCTCCGATTTTCTCAGGGCATAACGACAAAATTTATTTGAACAGTAAATTATACAATCGTTTCAAAACAATCGATTTGAATAAACTAAAAGGAGAAGACAAAAAGTTAACTCAATATTATTTGCAGCAATTTGAATTAGCAGGTGCTAATTTATCCGAAGCAGATAAAGAAAAAATGAAAAAAATCAATGAAGATCTAGCTACTTTGAGTACTCTTTATGGAAATAAATTATTGTTGGCTCGTAAAAATGCAGCAGTGATATTTGATAATGTAGCGGATTTGGATGGATTAGGTGCTGATGAAATTGCTGCGGCAAAAGCAAAAGCTAAAGAGGCTGGTTACGAAGGTAAATATGTAATAGGTATTATGAACACCACACAACAACCTTTACTATCTAGTTTAAAAAATAGAGCAACAAGAGAAAAAATATTCAAAGCTTCGTGGTATCGTGCCGAAAAAAATGATGAAGGGGACACTCGCGAAGTATTGGAAAAAATAGCAAAATTGCGTTTACAAAAAGCCAATTTGATGGGCAAGAAAAGTTTTGCTGAATGGAAATTACAAGATCAAATGGCACAGAAACCAGAAGTGGCAATGGAATTATTAGCCAAAATTGCTGGACCAGCGGTTGCCAAATCAAAAGTTGAAGCCAAAGAAATTCAAGATTTAATAGACTCTCAAAACGGCGGCTTTAAATTAGAGCCATGGGATTGGAACTTTTATGCAGAGCAAGTACGTAAAGCCAAATACGATTTAGACGAAAGTCAAACAAAACCTTATTTTGAATTGAATACAGTTTTAGAAAAAGGAGTGTTTTTTGCAGCCAAACAAATGTATGGTATCACATTCAAGGAAAGAAAAGATTTACCAGCCTATAACCCAGATGTAAAAGTCTATGAGGTTTTTGATGACAAAGGGACTTCAATCGCAATTTATTACCTTGATTTTTATACGAGAGATAATAAAAACGGTGGAGCCTGGATGAATAATATAGTGAGTCAATCACATTATTTAAAACAAAAACCAGTAATTGTAAACGTCTATAATTTCTCTAAACCTGTGGAAGGAAGTCCATCATTAATCAGTTTCGATGATGTAACTACTATGTTTCACGAGTTCGGACATACCTTGCACGGATTGTTTGCCAACCAAGAATACGTAACACTATCTGGAGCAGCGGTACCAAGAGATTATGTTGAATTTCCTTCTCAAATTAATGAACATGCAGCATTAGACCCTATAGTCTTAAAAAATTACGCAATTCATTACCAAACCAAACAACCGATTCCGCAGGAATTAATTGACAAAATTAAAAAAGCCGAAACTTTCAATAAAGGTTATGATGTAACCGAATTACTAGCGGCAGCAACTCTTGATATGGCTTGGCACAGTGTCGAGAAAGAATCTGATTTCAAACCTACTTTAGTTTTTGAAAAAGAAGCTCTTGAAAAATACGGATTGTTAGTCAATGAAGTACCTACAAGATACCACACACCTTATTTTGCTCACATTTGGGGTGGTGGTTATTCAGCAGGGTATTACGCCTACACCTGGTCAAAAACTTTGGACTACAACGCATTCGACTGGATGCAAGCCAATGGTGGTATGACTAGAGCAAACTGCGAGCGCTTCAAGAAATATATTTTATCCGTTGGGAACAGTGTTGATTTAAATAAAGCTTTCAAAGATTTCATAGGTCACGACATGCAAACTGAACCATACCTGAAAAATGCGGGGCTATCAGCTCATTAATTTTTTTTTACCAATACATTAAAATGACATTCGAAAGGATGTCATTTTTTTTTTTGGAGCAACTTCCTGCTCTCCGTTTCAAGCTTACTCGTAGCCTTGTTTTTTTTCTAGGGCAAAAAAGTAGCTTCCGCTGGTCGCTCCTTTTCGCCCAGAAAAAAATACAAGTCTCCTTCGCAAGGCTTTCCACTGTGATCAGGGCTAGGCTGTAGTGGAATTAAGAATTTCAGAAAACATTTTCATTTCATAACAAAAGGACTCAAAACGCAATTCTTGTTTTAGAACTAATAAAGAAAAATTTTAATATCTTTATTGTGTATGATAAATAACCATTAAAAATCTTTGACAGATGAATGCAGAAGAACTAAAAAACATACAGACACCAATTAAAGAAAAATATCGGGAACAACCTGATGCCGCAATAATAACGCTCAAAGCACAGGGTAAAATTGGTGACGGGATTTCTTGTAAAGTTGAGACCGGAAGGGTTTTGGCCGAGGCAGGTCTTCATCCAGCAACGGGTGGGAACGGAATGCTAGCCTGTTCAGGGGATATGCTTCTTGAAGCATTGGTTGCTTGTGCAGGTGTAACTCTTAGTGCAGTATCTACAGCTCTTGGTATTGAAATTAAAGATGCAACTATTAAGGCTGAAGGTGATTTGGATTTCCGAGGTACTTTGGGAGTTTCCAAAGAAGTCCCTGTAGGATTTCAGACAATTCGTCTTTCATTCATTTTGGACAGCGATGCAACTGACGAGCAAATACAAACACTTGCAAAACTAACAGAAAGATATTGCGTCGTATATCAAACACTGGTAAAAGGGCTTCAGATAGAAACGGCGTTTAACAAAATATGAATAATATACAAAACCATGTTTTGGAATATGTATCTACAACCAATCAGAAACATATAATTCATATAAAACAACCACAAAATCCAAACTTGTTTAAGTTTCTTTTTAAACCAAAAGATTACTTCACTATACTTTTATTTACATAGGAGTTCAGTGAACTTCGTTTGTAACGCAAAACAGGACGATATTGACTAAAAAATAAAATGTTTCTGCTCCAAAAAATAACAATCAAACTCAGGTTTATAATTTATTAATAATAAAAAATCCTGAATTAAAATACATTGTTATGTATCTCTACTCAGGATTTTAAATTTAGTATAGTAGAAACACACCGCAGTATGTTTCAACAAAATATAATATTAAGAAAGTGCAGCTTGTACTTGATCAGCAGCTTCTTGAAATTGCACTGCAGATAAAATTGGCATTCCAGAATTATCAATTAATTCTTTAGCAATTTCAGCATTAGTACCTTGTAAACGTACAATAATAGGCACTTTAATAGCATCACCCATATTTTTGTATGCATCAACAACTCCTTGAGCAACACGGTCACAACGAACGATTCCACCAAAAATATTAATCAAAATTGCTTTTACGTTTGGATCTTTCAAGATAATACGGAAAGCAGTTTCAACACGTTTTGCATCAGCAGTTCCACCTACGTCTAAGAAATTTGCAGGTTCAAAACCAGCATATTTAATTAAATCCATAGTTGCCATTGCAAGACCTGCACCATTTACCATACATCCTACAGTACCGTCAAGATCTACATAGTTCAATCCTACTTCTTTTGCTTCAACCTCGATTGGATTTTCCTCACGAATGTCACGCATATCAGCATATTTCTTTTGTCTGTATAAAGCATTATCATCGATATTTACTTTAGCATCTACAGCTAAAATTTTATCATCTGAAGTTTTTAAAACTGGGTTGATTTCAAACATAGAAGCATCAGAACCAATGTAAGCATTGTATAATGAATCGATGAATTTAACCATTTCTTTGAAAGCATTTCCAGAAAGACCTAAGTTAAAAGCAATTCTTCTTGCCTGAAAACCTTGCAATCCAACAGATGGATCAATTTCTTCAGTAAAAATTAAGTGTGGAGTATGTTCCGCCACTTCTTCAATATCCATTCCACCTTCAGTAGAATACATAATCATATTACGTCCTGTACCTCTATTCAAAAGAACAGAAACATAAAACTCAGAAGTTTCACTTTCACCTGGATAATAAACATCCTCAGCAATTAAAACTTTGTGTACTTTTTTACCTTCAGCAGAAGTTTGAGGAGTGATTAATTGCATTCCGATAATTTCTTCTGCAATTCCTTCCACTTTGTCAATTCCTTTGGCAAGCTTTACTCCACCACCTTTTCCACGACCACCTGCGTGTATTTGTGCTTTTACAACATACCAACTTGTACCTGTTTCGGCAGTTAATTGTTTTGCAGCAGCTACAGCTTCTACTGGACTATTGGCTACAATTCCGCGTTGAATGCGAACTCCATAGCTAGCTAAAATTTCTTTTCCTTGATATTCGTGTATGTTCATAATATAGAATTTGTCTGGATTCTGAATCTATTTCAGAATAAAAGTGGCACAAAAATAGCAAAATTTAATTTAATTGAAATTTTTTTTAATTATAATAACATATAAAAGTAAAAAATACTGAATCTTTCATCTCAATCGTTATAGTGTGAAAAATTTAAAAATTCTCAGTGTTTTTGTTAAAATAATTATCCCCAAAAAGTATAATCCTATATTTATTACAAAAATGAAGGGTTTTTAAAATTTAAAAAAATATTTTTTGAAGATATGTCAATTCAGAAAGGAAATTTCAGCATTATTATCAAATATTCATACCTTTTTTAATTTTATAGCAAAAATAGAACCAAAACTATGTATTCATTAGTTATATGTTATGAAATCTTTAATTTTGTAAAAAAAAATATCAAGCATGAGAGTTAAAGAACAAGGCCTTTATTTACCCGAATTTGAACACGACAACTGTGGCGCAGGATTTATATGTAATTTGAACGGAATTAAGTCTAATGACATTATTCATAAAGCTCTAGATATCCTTATAAAGTTAGAACATCGTGGAGCAGTAAGCTCTGATGGAAGAACTGGAGATGGTGCTGGAATCTTATTTGATATCCCACATGCATTCTTTAAGAAAGTTTGTGATTTTGAAATCCCAGAAGTTAGAGAGTATGCTGTAGGAATGGTTTTTATGCCTAAAAGTCCAAACCAAGTGACATTTTGCAAAACCACTTTTGAAGACGCTATAAAAGATCAAAATCTATCTATATTAGGATGGAGAGATGTTCCTGTTGATGTTTCTAATTTAGGACAGATCGCCGCAGAAAAAGAACCAACCGTTAAACAAGTATTTGTTGGTAAAAACGGTTTAGATATTACAGAACAACAATTCAATGCCAAATTATTTTTGGCTAGAAAAATTGCTGAACATACAATACGTAATTCAAGAACTTCGGAAAGTCATATGTTTTACTTTTCAAGTTGTTCTACTACTACTATTATATATAAAGGTCTATTGATGCCAGAAGACATCAGCAGATACTATACAGACTTACTAGACAGCGACTTAGTGACCCGTTTAGCTTTGGTTCACCAACGTTTCTCTACAAACACTTTCCCTTCTTGGGATTTGGCACAACCATTTAGATACATGTGTCACAATGGAGAAATCAATACTTTGAGAGGAAACGTAAGCAGAATGCGTGCTCGTGAAGAATTGATGAAAAGTGACGTTTTTGGAGAAGATCTAAAAAAATTATTCCCAATCATTTTAGAAGGAAAATCAGATTCAGCTTCTATGGATATGGTTGTTGAGTTATTATTAATGACTGGACGTTCTTTACCGGAAGTTATGATGATGGTTGTTCCTGAAGCATGGGAAAAACACAAAACTATGTCTGATGAGAAAAAAGCATTCTACGAATATAATGCTTGTATCATGGAGCCATGGGATGGTCCTGCGTCTATACCATTTACAGATGGAAACGTAATTGGAGCATTATTAGATAGAAATGGATTGCGTCCTTCTCGTTATACATTAACCAAAAGTGGATTTGTAATCATGTCATCCGAAATTGGTGTTCTTGACATAAAACCAGAAGATGTAGTACAACACGGAAGATTGGAACCAGGAAAAATGTTCCTTGTTGACATGAATGAAGGTCGTATTATTGAAGACGAAGAAATCAAACATTCAGTTGTAACTAAGCGTCCGTATAGAGAATGGTTGGATAACAATTTATTGCAATTGGCTAAAATTCCTTACACGAACAATCCAATTCCAACTGAAAAAATCGACTTTGAAACAAGACAACGTCTTTTTGGTTATACAATTGAGGATTTAAAAACTATCATCAATCCAATGGGTGCTCAAGGTAATGAAGCATTGAGTTCTATGGGTAATGATACTCCTCTTGCGGTATTATCAGATCAACCACAATTATTGTACAACTATTTCAAACAATTATTTGCACAAGTAACCAATCCACCATTGGATGGTATTCGTGAAGAAATAATCACTGATACTAGTTTGGCAATTGGAGGAGATTACAACATCTTTGACATTACTGATGTTCACTGTAAAAAAATTAAAATTCAAAATCCTGTAATATCAAATGAGGATTTAGATAAAATAAGAAGCATTGACCACGTCGATTTCAAATCGGTTACCATTTCTACTTTATACAAAATAGAAAAAGGGGTAAATGGTATGGAGCGCGCTTTAGAAAAATGTGTACAAGCTACTTTCAAAGCGGTTTCCGAAGGATGTAATATTGTTATCCTTTCAGATAGAGGTGTTAGCAAAGAATTGGCACCAATCCCAATGTTATTGGCGACATCTTATATTCACCACTCTTTGAACATTCTAAAAGTTCGTTCTAAATTTGGTATTATAATCGAATCTGCTGAACCACGTGAGCCACATCATTTTGCTTTATTATTTGGATACGGTGCAAGTGCGATCAATCCTTATATGGTAAATGAAATTATTCATAACCAAGTAAACGAAGGATTTATTACAGGTGTAAAAGCTGATTATGCAATTACAAACTTTAATAAAGCAATTGCAAAAGGGATTCTAAAAATCATGAACAAAATTGGTATCTCTACTTTACATTCTTATAGAGCTGCACAGATTTTTGAAATTTTAGGTTTAAACAAAACATTCACTTCGAAATACTTCCCTTACACTCCTTCTAGAATTGAAGGTATTGGACTAATGGAAATTGAAAGGGAAGTTAAGAAAAGATACCAAAATGCATTTCCAAAATCAGAAATTGCAAATCTATTACCATTAGAAATTGGAGGTATTTACAGATGGAGAAGAAACGGTGAAAAACACATGTTCAATCCAACTACCATTTCAAAATTACAACAAGCTGTTCGATTGAATAGCCCAGAAAGTTATAAAGAATACTCTAAAATGGTAAATGATCAAAGTGAAAACTTGATGACCATAAGAGGTTTGTTCGAATTCAATAATCTTGACCCTATCTCTATTGACGAAGTAGAACCATGGACTGAAATTGTAAAAAAATTCAAAACTGGTGCTATGTCTTACGGATCTATCAGCCAAGAAGCTCATGAGAATCTAGCGATTGYCATGAACAGAATTGGTGGAAAAAGTAATTCAGGTGAAGGTGGAGAAAACGCAACTCGATTCCAAAAAGAATTAAATGGTGACTCTAAAAATAGTGCTATCAAACAAGTTGCTTCTGGAAGATTTGGAGTTTCGATCAACTATTTGACGAATGCTCAAGAGATTCAAATTAAAATGGCTCAAGGTGCAAAACCTGGAGAAGGTGGACAATTACCAGGTGAAAAAGTAGTGCCTTGGATTGCAGAAACAAGAAACTCTACTCCTTATGTAGGTCTTATTTCTCCTCCTCCACACCACGATATTTATTCAATTGAAGATTTATCTCAATTGATATTTGACTTAAAAAATGCCAATCGTGAAGCGAGAGTAAATGTTAAGTTGGTTGCAGAAGTTGGGGTTGGAACAATCGCTGCCGGTGTTGCTAAAGCAAAAGCCGATGTTATCTTGATTTCTGGATATGATGGAGGAACTGGTGCTGCACCATTAACATCATTACAACACACAGGTATTCCATGGGAACTTGGTCTTGCCGAAGCTCAACAAACTTTAATCTTGAATGACTTAAGAAGTCGTGTGGTTTTAGAATGTGACGGTCAATTGAAAACAGGTCGTGACGTAGCTATTGCTGCCTTGCTTGGAGCTGAAGAATTTGGATTTGCAACTGCACCTCTTGTAGCTTCTGGTTGTATCATGATGAGAGCTTGTCACTTGAATACTTGCCCTGTAGGTATTGCAACACAAGATCCAGAATTGAGAAAAAATTTCAAAGGAACACCAGAACACGTTATTAACTTCATGTACTTTATTGCCGAAGAGTTAAGAGAAATCATGGCTCAACTTGGTTTTAGAACATTGAAAGAAATGGTTGGACAATCGCAAAAACTGAATGTTAACAAAGCAATTAAGCATTATAAAGCTAATGGATTGGATTTATCTACCATTCTTTATAAACCAGAGAAAGCAAAAACAGTTCCAAATCATAATACTTCAACTCAAGACCACGCATTAGAAAACGTACTTGACTTTGATATCATTAAAGCTGCTATTCCTTCTATCTATAGAAAAGAAAGAACCAGAGTTACTTTTGACATCAAAAACACAGACCGCTCTGTTGGTGCAATTTTGAGTAATGAGATTTCAAAAATATATGGTGCTCAAGGATTACCAGAAGATACAATTCTTGTTGACTTTACAGGTTCTGCAGGACAAAGTTTTGGAGCGTTTGCTACTAATGGTTTGTCTTTCAAAATACACGGAAATTGTAATGACTATTTAGGAAAAGGACTTTCTGGAGGAAAATTAATTATTAAAGTCCCTCCTACTGCCACTTTCAGCCCAGAAGACAATATTATCATTGGTAACGTGGCTCTTTATGGTGCAATTACTGGAGAAGCCTACATTAATGGTATGGCCGGAGAACGTTTTGCTGTTAGAAATTCTGGAGCGACAGCAGTTGTTGAAGGAATTGGAGACCACGGTTGTGAATACATGACTGGGGGAACAGTAGTTGTTCTTGGTAAAACAGGTAGAAACTTCGCAGCTGGTATGAGCGGTGGTGTTGCTTATGTTTATGATGCCAAAAAGAAATTTGAAGATGGATTGTGCAATATGGAAATGGTTGCCTTAGAAACATTAGAAGAAGAAGATTTAGCTAAATTGAAACGCTTAATCAAAAATCATTCGATGTATACCAATAGCCCTTTAGCAAAACGCCTTTTAGCAGATTGGGAAAACGAAAGCAAACATTTCATTAAAGTAATGCCAACAGATTACAAAAAAGCATTACAAAGATTGGCAGAAGAAAAGCAAATTGAAGAATTAATAGCACAATAGTCATGGGGAAAATAGGTGGATTTAAAGAATATAATAGAGCCGACGAAAGTAACGTTGCTGTTCTAGAAAGAGTTACAAATTATAATGAGTTTACAATTCCATTATCAAAAGAAAAAATTAAAGAGCAAGGTTCCAGATGTATGGATTGCGGAATTCCTTTTTGTCACAGCTCCTGTCCATTAGGAAATTTAATTCCTGATTTTAATGATATGGTGCACCAAGAAGAATGGGAAAGTGCATTGCAGATTTTACAATCTACAAATAACTTCCCTGAATTCACAGGTCGTTTATGTCCTGCTCCATGTGAGAAATCATGTGTACTGGGAATAATCAAAGAACCGGTTGCAATCGAAAATATTGAAAAAAACATAATCGAAAGAGGTTTTGCCGAAGGTTGGATCAAACCTCAAACACCAGAAGTAAGAACAGGAAAAACTGTTGCTGTGATTGGATCTGGTCCTGCTGGATTGGCTGCTGCACAACAATTGAATCGTGCAGGTCATACTGTTACCGTTTTCGAAAGAGACAATGCAATTGGTGGTTTATTACGTTACGGAATACCAAATTTTAAATTAGAAAAAGGTATTATCGATAGACGTGTAAAAGTATTGGAAGCCGAAGGAATTGTTTTCAAAACAAATGTAAACGTAGGAGTTAACTTTAGCGTAGAAGAATTAGAAGCTTTTGATTCTATCGTATTATGCGGTGGAGCAACCGAAAGAAGAGGATTGCCTACTAAAGGTGCTGATAGCAAAGGTGTTGTTCAAGCTATGGATTTCTTGACTCAACAAACCAAAGTATTGTACGGAGAAAAAATTGAAGATCAAGTATTGGCAACTGGAAAAGATGTAATCGTTATTGGTGGTGGAGACACAGGATCAGATTGTGTTGGAACATCAAACAGACACGGTGCAAAATCAGTGACTAATTTTGAAATCATGCCAAAACCTCCAGTAGGAAGAAGCGAAACTACACCATGGCCATTTTGGCCGTTGCAATTAAAAACATCTTCCTCACATGAAGAAGGTTGTAACAGAAACTGGTTGATTAATACTAAAGAATTCCTTGCTAATGAAAAAGGAGAACTAGTGGGATTAAAAACCGTTGAAGTACAATGGAAAATAACACCAGGTCAAAGACCTGAACTAATAGAAAAAGAAGGTTCAGAAAAAATTTGGCCTTGTGATTTAGCTTTGTTAGCTCTTGGATTTACAGGTCCAGAAAAAACATTAGCTGAGCAATTAGGTATAGAAATTGATATTAGAACTAACTATAAAGCAACAAACTATAGAACTAATGTGCCACATATCTTCACAGCTGGTGATATGAGAAGAGGTCAATCTCTAATTGTATGGGCTATCTCTGAAGGTCGTGAAGCTGCTAGAGAAGTTGATTTATACTTAATGGGATTCACCAATTTACCAACAAAAGGAAATGGCGATTTACCCGCTTTATAGTATTTGAAATAAAAAGTTTAAAATCCCTTGATATCATTTTTGTCAAGGGATTTATTTTTTAAAACGCATCAGAATTCAAACTTCGTTAAAAATTTAATTATTCAACAAAATAAATGTTAACAGAATACTGTTTTATCATTACAAAGACACATTCACCAAATTTTGAAAATAAAATCAATATTTTAGAATAAAGTTAAAAAAAACCACAAACAGGAACTATTTGTTGTAATTTAAACAATTTGTTATAATTTGTTAAATAACCTCAAATTGTTTGGTCGTAATACCAAAGAATAATAAATTTGTCAAAAAATAATAAGCAAGATGCAAGCAAACGATTTACTACACTTAGCAGAACAATTTGGAAGTCCACTTTATGTGTATGATGCCGAAAAAATACAATCCCAGTATAATCGATTAACGAAGGCTTTTTCTAAGGTTCCTAATTTACGCATCAATTATGCAATGAAAGCATTGTCTAATGTCGCTATTCTCCAATTATTGAGAGATATGGGATCTGGATTGGACACTGTTTCTATTCAAGAAGTACAGTTAGGTTTACATGCTGGTTATGCACCAGAAAAAATATTTTACACTCCAAATGGCGTTTCTTTAGAAGAAATTGAAGAAGTACATGCATTGGGAGTTCAAATCAACATTGACAATTTATCTATATTAGAACAATTCGGTGCAAAACATCCTCATGTTCCAGTTTGTATTCGTATCAATCCACACGTAATGGCAGGTGGAAATGCTAATATTTCGGTAGGTCATATCGATAGTAAATTTGGTATTTCTGTACATCAATTGCCGCACTTAGTTCGTATCGTTGAGAATACAAATATGAACATCGTAGGTATTCACATGCATACAGGTTCTGATATATTAGATATTGAAGTATTTTTATATGCTGCCGAAATTTTATTTGATGCCGCCAAAAACTTCAAAAATCTAGAATTTTTAGATTTCGGAAGTGGATTCAAAGTTCCTTACAAAAAAGATGATATTGCTACTGACATTGATGAACTAGGTAAAAAATTATCAAAAAGATTCAATGCTTTTTGTACTGAATACGGAAAAGATTTGACTTTGATTTTCGAACCAGGTAAATTTTTAGTAAGTGAAGCTGGATTCTTTTTGGCTAAAGTAAATGTAGTAAAACAAACAACTTCTACTGTATTTGCAGGTATAGACAGTGGTTTCAATCACTTGATTCGACCAATGCTTTATGGTTCACAACATTTTATTGAAAACATCTCAAATCCAAAAGGAAAAGAGCGTTTTTACTCAGTTGTAGGATATATTTGTGAAACAGATACATTTGCAACCAACAGAAGAATTTCAGAAATTAAAGAAGGAGATATTTTATCTTTCCGTAATGCTGGAGCTTATTGCTTCTCAATGTCTTCTAATTATAATTCAAGATACAAACCTGCAGAGGTTTTATGGATGAACGGACAAGGGTATTTAATCCGAGCTCACGAAAAATTTGAAGACTTACTTCAAAATCAAATTCCGTTGCCTGTAGCTGCTGCAGAAACAGTTTAATATAAAAAATCCCGAAACCATTAAGTTTCGGGATTTTTTTTAATCTATATACCATTAAGGATTAGTGAACTTCTCAACACTATTATGTATTGGTTTTATGGTTTTCAAATAGGAATATATAGCTTTTAAATCTTTTTCTTCCATCCCACCATACATTGTCCATGGCATAACCGTATTAAAATTCCCTTTCGAAACTTTAGCGGAAACATAAGTACTATCTGTATAGGACTTAAATCTGTTTACAAAATCAGCTTCGGTCCATTTTCCAATTCCGGTTGCTTTATCTTGTGTGATATTGGCCGAAAGAGCAATACCTCCAGTCACCATTGGAAACTCAAAACCGCCTGCCAATTCCATGCCTTCAATTGGTTTTCCTTTTTCCTGTTTCGAATGGCATTCCGAGCAAGAAGCAGCATTGAATAAATAACCTCCGTAAGCAACAGTGTCACTTTCATTAGGTTTATTGGAAAAATGAGGCTCATCCGGAATTGTATTAATTATAAAGTTCATAGGAAAATCAGCTTTCGATTCTGGAACTATATTTTTAATAGGCTTCAATGTTCTTAAATACACAATAATAGACTCCAAATCTTCTTTATCCATTTGCCCAAAATGAGGATGTGGCATTATCGGAAACAAGGCTCTACCATTTTTAGAAACACCACTTGAAATCGCTCTTAAAACTTCTCCATCCGTCCAATCTCCAATACCGGAAGGTGTAATATTTTTAGAATAAAAACTACCTGGAAAGCCAAATCTTTGATCGAAAACTTCTCCTCCTTTACCTAAAGTCCCTTCTATCAATGGCCCAGAAAATTCATTCCAATTTCGTGTGGAATGACAATCAACACAAACACAAACATGGGTCGCCAGATACTTTCCGCGTTCCATTCGGCTTACCGTTGGCTTAATACTAAGATATTCAATCTTCCCCACATTTGGCAAAGCCAGTTTTACATATAATAAAATTGTCATCACCATAATGACAAGCAATAGCAAAATTACTTTGATAATTTTCTTCATAATTAAATATTAATTAAACAAAACTATCCAAATTTAACAGTTTCCTTTAAAATACAACATCAACAATAAGAAAATCAATAAAAAAATCCCATTCATCTAGATGAATGGGATTTAAGGCACTATTAAAAATAGACTATTTTTTTTCAAATAATTCTTCTAAAACTTGCCCTTCTGTACCATTTGGAGAAGTAATTTTAAGCATTTTAGAAAGCGTAGGAGCAATTTCTGTAATGTATTCCTTTTTATTTGATTCCCCTTTTGGAACGTGCCATCCGTAAAAAAGCAAAGGTACATTCGTATCATAACTATTAGGTGTTCCGTGTGTAGTTCCTGTCTCAATGCTTTCTAAATACCCAGCCCCTTCAAGAATTACAAGATCACCACTTTGTTTTGGGTCGTATCCTTTAAAAATAAAATTCAAATAATAATCTTGAGCAGAACCCGCCAAAATATCTTCTTGAGTATATACTCTTTTTATATACACTTGCGTCATTAAAAAATCTTTAAAACTTTGTTTAACTTTAGCCAATTCAAGACCTTTTTCCTTTATAAGATCCCTGTTCAAGAAAATATTAAAGTTAGAATAATTTAAAACTAAATTTACTCCAAAAGTATCCATAGAAAACTTATTTAACGAAGCAAAAATATCTTTTGAAGGAATATTAGTCACATTTAATTTATGATCTTTTAAATAAATTGGATTTTCAGCAACAGCATGATCCGCAGTCAAGAAAACTAAGTAATTATCCTTACCGACTGTTTTATCCAAATAATCCAAAAACGCGGCAATAGTAAGATCTAAACGCAAATAAGTGTCTTGAATTTCCATAGATCTAGGACCAAAAGTATGTCCAACATAATCAGTTGAAGAAAAACTTACTGCCAAAAAATCAGTAATATTATCTTTCCCCAATTCTTCTTTATCTATTGCTCTCATGGCTAATTCAGCCAAAAAATCATTTCCGAATGGAGTACTTTTCAAAATTTCCATTCCAGTCTCTTTATAAATTTTACTCAAATCATAAGGAAATACCGGAGGCAAAGTTTTGTCTAATCTTCCTTCATAAGGATTATTATCAGGTAAACTTTCGTTATAAGTATCAATCGGCTTCAACAAACTCCAACCTTTATCAATATATTTCATATAATTCTTTTCACCATTGAATTGAGTTACCCAATCCGGCATTTTATCACCATAAAAACTACTTGAAATAAACGCTCCAGATTTAGTACACCAAAAAGCCCAATTCGCAAAATGACCTGCAGGTAAAATAGCTCCACGATCCTTAATACTCAAACCAATTACTTTTCCGTTAAAGTTTGTTGCCATTCTTAATTCATCAGTAATTGTAGTGCTCAAAAGATTTTTTGGAGACATAGCCCCTTCTTTTTCAGTACCTTCTACTAGTGTTTTCACACCAGCATCATCGGTGCAATACATAGTTTTTCCAGCAGAACGAATGTACCAATCATTTCCTATGATTCCATGTGTAGCAGGCGTTGTACCTGTATAAATAGATGCATGCCCAGGAGCAGTAAATGTGGGCACATAATTATAATTCATGTTATAAAAAGTAAACCCTTCATCCATCAGTCTTTTAAAACCTTTAGTTGAAAAATCATCAGAAAATCGATACAAATACTCCATTTTCATTTGATCTACAACGATTCCAACAACCAATTTAGGGCGCTGTTGTGCTTGACTACTAATAGAAAAAACACATACTAAAAACAAAACAATTTTTCTCATAATATTTTTTTAATGGTAAACAAAAATACACTTTATCTTGTAAAAAAGCCTAAACCAAAATAACTAATCCAATAAAATAGCACATTAATAATCAAAAATTAGTAAATCATCAAAATCGTCTGGGCGTGACCCCATTATGGAAAGAGGCCTACTTTACTTTGCGAGTATTCCGCCCCTTTCCATAATGCGGTCGGGCTATCCATGCTACTTCGGTAGCTTATTTCTATCCCTCACGCTCACAGCCATGAAGAACTTTTATAGAAATTAAGAACTTTCATTTTTACAATATAAAAACAAAAAAATAATATTAAATTTGACTATCAAACCATTGACCATGAACATGTACGACAACGAAAATACCGTCCAAAAATCATTTAACGACCAGTATTTATCTGAAGATTTATTACAAGCCCAATGGGCCGAATTTACGGAACTCAAAAAAGGAATCTCCGAAGTATATCTAAAAAAAGGAAGTCCACTTACCCTTTTGGATATTGGGATAGGAAGCGCGAGAATAGCCAGACACCTAAGTGCCATACCTGAAATGTGGAAAATGATTGAAAACTATGAAGGTACCGATAATGCCGAAGCATGTATAAAACTATCCCAAGCAACAGCTAAAGAACTGAATATTGAAGACAAACTAAAAGTACATCTACTCGATGCTGTTAATTTAAACCAACTACAAAAAAAATACGATTTAATCATCTGTACTTGGTTTACTCCTGGCAATTTTTATCCCGATAATTTTCCTTTCAATGAGTATAATGATTCCCATAAAAGATTGGATTTATCCAAGAATGAAAAATTTACGGCTATTTTTTCAAATGCCTATTCTTTGCTAAAAACAAATGGAGAAATAATCCTTGGTGCCTGCTACATTGACAATGACAACACAAGAAAAAAACAAGAGCAATCCTATCAAAAAATGGGGATGAAAATAATCACGAATTCTAGCGATAGCTTTACTGCTACCAAAGAGCAGTTTTGGTCACAAAGATTTACTCAGGAAAAAATCAAAGCTTATTTACCTTTTGTAAATCCCAAAAATATTCTATTCACACCTCTCGACCCTTATGATTATGCGATGCAAATCAGAATTAGAAAAACTTAAAAAACAATGATAGTTTTAAGTTTTGCTGACTTAAAAAAAATGCCAACACTATTTTTTTTCCTCAACAACATCAATATTATAAGCCAATACCCTGTCTTCGTATTTAACATAAAGTTGTTTTCTGTTATCTTGATTTTTTCGAGTAATAAAAGAAAGAGTACAGTCTTCCCCATTGTTATCTTTACAAACGAATGGGTAAATAAGATCATTTACACCTTCTTCGGCAGGAAGATATTCGACAATTTCAAATAACTGAATTGCTTCCGAATATATCACAATTCTATTTTTGTTGGTATCCAAATTGACTACTATACTCACTGGTTTCAATTCGCTCCAATTACCAAATTTACCGTTACTTTCTTTCACAGAAACGCTTAATCCCGTTGTTTTGAATTTATAGTTTTGACTAAATCCATGATTCAATCCAAAAAAAAGAAACAGTAATAGAAAACCTGTTTTTAACTTACCCATTATCTTAAAATTTCTATGGAAACAAATATAACACTTTTAAAAACCAAATGAAACTACTTCTAGCTTTGCTTGTTCAAATTCGGTAATCATTTCATTTACAATATCTTTTGCTGGCAATATTTCTTTGATTAATCCCGCTATTTGACCAATTTCCAATTCACCTTCTGTTAAATCCCCTTCAAACATTCCTCGTTTGGCCCTAGCTCTTCCAAGTAAAGTAACCAACTCTTCTTTACTAGGACATTTTTCATATAATTCCTGTACGTCTTTATAAAATTTATTTTTAATCAAACGAACTGGAGCAAGTTCTTTCAGGGTCAACTGTGTATCACCTTCTTGAACCCCAATAATGGTTTCCTTAAAATTTTGATGCGAGGAAGATTCAAGTGAAGCGGCAAACCTACTCCCTACTTGCACTCCATCTGCCCCTAGAGTCATAGCAGCAAGCATTCCTCTACCAGTGGCAATTCCCCCAGCAGCAATTAACGGGATTGAAATTTTATCTTTTACCATCGGAATCAAAGTGAAGGTTGTCGTTTCTTCTCTTCCATTATGTCCTCCAGCTTCAAATCCCTCGGCAACAACAGCATCAACACCTGCATCTTGTGCTTTTAGAGCAAAAACAGAACTGCTCACTACATGCACTACCGTTATTCCGTTTTCTTTCAAAAAAGGAGTCCACGTTTTAGGATTTCCCGCTGATGTAAAAACGATTCTCACTCCTTCATCGACAATAATTTTCATTATTTCTTCAATGTTAGGATACAACATGGGAACATTGACACCAAATGGTTTATCCGTTGCTTTTTTACACTTTTGAATATGTTCTCTCAATACTTCTGGATACATAGAACCAGCACCTATCAAGCCCAATCCTCCTGCATTACTCACTGCGCTAGCTAATTTATAACCACTGTTCCAAATCATTCCTGCTTGAATAATAGGATATTTAATATTGAAAAGGCTTGTAATTTTGTTCATATAAAAAACTGCTTTATTGTTTGATTAATTTTCCGGTAGTCACATTACCATCACAAACAATTTCATAAATATAGATTCCTGTCTGTAATGTTTTAAACGAAATAGTTGGTGAAGTTTTTGAAATAATCTGTTCTCCCAATTTTTGCCCTAATATAGAATAAACACGAAATATTCCTGAGTCAAAATTCTCCGAAAGTGAAACTGTACTTATATCGCTTGTTGGATTGGGATACAAAAAAATATCTCTAACAGATAAATCATTAATTCCTAACCCATTGGATAAAGCCAAACTAAAATCTGGAATTCCATATCCGTATTGATTATCTGGAACTGTATATTTATCGGCTGATTTTACGATTAAATCTCTAATTTCGGCATTGGTTTTATTAGGAAACGCTTGCCACAAACAAGCCACCATTCCTGCCGTAATTGGACTTGAAAAAGAAGTTCCGTTGGCTGTCACAATATTCCCTGCTGAATCAGATAAAACCACCGATTGTCCCTGTGCCATAACATCTGGCTTTACCCTTCCGTCAAACGAAGGACCAATGGAACTAAAACTGGTAACGGTCTTAGTAGCAGTTACTGCTCCAACTGTAAGTACTGAAATACCATCTGCAGGAACAGCAATATGGGGATTTGTCGTAGCACCTTCATTCCCAGCGGAGACCACCACTATCATACCACGAGAAAAAGCAATTTCGGCACCGCGAGTCATAAAGGCAGTTTTACCATCCATATCACTATAAATATGATTGTATGCAGCATTATCAAAATCAAAATAACCTAATGAAGTATTGATAACATCCACTCCCAAACTATCAGCTTTCTCCGCTGCCTCAACCCAATAGGATTCCTCTACAGGGTTTTCGGTTAGTGCATCTTCTGTTCTAAATAAATAATAAGAAGCATCTGGAGCAGTTCCCACTAGAGCATTATCTTTATATCCTCCCATACTAGAAAGAACCATCGCACCGTGTGAATCTCCAGAGTAAAAATTGACATCCTTATTTACAAAATCATAACCTCCCAGTATTTGATTATTATCTCGAAGTCTTTGGAATGGTTGTGCTGTATTAACCCCAGGAAAACCAGCGTCCATAACCGCTATTATTTTTCCGGAACCTGTATAATTCTGCTGATGCAATTTGTCACCATGAAGCATTTGGATTTGGTTTGATGAACTACCATAAGCAAAATCCACAAGCTTTTCCAACCCTTTATTAACAGCTTTCATTTTGTTTACAGTAGCTTTTTTTCCAGTAGTATTGAGTGATTTATTGGCAAAATCAATTTTATCCACAAACGAAAAAGATTTCAAAGAATTAATATCAATTTGAGTTCCTCGAATATGCAAAGCATTTAGCCACTTGGATTTCGCCATAACGGTAATTCCTGAAACTGCTTTTATTTGGCTAATAAAACTAGCATCAATAGGAATATCTTTAGAATCTAAAGGAATATTTTGCTTAGTTCTACGATCTATGGCTCTTTGCGAAAGCATCAGCAAAGGATTGTCATAATAATTTTGAGAAATATTTTTGACATTAAAATATACCCAAGCATCTTCTTGGGAGAATCCCACAAAACAGGAAAATAACAAAATAGTAAACAGTATTTTTTTCATGTTTTGCGACTAGCTATTTACTTAACTTATGAAATAACTCCTGAACCAATCAACTCATCATTTAGATACCAGGCGGCAAATTGTCCTTCTGTAATTGCAGATTGTGGTTCTTCAAAAGAAATATACATACCATTCTCAAATTGATGTAAAGTAGCTTTTTGCAAAGGCTGTCTGTATCGTATGCGCGCCATAACTTCCATAGATTCTCCATTGGACAAAGCCAAATCTTCACGAATCCAATGTACTTCTGATTTTTCAATAAACAAAGCTTTCTTGAACAATCCTGGGTGCATACTTGACAAACCAGTATAAATAGTATTGGTTTCCACATCTGTAGCTATAACAAACAAAGGGTCTGTTGTTCCACCTACATTCAAACCTTTTCTTTGACCTATCGTAAAATAATGGGCTCCTTGATGTTTTCCCATGATTTTACCCATTTTTTCTGTATAAGGCAATTTTCTAGAAGCAAAAAGCAATTGCTCTTCAATAGCTAAATCATCTTGGATTTCATAAGAATACACAGGATCGTTTTTATCAATTTGAATAATTGTTCCTTCTTTTGTCTGTAATTTTTGCTGTAAAAATTCTGGCAAACGTACTTTTCCAATAAAGCATAATCCTTGAGAATCTTTCTTTTCGGCCGTTACCAATTCCATTTGGGCAGCAATTTCCCTTACTTCTGGTTTTGTTAATTCACCAATTGGAAACAAAGCTTTTGATAATTGTTCTTGGGATAATTGGCATAAAAAATAAGATTGGTCTTTATTATTATCAACACCTGCTAGAAGTTGGTACACTTTTTCATCATTGACTTCAATTTCACTTTTTCGACAATAATGTCCTGTAGCCACATAATCAGCACCAAGACTTAAGGCGATTTTCATAAAAACGTCAAATTTTATTTCGCGATTACAAAGTACATCTGGATTTGGAGTTCTCCCTTTTTCGTACTCACTAAACATATAATCAACAATTTTTTCTTGATATTGTTCGCTTAAATCAACCGTTTGAAAAGGAATACCTAATTTTTCGGCAACTAATAAAGCATCGTTACTATCTTCCAACCAAGGACATTCATTTGAAATTGTCACTGAATCATCGTGCCAATTCTTCATAAAAAGACCTATTACCTCATATCCTTGTTCTTGCAACAAATATGCTGCTACACTTGAATCTACACCACCAGAAAGACCTACAACTACACGTTTCATTTGTTGATTTTTATTTTTTTTATTGGTCAAATGTAATTCGCATATCAACATTGGCATTAGATACCAAATTAAAAATTATGCTCATTTCATTATTAGTAATTTAATTTAATCTTTTGCAAAAGTACAAATAATATGACTAGTTAAGACTATTTGAGATTGATGAAAACAATACTGTAATAGTCCGAATTAATACTATTTTTATCTTTAATTCAATACAAAAGGGCAAAACGAAATAAAAATTCAATTTGTTCTTATTTTCTAACAAACAAAAAAAGCATAAATAAAATTTAAGAACAAAAAACTGGACTTATAATTTCTAAACTCTTAATCTATTTTTACTTTGTCTCTTTTGAGTTGTGGCTTTTTAGGTTTATCCATATTCTCCTCACTTTCCAATTTCCCATTGATAAAAAACTGCCACTTCCCAACTTTTTTCCCATTTTTAAACTTTCCTTTAGCAATTACAAGATCATTTGGGTCTTTATAAATGGCCTCGCCTTCATATTCATCATTTTTAAAAAAGCTTTTCTCCAAAACAATTCCTTTCTCAGAATATTTTTTATAAACACCTTCCTTTAATCCATTTTTATAAATGGTTTCATCAACAATTTTACCGCTTGGATAATATACAGTTCGGACTCCATCGAGTTTTCCGCTTTTATAATTCTCCAAAGTCATGATTGTTTTTGAAGCCTTATGATAGTATTTCCAAGGGCCTTCTCGCAATTTATTTACCTCTTTACCTTCACTTACAATATTTTTATTCTGGTCATAAAAAATCGTATAGCAAGAGTTATCCTTAGTATTAAAAGTTCTTGTTGCAATAATTGACTTTGCTTTTGTATCGTCAAAAAAATTAAAAACACCAACTTCTTTACCGTGTTCAAAAGTACCTTCATATCTCTGTCTGCCGGATTCTTCATAAAATCCTTTCCAAACACCATGCTTTTTTCCATTCTCATCAACCGGATTGGAATCCGTTTGTGAAAAAACAACTTGGCAACACAAAAAAAGAGCCAAAATTCTAAAAATATAAAACATACAATTTTAATTAAATTATCTAATAACCAATAGCATAACCTTAAAAATTAACTATTATTATGAAGTAAAAATATTTTATAAAAGTACATAAAACTTAATAATCCAAAAATTATAAAAGGCTTAATAATTAGTTATAATATAAACAGAAAATACTAAAAAAAGATGTGAGAAAAAAATTGCTCATAAAAGAAAACCTCCAAACGAAAAAATTATATTTTGTTTACTATTTTTAAATAAATATGAATCAAAAAAAGCAAAAACAAAAACACAAGAATACCAATATTTAAAAGTGTTAAATTGAAAAATAAAACGAAAAAAGAGATTAAACAAAATATAAGGAAAACATAAATTTTCATATTTTGTTTAATTATTATTAAAAAATATTAAACAAAATAAATAATTATAATTAGTTTTGCTAAGAAATAAACACCTAATAATCAACACTTAACAATTAGTATTATGAAAAATCTATTGAAATTCAAAAAAGTAATAGCTATAGCGCTTTTAATCATTGGTACCTCATGCAACAATGATGACGACACAACTACAGCGCCAGTTGCAGATAATACTATTACAGGAATTGCTTCAAGTAATGCCGATTTCTCAATATTAGTTGAAGCATTAACCAAAGCAGATTTAGCAACAACCCTAAAAGGAGTTGGGCCTTATACCGTATTTGCACCAACAAATGCTGCATTTACCGCTTTTCTCAAAACCACCCCATATGCAGCTATTAAAGACGTGCCAAAAGAAGCTTTGACACAAATATTACTCAATCACGTAGTAAGTGGTACAGTAAAATCAACAGATTTAACAACGGGTTACATAAAAACTCTTGCAAAAGGAGGAGCATCAACAACTAACACATTAAGTATGTTTGTCAATACTTCATCTGGAGTAAAACTAAATGGAGTAGCGAAAGTTGTTACTGCTGATGTAATGGCAACAAATGGAGTTCTACATGTTGTGGACGCAGTTATAGGGCTTCCTACGATTGTAGACCATGCGATTGCTAATCCAAACTTTACCACATTAGTAGCTGCACTAACCTATAACCCATCCTCAGGATTTGTCGGAATATTATCTGGAACAACAAGTTCTCCTTTCACTGTTTTCGCTCCAACAAATGATGCATTTGGAGCTTTCTTAACAGAAACTGGCTATTCTGGATTACCCGCAATTCCAGCCAATGTACTAGAGAAAACATTAAAATATCATGTAGTTGCTGGCGCCAATGTACAATCAAGTCAATTGACAAATGATCAAGTTGTAACTACTTTTTCCGGACAAAATGTTACCGTAAAATTTACTCCAACCCGTTTACTGGATGTTAGCGGCAGAAATTGTAATATAACAGCAACAGACGTACAATGTTCTAATGGAATCATTCACGTTTTAGACAAAGTTTTATTGCCAACTTTTTAAAAAATAAAATTAATTGATTGTTAATTGTAATTTGTTAAAAACGAAAAAGCTCCTATTTGATAAGGAGCTTTTCTATTTATATTCGGTTTATTTTTTTATTTCTTTTTTGCTTTTTGAGCTTCAGCTTGTTCCATAGCCTCTTGCAATTTTTGTTGAAACTTACCTGGCTTTTTTGGTTCCTTCAACTTGTTCTCTTGAATTTGAGCATGAATTTTATCTGGATTTACAATATGATTTTTAATCACAAACATAATTCCAATAGTAATTAAATTCGACATAAAGTTATACAAACTCAATCCTGCACCGTAACCATTAAAGAAAATCAACATCATAAGCGGTGAAATATAAATCATATATTTCATCATCTTAGCCATATCCGGCATTCCTTCTTGTTGAGGAGCTGCCATTTGTTGATCGCCAGAAGTCATTTTCATATAAAAGAAAATCGCAATGGCTGCCATCAATGGGAATAAACCAATATGATCTCCATATAATGGAATATGGAATGGTAATTTATAAATAGAGTCAAATGAAGACAAGTCATCAGCCCAAAGAAAACCTTTCTGTCTCAATTCAAATGCTGACGGAAAAAACTGAAAAGAAGCATACATAAATGGTATTTGAATCAAGGCCGGAATACAACCCGCCATAGGATTCACACCTGCTTTATTGTACAATTTCATTGTTTCTTGTTGTTTTTTCATTGGATCTTTTTTGAATTTCTCACCCAATTCAGTAATCTCTGGTCGCAATACTTTCATTTTGGCCTGAGATAAAAATGACTTATAAGTAATAGGCGACATCGCTATTTTTATGATAATCGTAAAAATAATAATCGCTATTCCATAAGAAATATTACTACTTAAAAATCCAAATAATGGGATAAAAATAAATTTATTAATCCATCCGAAAATTCCCCAACCTAGTGGTACAATTTTCTCCATATCCTTATCATAAGCTTTCAGAGTAGCGTAATCTGTTGGTCCAAAATACCAATCCATTTTATAATCTACTTCACCATTTTGAAATGCCAATGGCACTGTAGCATTAAATTGTTTTGTAAAAATAGTGTCTTTTGACTCATCCAATACCAAATTATTCGATTTCAAACTTGCTTTTTCAAATGAAGTATTAGTCAACAGAATAGAGCTAAAAAAATGTTGTTTGAAAGCTATATAATCCACTTTCTCTGGAGTTTCTTCCTTGTCTTTCCCTGCACCTACATAATCATGCTTTCCATCTTTATACTGAAAACGCAATTCAGAAAATCTATTTTCATAAGAAATACTTTTCTCTGTTCTAAACGATTTTAAATTCCATTGTAAATCCAATGGCTTTGCAGTATTCAAAACTTTATTCAATCCTTGGGAATGAACATCAAAACCAACCATATAATCGTTTGGTTTCAAAATGTATTTGTATTCCAAGAACTCATTTGGACCTGATTTCAATTTCATAGAAAGAATTTGATCAGCACCAACTTTAGTTAATGTAGGCTCAAAATACAAGTCTTTTGTATTCAAAACTCTGTTATCACTAGTTTGCAATTGAATATTTAAATCAGCATTGTTATCTTTAATCAAAGAAACCAACTGACCCGAATTCTTCTTGAATTTTTCGAAATTCTTCAAAGTAGCTTCTACAATGTAACCTCCTTTGTTTGCGATTTTTAATAATACAAAATCATTTTCGATTGTTGTAACATCATTTTTCGCTGAAGGTAAAGTCGCAGAATAAGCAAAACCACCCAACGTTTTTTGCAATTGAGCCAATTGAGTAGAATCTCCGGCTACAACAGCTGTTGGAGTTACAACTGACTTTACGGCTGCAGCTTTAGCTTGTGCTTCTTTTGCAACCAATTCTTTTTTAGCCTTTTCTGCAGCAAGAGTTGCCTCCGAAGGTTTGTTTTGGTACATCATCCAAAGAAAAATACCAATAATCAATACAATACCTATAACCGAGTTAAGGTCTAATTTTTTTTCTTCCATTTTCTTTATTATTGTTTTCGTCTTCCTAATTTTAAATAAATTAGAAACTGATTCCATTAGTCATCAAAACGTATCGTTGTTACACATTTTGACAACTATTATGCCAAATAATCTAATTCTAAAATTTTATTTCTTTTTTGCTTTAACGGCAGCAGCAACAAAACTCACAAAAATAGGATGTGGGTTCGCTACAGTACTCTTATATTCCGGGTGGTATTGTACACCAATAAAGAAAGGATGATCTGCCAATTCGACAATCTCTACCAGACCAGTGTCAGGATTTACACCAGAAGATATCAATCCCGCTTTTTGCAATTGGTCAACATATTGGCTATTGTACTCGTAACGGTGACGGTGACGTTCTGAAATAGATGTTTTTCCGTAAATTTTGTGTGCCAATGAATCTGGTGTAATATCACATTTCCAAGCTCCAAGACGCATTGTACCACCTTTATCTGTAATCGTTTTTTGATCTTCCATCAAATTCACTACAGGATGTTGAGTTTTGTCATTCATTTCAGTAGAGTTTGCATCTGCCAATCCTACTACATTTCTTGAATATTCGATAATTGACATTTGCATTCCCAAACAAATTCCGAAAAATGGAATCTTATTTTCACGAGCATAACGAATAGCTTCTATTTTACCTTCGATTCCTCTTTCCCCAAAACCTGGAGCTACAAGAATTCCATCTAATCCAGATAATTTTTCTTTAATATTCTCAGCATCTATAAATTCTGAATGTATCGAAATTACATTTACTTTAGTTTCATTAGTAGCACCTGCATGAATAAAAGCCTCAAGAATTGATTTATAACAATCTTGCATTTCAACATATTTTCCAATCAAACCGATATTAACGGTATGTTTTGGAAATTTCAATCTGCGCAAGAACGTATTCCAGTTTTTCAAATCTGGAGCTGCTTTTTTAGGTAAATCCAATTTTTTTAAAGCAACAACATCCAATCCTTCTTCCAACATTAAATTTGGAACTTCATAAATTGTAGAAGCATCGATAGATTGAATAACTGCTTCTCTTTTTACATTACAGAACAAAGCTAATTTGTTACGAATTTCATCTGAAATTTCATGCTCTGTTCTACAAACTAAAATATCAGCTTTGATCCCACTTTCCATCAAGGTTTTCACTGAATGCTGAGTTGGTTTAGTTTTTAATTCACCCGCAGCAGCCAAATAAGGAACCAATGTTAAATGGATAACAATCGCGTTATTTTCACCTAAATCCCACACCAACTGACGAACAGATTCGATGTAAGGTAAAGATTCAATATCCCCGACCGTACCACCAATTTCGGTAATAACAATATCATAATCGCCAGATTTACCCAGCAATTGCATTCTTTCCTTAATTTCATTAGTGATATGAGGAACAACCTGAACCGTTTTACCCAAGAATTCTCCTCTACGTTCTTTTTCTATTACCGATAGATAAATTCTACCAGTAGTTACATTGTTCGCTTGAGAAGTTGGTACATTCAAGAAACGCTCGTAGTGTCCTAAATCCAAATCTGTTTCCGCACCATCATCAGTTACATAACATTCTCCGTGTTCGTAAGGGTTTAAAGTTCCAGGATCGACATTGATATAAGGGTCAAATTTTTGAATAGTAGTTCTGTACCCTCTTGCTTGTAACAATTTTGCCAAAGATGCCGCAATAATTCCTTTTCCTAAAGAAGAAGTCACACCACCTGTAACAAAAATATATTTCGTTTGATTCATTCTGTTGTTGTTTGTATTGTAGTTATGTAAAAAACGTGGCAAAAGTACAAATTTAATTGGAATAGTAGACTGTCCAATTATTAGAATTTTAGACTTATTAGATTATTGGCTAATTAGCAAACAACTTTAATTTAACCATCTAAAATTCTAATAAATTAACATACCAATTAAGGTTTTGGATACTTCTTTTTTATGTTTCGAATTAATTCTTCGAGTCCGTTGAGTTTTAGCTCATAAATTAATTTCAATTGATCGCCAAGTTCTCCTTTTGGAAAACCTTTATTGCTATACCACACAATGTAATACTCAGGAATATCAATAAGAAACCAACCTTCGTATTTACCAAAAGGCATTTTGGTGTGGGCTAGTTTTATGAGCTGTTTTTGGTTTTGGTCCAAAATAAGGAGTTATGAATTATTATTTATGAGTTTTCAGAAAATTGAACACTGCATTCTAACTCCAATTAAAAGTAATTCGCTTATCAATATCAGTATTCAAACTCAAGAAAACTGGACAGGTCATTGCAGCTCTTTCCAGAATTGTTTTGTCTTTTTGTTCTGAAACACCTTGCATCTCAAAAACAATTTCGATAGCGCCAATTTTTCTAGGCTCAGCATTCATGATTTTAGTAACAGAGGCTGTTGAACCTTTAAAATCAACATTCATATCTCTTGCCTTTATACCCATAATCGTCATCATACAAGTAGCCAAAGCATTGGCAACTGAATCTGTTGGAGAAAAAGCTTCACCTTTTCCGTTATTATCTACTGGAGCATCTGACAAGATTTCAGTCCCAGATTGTACGTGTATAGAGGAAGTTCGTAAATCTCCTAAATAAGTTACTTTTGAAGTCATTTTTTTTGAATTTTCTGTTTTCTATTTTCTGCTATCTGAAGACTATTTCGCTTCTTTAATAGTTAAATCAGTATCGTAATAAAGGATATAAACTCCTTTATTAGCATATCCTCCTTCTTCTTTTTTGTGATATTCAAACTTGTTTTCAACTTGTTCGGTTATCATTGTTTCTGCAGTTTCCTGATAAGTTTTATCTTGTGACAAACGCATCATAGTATCAAAAGTAATATCAAAACCACGAATTGCGTAAGTGCTTGGATTTACTTTATTCTTTTTTCTATAACTCTGCATGAACATCTGAGCTTCTGGAGTATTATTTTCGCGAGTTGCTGATGGATACATTAAATGCAACTTGGTTAAATTCTCAAAACTGATTTCATCCGTATCTAAAGTTTCATTAGGTTCCAAAATAATCAATTGCACCTGATAATTAGCCATAGCGCCAAGCATGGTATTCATAGTATATTTAATCATTCCTGTATTGGCAGTTTCCAAAATAACATAATTCATCTTGTCTTTTACCAATAATTTTTTAAAATTCTCTACATCCAAACCACCTGTAGCAGTTAATGGTGCTATTTTAATTTCTTTTTGATTTTCTAAAATGTATTTCCTAATGGTTTCTTTTTTCTTATCAATTACCGCAATCACATTTCCTTGTTTAGCAGTTAAAAAATCAAACATGGCTGTTTTTAAAACAGATGTCGATACAATAGATTGATATAAATTTGGCATTGGATTACCAGCATCTTTAGATAATGGCGAAATTACAGGTACATTGTTTTGAGCAAATAAACTAGACGTTCTTTCCACATTACTTTGGTAAAATGGTCCCACTACCGCATCTGCATTGGCAAGATTGTTATCACTAAAAATAGAAGTAATATTTGAAGTAGTTTTGGTTTCATTAGAATCAAAAATTTTCACATCCATAGAAACGCCAACTTGTTTTGCTGAATCTATTGCCATCATCGCACCCGAATAAAAATCTAAAGTCATGTTTAGAAATTTATCATTATTCAATCTATTGACAGTAGAACTAATAGTGTCACCACCATTTTTAGCAATATTGAAAGGCAATAACAACACTAAAGTCTTTTTGTCCTGACTACTTTTTTGGGTCAAAACCACTTTCTGTTTGGTAGAATTAGCAGCAATTTGATTAGATTTTGAAGGTACTTTCAAAACCATTCCTTCTTGAACACCAGCTGACAAAATTGGATTCAA
Source organism: Flavobacterium sp. P1_E4 (assembly GCF_056405915.1). NCBI lineage: Bacteria > Pseudomonadati > Bacteroidota > Flavobacteriia > Flavobacteriales > Flavobacteriaceae > Flavobacterium > Flavobacterium sp. P1_E4. The sequence goes on from NZ_JBFUBE010000001.1 coordinate 250,450, forward strand.
TTCAATCAATTGCTGTTGTGTCAATCCAAACATTTTAGACAAACTATAAAATGTTTCTTTTGGTTTTACTGTGTAATCAACATAGCTTATGGCTTCAGGAACACTAACAGCTATGTGCTTTTCACTCGCAACTTTTGCTTCAGCAGGAATAACTTTTGTTACTGGTTTAGGTCCGTTTCCTTTTATTAACAATTCATATCCAACAGTTAGATTGGCTACAATCTCAGGATTTTTTCGTTCCAATTCTTCAATAGTGATATCATATTGCTTGGCTATTGAATATTTAGTTTCTTTTGCCAATACCGTATGATAAATCGCTACATTCTTAGCAGCCACAGTAGTTTTTGAAATATTTTTAGAAGGAATATTCAAAATTTGACCTACTTGTAAACCATATTTTTCAAGATCTGGATTTACTTTTTTCAAAGCTTCATCGGTTACGTCATATTTATTTTCGATTCCAAATAAAGTTTCCTTAGCAATCACAACATGAGTTTTAGGCAATTGTTTTGTTGCTTTTGCCGGAGTCACATTGTTTTTTCCATTACTTTTTGGAATCAACAAGACACTATTTGGTTTTAATCCGTTTTGTGCATCTGGATTAAGTTTATAAATTTCGTAAGGAGTAATTTTAAATTTTTGAGCAATTTGGTTTACCGTTTCTCCTTTAACAACAACATATTTATCTATTTTTTCTTGCGAAAAACTCGAAGTAACTGAAAATAAAATAGTACAAAATACTACTGAAAAATAGTTCATATTAGCGGGGTTCATGTGTGTTTTTAATTTCAGTAAAAATACTGTGTTTATGGCAAATATTCTTTTTATGGCTGTTAATTTATTCCTTAATTGAATTATCCGAAACTACATTTGCAATAAATGATTTTCCAAAAAGTGGCTTTCCTTCTTTTTGAATACACTCGTATTGCGCTTCTTCTTTGGTAGTAGCCATTTTTGAAAAAACATAATACGAAAGTATGTTCATATTATAGAAAAAATTAGCATCCAAAGAGCCGGAATCAGTTAACTTTCTAATTAAAGCATCTCGTCCAGCTGCGTCTTGGAAGTTACCTACCACAACATAATACCCAGATTTTAAATCTTTTATACCCTCAACCTTTTCAACTTTAATTGCTTTAACTTTAGCTGGTTGTTTAGCCAATTCTTTTTTAATTTGATCTAAAGTAAGTGACTTAGACACCACTCCTGTTTTAGCTTTAGTTTGAGACTCGTGCGCTTTATTCTGATAACTTTGATTCTTCAATTTAGCCAAATTATCATCAAATAATCGAGCTTGTTTACTATAAAAAGTAGCCTTACTGATGTGCAATTTTAATTCTGATTTACTCTCATTATTTAAGGAATCTAGTTTTGTAATCAACTTCATGTTATTCAAATCACGCGTTTTTTGCTCCATTTCCATGTTTTTCAAATCAACCGGAGTAAATTTCACAGTCTTTTGATCAGCCTTTGCTTTACTATTTTCTCTGATACTTTTCTTGTATTCCTGATTCTCTTCTACAACAATTCGCTCTGCTTTATCCATCAAACCAGAATATACTTTTCTGTTTTCTGCCAATTGCTTTTTAAGCTGTTGTGACAATTCATTCGTCTTTTGGATATTCTCATTGGATATTTTTTGCAAACGAATGGATTCGTCAAGATCGACCAATTCTGTTTTTTTCAATTCATTCAAATCTTTACCCATCGTTTTCACTAATGAATCCAATTTGACCAAAAGAATTTCTTGAATATTTTTATTAGCTTCCAAAACCAATTTAAGTTTTTCAGCTGAGCCTTCTTTTGTGTTTTCAATTTCTTTTAGATTCACCAAAAGACCATTAACATTAATCACCTTTTGATTAATTTCTTCTTGCAATACGAGTTTTTGTTTAAGGCTATTAATTTCTTTGGCATTAGCCTTGGATTTTTCAACCACAACTTGCTTTTCGGCCAATGCAAGCATCAATTCTTCATTTTCATTGGTTGGCTTAACTTCTTTTACATTGATAGCCAATTTATTTCCTTCAGTTAATCCGTTTACAATTTCAGGATTTTGAGATTCCAATTGCTCCACAGTTATTCCGAATTGTTTTGCTATAGAATACTTGGTTTCTTTTGCTTTTACTACATAGAAGACTGTTTCAGCATTGATAACTCTTACTCTACCGTCAAGTGTTTTCTTTTTGTTTGGAATTTTAATTTCTTGCCCTACTTGTAATCCGTCTTTTAAAATAACAGAATTGGCTTTATCTAAATCTTCAACAGATACATTATAAAGTCTGGCTATACTGAATAATGATTCTTTAGGCTGAACCAAATGAGTATTTTTTGCTACACCAGTTTCTGTTTTCTGAGTGTTATCCTGTGGAATAACTAATTGCTGTCCAACTTGCAATCCATTAGCCAAAGCAACAGCATTTGCACTTTGAATGGCTTCAACTTTGACATTATATTTAGTTGCCAACCCAAACAAAGTTTCTTTTGGAGCAACCGTATGAGTAATTGTATTATTGGATTGAGGAAGTAATTCTGGAACGGAAAGAATTTGGTTTTCTGATATTCCGTTTTGGGCTTCTGGATTAAGTCTGTAAATTTCAGAAGGAGTAGTGTTATAATTTTGAGCGATTTGGGGGATTGTTTCGCCTTTTAAAACAGTGTGTTTTGTTGCAGATTGCTGTCCAAAAGAGACATTTGAAACAAAACCGATAAATAATAAAACTCTTAAAAGTCCTTTCATAAATATAATTTTAAAAATTAAGTCGTTACAAATGTAACGACTTAATGTTAAAAAAATTATATTATTCCCACTCAATTGTTGCTGGTGGTTTTGAACTTATATCGTAAACTACACGATTAACACCTTTTACTTTATTGATAATATCATTAGAAACTTTCATCAAGAAATCATAAGGAAGGTGTACCCAGTCTGCTGTCATTCCGTCTGTTGATTCAACAGCTCTCAAGGCAACAACTTTTTCATAAGTTCGCTCATCACCCATTACTCCAACGCTATTTACAGGCAATAAAATAGCTCCTGCCTGCCAAACTTTATCGTATAATCCCCAAGATTTCAATCCGTCGATAAAAACTTTATCCACATCCTGCAAAATTTGCACTTTCTCTAAGGTAATATCTCCTAAAATACGAATTGACAATCCAGGTCCAGGGAAAGGATGTCTTCCTAATAATTCTGGATCAATTCCTAAACTTGCTCCTACTCTACGTACTTCATCTTTGAAAAGCATACGCAAAGGTTCAACAATTTTAAGTTTCATATAATCTGGCAAACCGCCTACATTATGATGTGATTTGATAGTGGCCGATGGTCCTTTTACAGAAACCGATTCGATTACGTCAGGATATATAGTTCCTTGTGCTAACCAAGTAACATCTTCAATAAGATGTGATTCAGCATCGAAAACTTCGATAAAGGCATTACCAATTGCTTTTCTTTTTAATTCTGGATCACTTATCCCAGCCAAGGCATCGTAAAAACGTTGAGAAGCATCTACTCCTTTCACGTTCAACCCCATTCCTTCGTATTGATCTAAAACGCTTTGAAATTCATTCTTACGAAGCAATCCGTTATTTACAAAAATACAATACAGATTTTTCCCAATAGCTTTATTTAATAAAACCGCTGCTACTGTTGAATCCACACCTCCTGAAAGACCTAAAACAACTTTGTCGTTTCCGATTTTTTCTTTCATTTCAGCTACGATTTCTTCAACGAAAGCGTTTGGTGTAAAATTTTGAGGAACCTCGGCAATTTTCACCAAGAAATTCTCCAACATTTTTGATCCATCTGTAGAGTGAAAAACTTCTGGATGATATTGAATAGCATAAGTAGTTTCTCCTTCAATTTTGTAAGCAGCAAATTCCACATCGTGAGTACTTGCTAGTTTCACTCCATTAGTTGGTAATGCTTTAATACTATCACTGTGGCTCATCCAAACTTGACTATTTTCAGAAACACCTTCGAAGAAAATTTCATCTTCTTTAATATAAGATAAATTGGCTCTACCATATTCTCTTGTATTAGAAGCTGCTACTTCGCCTCCACTAAAATGAGATAAATACTGTGCTCCGTAACATACGGCCAGCATAGGAAGCTTACCTCTAATTTGTGACAAATCTGGATGTGGTGCGTCTTCTCCTCTAACAGAAAAAGGGCTTCCTCCAAGAATTACGGCTTTATAACTTGATAAATCACTCGGAAAATGATTGTAAGGAAAAATTTCGCAGAATATATTTAATTCGCGAACTCTACGCGCAATAAGCTGTGTATATTGCGATCCGAAATCTAAAATAAGTACGTTGTGTTGCATGCGCAAAAATACTTTATATATTCGGATTTGAAAAATTGTATTTTGAAAAATTTTTATTTTATTTTTATCGAATAACTTTTCTTTATTTTAAGCAAAAGAGTTAAAAAAATTCAAGAAAAAGCAACAAAAAACAAAAATTATCCAATTTATAACTATTAATAAAAAACCGAAACCTACTATTATTTGAAACCAAATCTACACACCATGGCAAAAAAAATCTATTATTTCGGCATACTTGGGTTATTATTATTTGAGATTGCAAATGTTTATTTTATTATGCCAATGCCTGGAAGTCAAGAAATGAACAGTATTGATTTTGCCTATTTTCTATATTCTTGGAGATGGTTTTTTAGAATAGTTTTTATACTAATGTTACTTTATGGTTTTAAAGCTGCTTTTCAAAAGTCAAAAATTTTCTCCCTTATATTTTTAGTTATCGCTATTGGAATTGGATATGCCACAAATTATGTCATGGCAGCAGACTCCATGTTTCATCAAACCAATAATCTAAAAATGAGTGATGCTTCAAAAAGCAAAGTCGACACAAGCAGAATTGTAATTGGCATCACTTACAAAGGAGAGTCCAGAGCTTATCCAATACAATTTTTAGGATACCATCACCAAGTGTTTGACACTATTTCCCAACATCCAATACTTGTAACTTATTGTACCGTTTGCAGATCTGGCCGTGTTTTTGAACCAATCGTAAATGACAAAAAAGAAACTTTTAGATTAGTGGGAATGGATCATTTTAATGCTATGTTTGAAGACAAAACAACCAAAAGTTGGTGGAGACAAGCAACCGGAGAAGCAATTGCAGGGACATTAAAAGGGCAATCTTTACCGGAATTACAAAGCACCCAAATGTCTTTAAATAAATGGCTCGCCTTAAACCCAAAAAGTTTAATCATGCAAGTTGACAAAAATTTCAAAACGGAGTACGACAGCTTGAGCAATTATGAATCCGGAAGAAGAAAAGGAAATCTAACAAGAAGAGATACACTTTCATGGAAAGACAAATCATGGGTTGTCGGCATTACCTTTGACAATCAAAGTAAAGCTTATGACTGGAATGACTTTGTAAAGAAACGAATCATTTATGATGTAATCAATAACAAACCAATCGTTTTGGTTTTAGCCAATGACAAAAAGAGTTTTATAGTATTAGAAAGAAATAACAAAGAACAAAAATTCACCCTTGAAGGGAATCTATTAAACGATAGACAAAACAGCTATACATTTCTTGGAAATTCAACAAACCCTCAAATTAATGGACTTAAATCCATAAAAGCGTATCAAGAATATTGGCATAGTTGGAGAACTTTCCATCCGTTGACATTGAAATAATTTCTAATTTTAACTCCTTTCATTATAATAATTTAAGAGCTAAATCGTTCAAAGATGAGATTGTATATCTATTAGATTACATTTGCAAAAAACTCCAAATCATAACTTTTTACCTAAAAATGAAAACAAAGAAATTTACAATTCTAGCTATTTTAGTCTTAATTATTACAGCTTCATGTAGTGAAGTTGACAAATTATTGACTTTTACTATTTCCGATCAAACTACATTTAAAATAAATAGTGGATTACCTTTTAACTCCCCTTTTGAAGTGGCTACGCCAGATGTAACAACCAATTCTACCTCAGAATTTAGCAACAACAACACAAATGTGGATTTAGTAAAAGATGTAAAACTGGATGAATTAAAATTAAGTATCACAAGTCCTGCCGATAAAACATTTAGCTTTCTAAAATCGGTTCACATGTACATTTCTACAACCGCCGATGATGAAATAGAGTTGGCTTTTCTGGATAATATCAGCTCAACCACAAATACGATCAATCTTACTTGTACTTCTCAAAAGTTAGACAAATACATTAAGGCTTCAAGCTACAAAATACGTACTTCTGTAACAACAAAAGAAACCTTAACTCAAGAGACTACAGTAAAAGCGGATATGAAATTTAAAGTTACTGCTGATCCTTTTTAGTCGAAGTACCCAAGAAAATCTACGCCACTATTCTTTAACAATAATAATAGAGGCTTTAAAACCTGTCCCAAGATTCCATTCACTAGCCGAAACTAGATTTTTTTTATCGTCATAAACTCTGAATTCGGCTGTATTGGGACCAGAGTCTCCTTGGTTTAATGCTTCAAATTCAATTTTATTGAATCCTTTTTGTAATGCAACTTCAAAACCTTTAAAATTACTATCCAAATACACTTGAGATTGGATTACCTGACCGTTCAAATACACTCTAATTAAATCTCCATCAACATATTGAGCATCTCTATACATTACTTTGGCAGATTCAGAAGTGGTTTTATAAGTACCTAAATCCTGATTATGACGATACGCAGCTCCTTCTTGACGGTCGGTTTTTTTATTCAGTCTGTCTTTTACTTCATCTCCAGGATTGATAAATTCATTACTTGGAATCATAGAAATTTGACTCTTAATCGGTAGTTTGTAATCAGAAACAGGGTTCGGTGGAGATTGTACATTCGGGTTTTTATAAACATTTGGAGGAATGATCCCTGATGTGTCTATTTTTTGCGGAGGCGCCTTCTTTTCCTTAGGCTTTATATTAACTGGAGGAATTCCTTTGAACTTTGCACTAGACTCAAATTGAGCATATGTACAAGTCGAAAAACCTATCAGAAAAATAAATAAAATTTGTTTCATAGTATTAAAAAAGTAGGTTTTATATCTAAAAACATTTTTCCAAAAATAAAAAAACAGCGATTATAAAATCACAAAACTAACATAATTTATTTCTCGTGACCTGTTAAGATATTCTAAAATTCAAAAAAAAACACCTAATCAAAATCATAGAAGATAAATCCTTAACAATTTAATACCTTTTTAATCATACTGTCTTTTTCCTATTATTTAAATTAAAATATAGTTTTGAAAAAAATAAACAAAATTAAAAATGAAGACTTTTTTATTTAGTATTTACGCATTATTCCTTTTCATCAACACAAATGGACAAACCAAAAATGAAGTATTTTTTCAAGCAAAAATAGAAAATAGAAATTGGGACCATCTCTACATCAAGGACACCGATTACAACACAGTACAAATAATAGACATTGATGGCAATGGTGTTTTCAAAGCTAACTTATCCATACAGGACGGCTTGTATTTACTCTTTGATGGCACTGAATATTTTAAAATTTATCTCAAAAAAGGATATGATTTACAAATCACAATGGATGCCAATAATTTTAGAGAAACACTTAGATATACAGGAACTGGAGCTGACATCAATAATTTTCTATCAAAAGAATCGTCTTATGAAGTAGATTACGATTATGGAAAACTGTCCCGCTCTAAAACAAGCAAAAAAATCGAAAAGCTGATTGCCGAAAAGGAAAAAACGTCTATAGAAAGGCTAACTGCAAATCCAACTTTTGACAAGCAATTTGTAAACATCGAACTAGGCGCTTATAAATCACATTCAGACGAGTTGAGAAAATACTATGGCGAACTCCGAGAAATAAATTAATCAACAAAAATTAAAACATCTTGATAATTTTGTTATAAAAGACAAAAAACAACCTCAATAAGACCTCTCATTTGAAAGAGGTCTTTTTTTTAATTCTAATTTTTATAAATTGCGCGCTTTAAAGGAAACCTAGGACTTAGCTACCTTTAAACAGCAATTAACAAAACTAAAAACTAAATAATGAAAAGAGAAAACATTTTAACTGGATCACCATGGGAAGACAAAATGGGATATTGTCGTGCGGTTCGTATAGGAAACATCATTGAAGTATCTGGAACTGTTGCAATAGTTGACGGCGAAAAAGTAAAAGCTGATGATGCCTACGCGCAAACTTTAAATATATTGGAAAGAGTTGAAAAAGTATTGGAAGATCTTAAAGTAGGAATGAAAGACGTAATCCGTACCCGAATTTTCACTACCGATGTTTCTACTTTTGAAGAAGTTGCTAAGGCTCATGCTACTTTTTTCAAAGATGTAAAGCCTACTACAGGTTTTTATGGAATCAACCAATTGGTAGCACCAGAATACTTGGTTGAAATAGAATTTACCGCAATTGCATCAGAATAATTCAAAAAATAGTATGAATTGTAATACTTTAGCATAAATTTTTATTCTAAAAAAGTATTGCGCTTCATGAATTTTGAAAAAATAAAACAAATAATGCTTATCACACTCAAATGGGTTTTCATTTGTTGTTTGATAGGCATTTTTTCTGGTTCCGCATCTGCTTTTTTCTTGGTTTCATTAGAGTATGTAACCCAAATAAGAAACCAACATAATTGGATTATTTGGTTTCTACCCATTGGAGGCTTACTTATTGGGTATTTCTACTTTTATTTTGATTCCAAAATTGCAAAAGGGAACAATCTACTACTAGAAGAATACAACAAACCCGAAAAGAAGATTCCTTTTATGATGGCTCCGTTGGTTCTTTTGAGTACATTAATTACACATCTTTTTGGAGGATCTGCGGGTAGAGAAGGAACTGCAGTGCAAATGGGTGGTGCAATTGCCGATTTATGTACCAATATTTTCAAACTAAATCATTCCGAAAGAAGAACCTTAATTATACTGGGAATCAGTGCAGGTTTTGCTTCAGTTTTTGGAACGCCATTAGCGGGCGCAATATTCGCCTTGGAAGTTATTTTTTTTAGCAAAATTACTTTCAGGAGTATTGTCTTTTCATTTCTTGTGGCCTACATTGCTTATTTCACGGTTGAATTCTGGGAAATAAAACACACTCATTATAGTATTCCTGAAGTTCCCCAAATGAATTTCACCGCTATATTTTGGATACTTATCGTGAGTATTCTGTTTGGATTGGCAGCACTACTTTTTGCAAGAAGCACTCATTTTTGGGGTAAATTATTTTCCAAGAACATAAAACATCCACCGTTGAGACCTTTTATAGGCGGAATAATTCTGGCCATATCAATTTATTTAATTGGCACCACAAAATATATTGGATTGGGAGTTCCTATGATTGTTGATGCCTTTTCCATTCATAATACTCCTTATGATTTTCTTTTAAAAATCCTTTTTACTGGTTTTACACTTGGAGCTGGATTTAAGGGAGGCGAAGTAACACCACTCTTTTTTGTTGGTGCGACATTAGGTAGTGCTTTATCAGTCGTTATTCCTTTACCAATTGCTCTATTGGCCGGAATGGGATTTGTGGCAGTGTTTTCGGGTGCAACCCATACTCCTATCGCCTGTACAGTTATGGGAATGGAACTTTTTGGTATGGAAAGCGGTGTTTACATTGGAATTGCCTGCATCATTGCTTACTTTTTTTCAGGTTCTATCGGAATTTACAAATCTCAGATTGTGAAAGGTCCCAAATCTATTTTATACCAAAGTATTAGAAAAAAAGGATTGAAATACCTCTAGTCTTGTTTTCGTTATAATTTCCTAAAAGCTTTTAACTTTTAGTTTAAAAAATGTAATTTCGCAAACTATGAATATACAAGACATACAAGCGATACAGTTGTTATTATCAACTCCAAAAAAAATTGCAATAATTCCACATAGAGGACCAGACGGAGACGCCATGGGCTCAACATTAGCATTATATCACTTTTTGCTAAAAAACAATCACTATCCAACGGTGATTTCTCCCAATGATTTTCCCGATTTTCTAGCTTGGATACCAGGCTCTGAAACTGTAAGAATATACGAAAAAGACAAAGAAGCTTGCACTAAAATCCTAGAAGAAGCAGAACTAGTTTTCACTTTGGATTTTAACGCTCTTCATAGAGTTGGTGAAATGGAACAAGTTTTAGAAAAACTTACTGCCCCTTTTATTATGATTGACCACCATCAAAAGCCGGACGATTATGCTACACATACTTATTCGGATGTTGCTTTTGGTTCTACTTGTGAAATGGTTTATAATTTCATTTCTTTTTTGGACAAAAAACAAGATTTAGACAAAACTATTGCTACTTGCATTTACACAGGAATCTTGACAGATTCCGGCTCGTTCCGATTCCCAAAAACCACAGGGACAACCCACAGGATTATTGCCGAATTAATTGACCTTGGTGTAGAAAACACTTTAATCCCTACATTATTATTTGACAATAGCTCTTATAATCGTTTACAACTATTGGGTCGTGCTTTACAAAACATGAAAGTGATGATAGATCACAAAACATCTTATACTTCTCTGACTCAAGAAGAATTAAATAGTTTTGATTATGTAAAAGGCGACACAGAGGGAATTGTTAATTATGGTTTAAGCATAAAAGGAATTGTTTTTACCGCTATTTTTATCGAAAACAAGGAAGAAGGAATCATCAAAATCTCTTTCCGTTCACAAGGTGATTTTGACGTAAATCAATTTGCCAGAGATTATTTTCAAGGAGGTGGACATAGTAATGCAGCTGGAGGAAAATCAGAAGTTTCGATGGAAGAAACGATTCACAAATTTGAAAGTTTAGTTCAAAAATTAAAAATATAATAGCCCATGAAATATTTTAAAGTATTACTAATTACTTTTTTTGCTGCCATTTTATTCACTAGCTGCAAACAACATCAAGAAGCCAGAAGACCTGTTTCACAATCATCTGGAAGCTTTATGAAACAATCTATTGCTCGAAATAAAAAAATGATTGCTGGAGAAGAAGACCAGATCGAAGCAGTAATAAAGAGTGATCCTACGAAAAAATACATAGCTTCCAAAAAAGGATATTGGTATTATTACGAAACCAGAAACCTGACTGACAGTCTTACTCCAAAAAAAGGAGATATTGCTTTTTTTGATTATGAACTAAAAGATTTGAAAGGGAATATTATCTATTCTCAAGCAGAATTAGAACCTCAGATCTATAAAGTAGACAAGCAAGAAATCATGATGGGATTGAGAGACGGAATAAAACTAATGCGAAAAACAGAAAAAGTACACTTCCTTTTTACTTCGCATATGGGATATGGGTACCACGGTGACAATAACAAAATAGGTACTAATCAACCTTTATTTTGTACCGTTACACTTCGTGATTTTATGCCTGAATCTAAGTATAATGCGCAAATTCAACCAAATACCGTTGCAAAAGCCACCACACCTATGCCTATTAAACCCAAATCAACCATAAAAGACACGTTAACAAATTAAAAAAAGCAGAATGAAAAAAAATATTTTATTTGCACTACTCTTCATTACAACTTTAATTTCTTGCAACAAAGAACACAACAATTTACCCGATGGTTTATATGCTGAAATAGAAACCAACAAAGGAAGTATTCTATTAGAATTAGATTATAAAAAAGCTCCTGTAACAGTTGCCAACTTCATTACATTGGCAGAAGGTGAAAATGAGTTTGTTGTCAATGATACTTTAAAAGGAAAACCATTCTACAACGGATTAAAATTCCACAGAGTTATCAAAGATTTCATGATACAAACTGGTGATCCATTAGGAACAGGGTCTGGAGATACAGGCTACAAATTCAAAGATGAATTTAGCGGTTTGAAATTTGACAAAGGTGGAATTTTGGCAATGGCCAATAATGGACCAGGAACCAATAGTAGTCAATTTTTCATTACCCATTTAGAAACTCCCTGGTTAGACGGAAAACACACTATTTTTGGACATGTAGTAGACTACAATCTTGAAGTGGTGAATAAAATAGAGCAAGATGATTTTATAAAAAGTGTAACTATCATCAGAAATGGTGAAGATGCCAAAAAGTTTGATGCCAAAAAGACTTTTTATGATTATTTCAAAATAGAATCAGAAAGTCAAAAACAAAAAGTAGCCGCAGAAGCCGCTGCAAAAAAAGAATATGAAGCCAAATACAAAGCCGTTTGTGATCAAAAAGTAGTTTCTTTTACAGAATTAAAAAGTAAAGCAACCAAAACAGCAACCGGACTTCAATATGTAATCACTAAAAAAAGTGGAGGCAAAAAACCAGCAATGGGTTCAACTGTTTACATTCATTATGCAGGATTTTTGGAAAATGGCACTTTATTTGACACCAGTATTGAAGATGTATCCAAAACTTTTGGAAAATTTGACCCAGCAAGAGCTGCAGCAAATCAATATATACCGATTCCATTTCAAGCCGGAAGAAAAGATGGTTTAATTCCTGGCTTTATCGAAGGAATAGAAAAAATGGCTATTGGTGACAAAGCGGTTCTTTTTATTCCATCACATCTTGCTTATGGAGAAGCTGGTGCAGGTGACGTAATTCCACCAAATACCAATATCATTTTTGAGATTGAGTTAATGGAAAAAATGCCTAATTAATTTTAAAATAGTTGACACTAAAATTTTATACGATGAAATCTAAAATCACATTATTACTCTTTCTAGGGTTATTCAATTTACACGCACAAAGCACAAAAAAACCAGTTGCTACAAAAAAACCAGGAACAACAACTGCAAAAGCTCCTGCTGCAGTTACTCCCGAAGGTATTTACGCCACTATCGCAACCAACAAAGGGAATATCACTGTTGAATTATTTTACAAAAAAACGCCTATTACAGTAGCTAACTTTATAAGCTTGGCTGAAGGAAAAAATCCATTTGTAACCGTTGAAAGATTAAAGGGAAAACCTTTTTTTGATGGTCTAAAATTTCATAGAGTGATCAAAGATTTCATGATTCAAGGTGGTGATCCTGATGGCAATGGTTCTGGCGGACCTGGTTATGCTTTCAAGGATGAGTTTACCGATTCAAAATTTGACAAAGCAGGAATTCTTGCTATGGCAAATTCTGGTCCAGCTACCAATGGAAGTCAATTTTTCATCACGCACAAAGATACTCCTTGGTTAAACGGAAAACACACTATTTATGGTCAAGTAACACAAGGAATGTCTGTAGTAAATGCTATTGCACAAGATGATGTAATCACAAAGATTACTATTTCCAGAAAAGGAGATGCAGCCAAAAAATTTGATGCTGCAAAAGTATTCACTGACTATTACGGAAATAAAGCSGTWGAAGAAAAATTAAAARYKGAGAAAGARGAAARWGAAAGAGCTRCMGCAAATGMAATWGCTTTAAAAGAATTCGCTAAYGGACAAACTACTGCAAGTGGTTTAAAATATATTGTTTTAAAAGAAGGTACAGGTCCAACACCTACAGCAAACAGTAATGTAAAAGCACATTACACAGGAAGTTTTGTCAATGGCACTGTATTTGACAGTAGTGTTAAACGCGGAGAACCAATTGATTTTAATTTAAATCAGGTAATTAAAGGTTGGACAGAAGGACTTCAATTGATGAAGGAAGGTGCAAAATATAAATTTTACATACCTTATACTTTAGCTTATGGAGAAAGAGGATACCCTGGGGCTATTCCTCCAAAAAGTGATTTAATCTTTGAAGTAGAATTGATTAAGATAAATCAATAAATATTTAAATAATTATAAATAAAACCCAACAGATTTAAAGAAACTGTTGGGTTTTATTATTTATATAAAATGAAATAAACTACTTTTTAAACTTCCAGTCAAATTCATCTTTATTATTAATTATTGCTCCAATTTCGAATTTAACTACTTCATCAAATTCGGTTTGAAGAATAATCCAATTTTCTTCATTGAAGTAATTTTCGAAAGTATCGAATTCCTCCTGAGTAAATTTGATTATTCCTTTTTGTGCCAAATCCTTTTTTACGTCCGATATTTTCCTATTGATTATTTTATTACCAAGCAACTCCAAACTTGGGCTTGAAGCCACTAAATATCCTAGTTTTAAATCTTCTTCTTCATAAAAAGTCAAACGGATTTTAAGCTCGTTATAAACAAAAATCACATTATCATCTTCGTCTTTATAATTTTTATTGGGCTTACCGTAAATAGCAATAACATCATTTTGCTTCATTCCGAAAATGAGTTTATCAATTCCGTTTTTTGGATTTATTTTCATATGTAGATAATATTTTTTATTTTTTGTAAGAGCTTACAAAGGTATTCTTTTTTAAGGGGAATTAAATTTTTAGGATAGAAAAACAGAACTTGATTAATTATTGTATTGACTTTTTTTTTACGATCAAACTATTTTTTTATCAAAAAATCTTATAAAGAAAAATCTATTCTTTAGAAGAGATGAAATAAATATTTATTGGTAAATACAAATTTGTAATTTTATAATAAAAACATTTTTTATTCAAATAATTGCTTAAAAAATTATTATCCCAAAATCATAATAGCAATCAGAAATACAATAAAATCATTTGCTAAAAAAATAGCTTAAAATAAGCTTAACACTACAAAATAACACATATTATGCATTTTATCGATCAAAAAACAATTCACAACTATATGTTTGTTAATTTTGGTACGATTCTTGAATAACAGCAATACATTATTTCTGTTTTAACAAAAAAAGCTACAATGAATATTCTTCATAAAATAAATAAATGGATAATATGCCTAATCGCAATAGGTAACTTTGCTTATAGTCAAGATCAAAATTCAGAGTCAGTAGCTATCTTAAAAATAAAACTTCAGAAAACTACCGTTGACACAGTAAAAATCAACGTTCTAAACGAAATTGCCGCAACTTACAGATATTCCAATCCACAAGAAGGATTGAAATATGGTAAGAATGCATTATCGATATCCGAAAATTTAAATTGGAAAAAAGGGATAGCTGAAGCAAATGAAAATCTGGGAATTTGCTACCAAACGACATCTAATTACACCGAAGCCATAAATCATTTGCAGAAAGCATTACGATTATACAAGCAAATGCCAAATCAATCGGCTGTTTCTGTTACGCTCAAAAATATTGCTCTCGTTTATTTGACACAAAAAAAATACACGGAAGCACTTTCGTATTTTGAAAAAGCATTAAAAATCAACCAGCTCAATAACAATAAATTATTAATAGTTTATAGTTTAAATGATATTGCCGATGTTTATTTCAAACAAAATAACAATTCAAAAGCGCTTGAACACTACAAACAATCCATTAAATTAAATCAAGAAATAAAGGACAATAATGGCCTAGCTTATTGCTACACCCGCATTGGTGAGATTTATTCTAATGAGAAAAACTATTCAGAAGCAGTAAGCTATTTATCAATGGCTTTAAAGAAATACGATCAAAATCAAACCGAAAACATCGACAATGCACTTAAGCAATTGAGCGAAACTTATCTTTTGATGTCTAAGTCGGATACTATAAATAAAAGCAAATATATTGCTCTTTCAAAGAGGACTTTGGAACAAACGTCATCAAAACAACAACAATATTCACAATCTATAAGTTCTTTAAAAGAATCACTCGAAAAAGCAACCGCAGACACTACAAGAATCAATATTCTAAACAGATTAGCCAGCAGTTATTTTTACACCAATCCAAAAGAAGGAATACCTTATGGAGAGAGAGCTCTTAAACTGGCCACAAAAATAAACTGGAAAAAAGGAATTGCTTTATCATATAATCATCTTGGGGTATGCCAATGGGTATTAACTGACTATAGTAAGGCCATCAACTATTTTTACCTGTCATTATCATCATATGAAAAACTAAAAGATCAAAATGGTATTTCGGAAGCTTATAACAATTTAGGATTGGTATACGTTGAAATAAAAAAACACGATCAAGCATTTAAATACTTTAATAAGGCATTTGAAATAAATAAAAGAACAGGCAACAAAATATCAATGGTTTATAACTTGAATAATATTGCCGTAGCCTATTACAATCAAAAAAAATATGAAAAAGCTCTTGAATATTATAATAAATCAAAAGACCTAAATCTTTCTATGTATGATTTAAATGGTTTAGGGTATTGTTATTCCAAAATTGGAAAAATATATTCGGACCAAAAAAATTACGCAAAAAGCTTGGACTATTTCGAAAAAGCTCTAAATAGTTACGATAAAAGTCAAACTTATAATATTGGGAATAACTATATAGAAATGGGGGTTGCCTATTATAAAATGGCTTTAGAAAATTCAAACAACAAAAAACAATTATTGGCACAATCTGTTCAATATCTTAATAATGCTGTGCATTTATTTTCAGAAACAGGTATATTAGATCGATTAAGCATTTGTTATTTTGAACTTTATAAAACCAAAAAAGAACAAGGTAGTTTCATCGAGGCTTTAAATTCTTTTGAAAAACACAACGCTATAAAAGATTCATTATTTTCAAATGAAAGCCAAAACAAACTAACAAATCTCCAATCCAAACGGGAAATTGATCTAAGAGATAAGCAAATTGAAATCCAAAAACTTAAAATAAATAGTGATTCTAGAAAAGTATACCTTTTAGTAACTATTACAATCTCAATTGCAATACTTTTTATTTTATTTTTCTGGCTGTATATATCCAAAAGAAGTACAAACGAATTACTATTAAACAAAAACGAAGAAATATCAAGCATCAATAAACAAAAGGATAAATTCTTCTCCATCATTGCTCATGATTTGAGGGGACCTTTCAATGGGTTCCTAGGACTGACGGAACTATTGGCTGAAGAAATTGATGATATGGATAAAGAAGAAATCCAATTTGCTGCGATCAACATGAGAAGTTCCGCTAACAATTTGAATCGCCTTTTGGAAAATTTATTGGAATGGTCTAGAATGGAGCAGGGATTAATTCCATTTTCTCCACAAGAAAGTAATTTGGGTGAAGTTATAAAAGAATGTGTAGCACCACTTCAAGATGCTGCCAACAAAAAAGTCATAACAATTGAAACTATAATAGACCAAAACCTTAAAGTTTTTGCAGATCATCACATTTTGCAATCCGTTATCCGAAACATTTTATCTAATGCCTTAAAATTCACCCCAAAAAAGGGATTGGTAAAAATACATGCCCTAGAAGATCAAAAAAACACTATTATTTCAATAGTGGATTCTGGAATAGGAATGAATACCAAAATGATAGAAAACATATTCCAACTTGATGTCAAAACTAATAGAAAAGGAACCGATGACGAGCCAAGCGCTGGATTAGGACTTATCCTATGCAAGGAATTTGTGGAGAAACACAGTGGGAAAATTTGGGTCGAAAGTGAAGAAGGAAAAGGTTCTACTTTTAATTTTAGTTTTCCAAAAAATCATACGATCAATGCCATTTAAGGCGACTTAAAACAACCAAAATGAAAAAAAATATCATTTTAATTTGTCTACTTTTTATCGGCATTAAATCATTTTCTCAAAAAAGCCAAGAACAGAAAATTGATTCTTTAAAAACAGTACTAAATCAAACAACAATAGATACCATWAAAATAAAAGCTCTTAATGGCATATCTACATTGTTGTATTATAAAGATTCTCAAAAAAGTCTACAATATGCTAAATCTGCATATGAGCTTTCAAAGAGAACAAATTATAAAAAAGGGATTGCCATTTCATACAGCAATTTTGCTGTTTATTATTGGTTAAAAGCAGATTTCCCAAAAGCATTGGACTATAATTATAAAGCACTTCATTTATTTGAAAATCTAAACGATAAAAAAGGTATTTCCAAAACAAATAATGGGCTTGGAACTATTTACGTTGAATTTAAAAATTATAAACAGGCCCTCTCCTGCTATAAAAAAGCATTAAAAGAAAGTCAAGAAATAAAGGATAAAAAAGCAATCGCTACATTTTTAAATAATATCGGAGATGTCTATTTAAGAATGAAAGATTACCAAAATGCATTAAATTATTTTGACAAAGCAATTAAAATGAATGCCTATGAAAAGGCCAGTTTTGAATCTGGGTTAAACTATACTAATATTGGAATCACATTAAACTTTCTTAAACAGTATAAAAAATCAATTGAAGCCTGTAATAAGTCTATTGCTATTTATGAAAATGATTCTAGTTTATTCAATGCATATAATAAAATAGAATTAGGAAAGTCCTATTATTATCTTGCTTTAGAAGAAAAAAATAAAGTAAATCGTGTTCAACTTTTACAAAAATCCCTCGACCACATAAATGAATCCTTGAAAATTTTTAGAAGAGAGGAATCATTAATAGATATCCGAGATTCCTATTCTTATTTATCTAAAATATACAAAACTCAAGAAAAACCAGAACTAGCTCTTTTATTTTTTGAAAAAAGTTCAAATCTTAATGATTCCATTTTTTCAAATGAAAATAAAATACAAATAGAATTTCTAAAATCGCAAAGAGAAATTGATCTTAGAGATAAAAAAATTGAAATTCAAAATCTTAAAATCAAAAACGAGGCTCGTAAAGTCTATTTATTATATACCATAACTATTGCGGTTATAATCCTTTTAGCATTGTTTTTTTGGTTGTACTTATCAAAAAGAAAAACGAACTTACAATTAGAAGAGAAAAACAAAGTAATATCAAACATCAACAAACAAAAGGATAAATTCTTTTCCATAATTGCACATGACCTTAGAGGTCCATTTAATGGCTTTCTTGGGTTAACAGAGTTATTGGCTCAAGATATTGATAATATGGACAAAGAAGAAATCCAGTTTGCTGCAGTAAACATGAGAAGCTCTGCTGTCAATTTGAATCGATTATTGGAAAATTTACTAGAATGGTCGAGAATGGAACAAGGCTTAATTCCTTTTTCCCCTCAAAAAAGTAAATTTCTTCCTTTGGTAAATGAAAGTATTAGCGCACTACAAGACGAAGCAAATAAAAAAAGAATTAAAATTCAAACAACAATATCAGAAGACATAACTATTTATGCTGATTATCATATTCTGCAATCGGTTATTCGAAATTTACTATCCAATGCAGTGAAGTTTACTCAAAGAGATGGAACCATAAAAATTGAAGCACAAGAAGATTCGAAAAACACTGTCATTTCAATAACTGATACCGGAATCGGAATGGATGCCAAAATACTCAATAATTTATTTAAACTTGATGTTAGAACCAATAGAAATGGAACCGAAAACGAGCCCAGTACTGGATTGGGTTTAATATTGTGTAAAGAATTTGTGGAGAAGCATAATGGAAAAATTTGGGTAGAAAGTGAAGTAAATAAAGGCACCACTTTTTATTTTAGTTTTCCACATGCCATTACATAAATTAGTGTATTTTTGAAAAAAATACCACCCCTAAATGATTCAAAAAACTACTCTATTATTACTTTTTTTTATCTTTTCCATAGCCCCAATACAAGCTCAGAATCCTATTTATAAGACCATTGACTCGTTAAAAACAGCTTTAAATCAAACAAAAAGTGACTCGGATAAAACAGTTTTACTAACAAAACTTTCCTCATACTCAGAATATATTGGACCCGATGAAGCAATAAACTATGCCAAAAAAGCACTTTTTTATGCTCAAAAAACAAAAAATGAAAAACAAATTGGTGATACCTATGGAAATTTGGGCACCGCCTATGAAATAAAATCAGACTTTGCCCATGCTTTGAAAAACCTTTATAAAGCACTTGCAATCTATGAAAATTTAAATGATGTTAAAAGCCTAACTACAGCTTACAATAATATTGGATTGATCTATATTGATCTCAAGAATTATAAACAAGGGCTTATTTTTTACAATAAAGCGCTACTATTAAGCTATCAATCCAAGAAAGAAAGAAATGTCTCTTTACTTTTAAACAATATTGGAGATGTCTATTTACAAAAAAAAGAATATCAAAAAGCTTTAACCTATTTTTACAAAGCATTAATAATCAACAAAAAACTTGACGACACAGAAGGAATTGGTTTAAATCTTTCCAATATAGGTATTTGCTATATCAACCTAAAAAATTATGAAAAAGGTGTTCAAATTTTAAATAAGTCAATCGCAACTTATCATGATTATTCAAACCTCTACAATAATTATAACACTTATGATCTAGCAAGAGCTTGTTACTTAATGTCACAAGATGAAAAATATAAAAAGGATAAAAAAACACTTATAGATAAATCTAACTATTTATTCCAAAATGCTTTAAAAATTTTTGAGAAATATAAATCTTTAAAAGACATACAAGAAACCTATTTCTATCTTTCCAAAGTCAATAAATCAAAAGGTAATTATGAAATAGCTTTAGACTGTTTTGAAAAATATTCTCGCATCAAGGACTCTATTTTTTCGAAAGAAAGTGAGAAAAAATTAGCCAATCTTGAATTTCAAAGAGAAATAGATTTAAGGGATAAACAAATAGAAATTCAGACCCTTAGAATAAATACTGATTCACGAAAAGTCTATTTTCTAATTACTGTATCTACTGCAGTTGCCGCCTTATTGTGCTTATTCTTGTTCCTATATGATTCGAAAAGAAGAAATAACCTATTACTCAAAGAAAAAAACATATTAATTTCGAATATAAATTCTCAAAAAGACAAATTTTATTCCATTATAGCACATGATTTAAGAGGCCCGTTTAATGGTTTTTTAGGCTTAACTGAATTAATGGCTGAAGACATAGACCTGATGTCCACTGAGGATATAAAATTTGCAGCTGTTAATATGCGAAGTTCTGCCAAAAATCTTTTTGCACTTTTGGAGAATTTATTGGAATGGTCACGTATGGAGCAAGATTTAATCCCATTTGTCACAAAAGAATATCCTTTAAAATCAGTTCTATTGGATAGCATTATCACATTACAAGATATTGCGGATAAAAAAGAAATAAGTATAACTACATCAATTTCAAATTCTGCAACCCTTTTTGCAGACAAAAATATGTTCCAAGCTATAATTCGTAATATTGTTTTAAACGCTATAAAATTTACACAAAAAAAAGGATCAATCCATATTCAAGATAAAGAAGACTTATACAATACTGTCATTATAGTTAAAGATACAGGAATTGGGATGGACCAAAAAATGGTGCAAGACCTATTCAAGTTGGATGTACGAAACAATCGAATTGGAACTGAGGATGAACCTAGTACAGGATTGGGTTTGATTTTATGTAAAGAATTCATCGAAAAACACAAAGGCAAAATATGGGTTGAAAGTGAGGAAGGGAAAGGAAGTACGTTTTACATTAGCTTCCCTAATAAAAACTCTGGCCTTATTTAAACATTAACCTTATACAAAGTCCTAAAATCATGTTCAAAAAAACAATTTCAATACTGACACTTTTTATATTCCTATCATCATGTACTTCAAAAACAGAAACTTCAATTCCAAATATAAGCGGATTATGGACTGATGTAAATTCTGGTAATTTTAAAAATTGCTATGTAATAATTGCCCAAGACGGAAATAAAATCATCATGAACCATTATCTGGAATTTAAAGGCACCAAAATGGTCGAATATGGTATTGGAGAAATAAAGGACACTACTGTTTCCTATGATGTTGTTGTTACAAAAGCAATCCCAGGCTGGGCAACCAAAGGAAAACATATCCTTACACTAAACAAACAAGGAGATACTTTGAGAGGAATCTATAAGGATGAAATAGGAAAAAATGGCCCAATTGTATTCGCTAAATTAAAATAATTTTGATTTTAAATTTTCTTTAACCTCATTAAACCATTCGCTTTTAAGGATACTCAATACAATACTGTCTCTGCGAACATCACTACCCGCCGTTGGCATATGACTACGCATAACTCCTTCAACTTTGCACCCAATGCTTTTCATGGCAGCTATGCTTCTTTGATTATTGTTGTCAGCGCGGAATTCTACTCGCTCCATTCCCAGTGTTTCAAATGCGAATTGCAGTAAAAGATACTTGCAGTGTTTATTGAGTCCAGTACCTCTAAAATCTTTCCCATACCAAGTGTACCCCAATTGCACCGTTTTGAATCCCATATTGATGTCGTAAAAACGTGTACTGCCAGCATATTTTCCAGTTTTTTTATCCAAAACTATAAAAGGAAATTCGGTTTGATTTTCTCTGGCTTTGAGAGCAATTTGAATATAATTTTCTAGGTTTTCTTTTCCATTGGCGCGAACTAAAGAATACTCCCAAGTTTCGGGTTCATTGATTGATATATCCAATAGATTTTCGATATCCGTTGCTTCAAGTGGACGAAGCAAAACCATTTCGTCTTCGAGTACTATATTTTGGGGGAATTGAGAAATAGGCATTATTCTTTTTTTTTACTAATTTATAAAAAAAAGACAAATCACTGCTGTTTCATAAATAAATACTGATGTCATAGCCCAGATTGCTTCGCCAGTTCGCTGTCGCTCGTGTGAAGTGGAAAGCCCCCATTATAAAACACTAATTTTTCTTGTTGTAAAAGAGCGACCAAAGGAAGCTCCTTTTATGACTTATAAAAATGGTGTTTTATAATGGGGACTTGTAACGGATAGCTGGATTAGCTCCTTAAATTATTCACTCATTTCATCATAACGCTCAGGAACTTGAGGGTCATAAAGTGGGCATTTGAATTCAGCCATAGTATCTACTAGTAAATTCATTGTCTTGCCTTCGGTGCCGTAACAATCTAATTTTATGCTTTGTGGGGTTGTTTTTATTTGAAAAGCGCCTTTCCCATTAGGGTTTTTCCAGCTACTTTCATCTACTTTTTCCCAATTTGAAAAAACGGTATGAAATCTATTTAGGATTACAGTAATAGGAAGTGTTTCCAAACCTTCTACTTCTTGCTGCTCATCAATGGCTTCATACACTTCGTGATGATTTAAATAAACACCTTCCAAGTATTTCCAGAATAGTAATTCGTACATAATTTACAGCTTTTTAGTTGAAATTAATACTCAAAAGTACCGTATTCACTAGTGATTGTTAGTTTTTTGGAATCAGAGGCTTCTACTCTACCCACAATTTGGGCATCAACATTGAATGATTTTGATATAGCGATAATATCCTGTGCTATGGCTTCTGGCACATATATTTCCATACGATGCCCGCAATTGAAAACTTGATACATTTCTTTCCAATCAGTTTTGGATTGCTCTTGTATCAATTGAAACAATGGTGGCACAGGGAATAAATTGTCTTTTATGATGTGTAGATTTTGAACAAAATGTAAAATCTTTGTCTGTGCTCCTCCACTGCAATGCACCATTCCGTGAACATCAGCAGAAGTATATTTGTCTAAAATTTTCTTGATAATAGGTGCATAGGTTCTTGTTGGCGAAAGTACTAGTTGACCTGCATCTATAGGTGAATTATCAACTGCATCGGTCAATTTTACCTGTCCTGAATAAATCAATTCATTTGGTACAGCTGCATCAAAACTTTCTGGATATTTGTTGGCCAAATAGTTGCCGAAAACATCGTGACGAGCAGAAGTAAGTCCGTTACTTCCCATTCCTCCGTTATAACCTTTTTCATAAGTGGCTTGACCAAAAGAAGCTAATCCAACGATGACATCACCTGCTTTTATATTGGCATTATCAATTACTTTGGAACGTTTCATTCTAGCCGTTACTGTAGAATCTACGATAATTGTTCTTACTAAATCTCCAACATCTGCAGTTTCTCCTCCAGTTGAGTGGATAGTAACTCCAAACGAATCCAATTCTTTTATAAGTTCTTCGGTTCCATTGATAATGGCAGATAAAACTTCACCAGGAATTACGTTTTTGTTTCTTCCAATGGTAGATGAAAGTAAAATATTATCTGTTGCTCCTACACACAATAAGTCATCAATGTTCATGATTAAGGCATCTTGAGCGATCCCTTTCCAAACCGAAATATCTCCTGTTTCTTTCCAATACATATAGGCCAATGATGATTTTGTCCCTGCACCGTCAGCATGCATTATAAGGCAATAATCTTCGTCTTGTGTTAAATAATCAGGAACAATTTTACAAAATGCTTGAGGAAATAAACCTTTGTCAATATTTTTAATGGCGTTATGCACATCTTCCTTGGATGCCGAAACACCACGTTGTGCATATCTTTTTGAAGTATCTGAACTCATTTTTTTAGTTGTGTGTATGTTGGGCAAAGATAATTTTAATGTAACAATTATACAATTAAATTTCAATGCCAATATTAACAGTAATTTCAATCTTCAAATTCCAAAAAACTAAATTATAAAATCTGGAATCTGAAACCTAAAAGTCGTCCTAATTGGCAACAATTTCAATTTCCACACGACGATTTGCCTCTCGCTCAGCCTCTGTCTTCTCGGGTAAAGCATATAATGGTTTGGAACTTCCGAATCCAATAAAAGTCATTCTGCTTTTCTCAATACCATTATATTCCAAAAATTTGCAAATTGCTTTAGCTCTTTGGGTACTTAGATCCCGAAAATCCTTCTTAACACAACAGATATGACCTTGAATTTGTATTTTTAAATCTGGACAACTTCGCATAACTGTCAGCAATTCAAACATTACCGATCTAGATTGTGGCATTATCGCAAAAGTATCGACAAAAAAGTTCATACTTTCCAGTTTTAGCTTCTCCCCTATATTGGCAAGGCTAACTTTTTTCATGAAGACGGTATCAATTTTAATATTAACTGTAGAACCATCTGGATTTTCATAAACATAAATTTCCGGAAATTTAACTTTTGGCTTTTCCTTTTCTAATATAACTACTTGTTTTTTTGCTATTATTTTCTCTTCATTTGCAAAATCTTTTGGCAAAATATAATACAAAGTAACTTTTCTGTTTTCAGCTTTAATAAAGGACGAAGTATGCAATTCCCCAAAATTTCTTGTTTTGAAATCTTCTCTAATTTTTACTTTATTTTTTATGATATTAAAAACGTAATCGATTCGCTTTTTGGCCAAAGTATCGTTATAGCCAACGGTTCCTACTTCATCACAAAAACCATAGACTCCCACTACTTTTACATCTTTATTCGTAGTTAACCATTTATTCAGTTTTAATTGTTCTTCCTTCTGCAAAACAAACTTATTGCTTTCAAAAAAAAACGAAACTTGTTCTTGAGCAAAAACACAAGAAACCATAAAACTAAATAATAGGGTGGCAAAAAACTTCATAATTCGGGGATTAATTCCTCAAATTTACAATAAACTTAATCGATTAACCAGCGATTTAAAATAATTTAAGTAACCAAATTAAACGTTGATATCTTTGAAGTTGTTAAGTTTGGCGAATCGAATCATTTGAGTAAATGTTTCATCGTCCAATATTGGAATTTCCAGAATAGAGTTCAGTAAAGTAGTATTATATTGTTTAGCACTTGATACAAGATAAGGCTTTAGGTGCTTACCTATGCTTTCATAATACAATTTTTCAGTGGTGTTTTGATACTCAAAGTGAGGTGTATTTTCGACTATCGTATAATTGGAATACCCTACTTCATCCATAATTAGCTTTAATCCTTTCACTAAATTTAAGCTATCATGGCTTACAATATTGAGTTGCTGAATATCATCTCTTCTAAAAACGGAAACAATCACTTTGGCAACATAATCGACTGGAATAATATTGAGGCCCGTTTTTTTATTGATTGTAAAACGTACATTTTCCTGTTCCGTTTTTCGTTGGGCAGCAAAGTAAAAAAATTTGGCCAATAGATAAAAAACCATGTACTTGCTGATGAAATATCTATTTTCGTCTCCTAACATTTTTCCACAAATGACACTTGGACGCAGAATTTGAAAAGGCAATCCCATAGCTTTACATCGTTGTGCAACAAAGTTTTCGGAATGAAATTTTGCATTTTCGTATGCATTACGATGCTTTGGAACAAAATCCAGATTATGAAAATCGTTATCAACAATTCCCGAACGTTCTCCAGAAGAAAATGCTGTACCGATATAAATGAATTTTTTTATGTAATCATTAAAATTATTCAAAATAACTTTGGTAATCTTGGTATTTTCATCAAAAATCTTTTCGCGATGTTCCTCATCTGTTGATAAATTGACATATCCAGCCGAATGAATAAAATAGGCGCCATCAATCTTATCTGAAAAGTTTTTCGGTACCGAATCTAAATCAGTATCGACAATCTCAATATATTCATCTAATTTTTCAAGTCCTATATCTTTTAGAAATTGAGGTGCATAACTACTCGAAAGCAACTCATTTATCCGGTCTAAGGCGGTTCTTTTTTTCTTGCTTCTGGAAATCAAGATAAGCTTACCATCAATTGACTCTTTTATGAATAGCTCAAGAATTTCATACATAATTTGAGAGCCTAAAACGCCTGTTGCACCTGTCAGTATTATTTTCATCTGAATTGTAATTTTAATTGAAGACTAAATTCGATTAATTAACTAAGTCAAAAAGATGTGAAAAAGGCGAAGAGTACTTAAATATCTGTAGTTCAATTATATAAAAACATAGTCTTCACTATAAGAGTATGGTAAAGTTAAGTTATTTTTTTATTTTAATAAATGATTGGTGACTTAAATTAGGTACAAATGTTTATAAATTTTGTATAAAAAAAAATTAAATAAAATATTTTAACAACCATTTACTTATACAATTTCAATTTAAAATTTATCCTTTAAAAAAAACGTTTTTAACTTAAAAAAATGTCTCTTATTTGAAAAAATGCTTTTCAAAATGATGATACCTAAATTATTTGATATTTTACGATTAATTGATAAAAAAATTAACATGTAATTAATTGAAAATTAGTAAGTTATGTTAATTTTTATAATTTGAAATAGGCTGTTTTTTTATGTATTCATATTCCTATATAAATTGTAATTTGTCGTTTATATCTGATTTTTATCGGTGTTTAATGTATTTTTTAAGCATTTGCTTTTTAATTTAAGTAATTTTACATCATCACTTTTAAAGTGATTTTGACTGTCCAAAGCGATGGCAAAAGGTTAATAAATGGATTGGTTGCTGTTCTTTAATAAAATACTTTTTTTGATGATGCTAAAGATTACCTTAAAATAAAATTAACGGGATTCTCGAAATATTTTTGTTCTTTCTTAAGAATAAAAAACAAGTCAAATCAAAATAAAAATATTTAAGAATAAGATCTTGGACTTCAGTTTTTTTTGAAGTTGATCATTTTGCTGTAAGTTACATTTTCTCTAAAGGTGGACTTTCAGTTTTTAATCTAGTTTGCATTAATTTATTTTTTTGAAGCATTTTTTGAAATTAAAATTTCAGCTTTTAAGCAAATTTGTTAGAAAAAGAATTTAATTATTGTCCCCACAATAGAATGTCTTTTTGATGCTTGAGTACTTTGTAAATCTATTTATGAAGATGGTGTCTATTCCCCTATTTTTTAATAATTATTTAATAAAATTCTCTCTATGCAACAACACTCATTGGTTTCCCGAAACCCTAATTTCTACTGATCTTCCCCTATTAATGCTATGGTCTAAAAAACCACATTAATATGAAAAAAATTATCCATTTTAAGATAAAAAGTGTTCAAGAATATTGTTACGCTTTTTCCTGTTATCTCAAAACAGGCTTCTCAAATTTAAATTTGACGACTCCTTTAAATCGAGTTTTAGAACTTTGGTTTACCTATTGGCGTCAGAGTCTAGCTTTACCAGTAATTCTTTTAGGAATTTTCATGACTGGTTACACAACGGTTAGCGCCCAAAATATCAAAGGAATAGTACCGGTTGCAACTCCACTATCTGGAGAAGGAATTGATGGAGACGGATGGGCACATGAGCCTATAGGCACAATTTACGAAGATGTTGGAGATTTGTTTGACAGACTTTATTATACTCAATCTTCTCCAGACCCTGCAAATCATGGAGTCCTTGATTTTACCAACGGTAATCTTCTTTACCCAGGTTATACCTTTTTTCTACAGGATCCATACATTAGTGATCCAACAATATTTACCTCATCCAATAAAATAAATGATAACCCTAGTACTTATACTTGGGGAGCTGGAACTTCACCTAACAAAAACGAGATTCAAAATTGTGGAGCTCATTTTAGTTATGGTAGTGCTGCTGTAATAGGAGGTGAAAGTGTAAATGGCACATCATTTGTTAGCGGAACCAGCAGACCTGGAGACCCAAACGATTTATGGTGTATTTTCGCAGGTGACCGTCAGGTTACAAACGGAAGTAGCTATATTGATTTCGAATTTTTACAAAAACCATTAAACATAACAGGCGCAACTTATGGCCCATTCGACCCCACTAAAGGCGTTATGCCAATTACCGGTGGTAGTGGTGGATTTACTACTCAAGGTCTCGATGGCGGCCGTACAGTAGGAGATGTATTAATCACTATTGAATTTACCCAAGGTGGTGGAGACGCCACTGTTGTAATTAGAGTTTGGAAACCAAAAGCAGGAGGCGGATTTGAATATGTCGTTGTTCCTAATAACACTTTTCCAGGTAATGTCTTTTGTACCAACAACAGCGTAACTACTACTGTTCCATTTGATGTATATGGAAGTGGTGCTGCAGGTGGTACTTATGAACCTAATCAATGGGCTGAAGGAGCTATCAATTTATCAGAAGTTTTTAGAAACACAAGCCCTCACGATCCATGCTTTAATATCAGTACACTATTTATTAGAACAAGATCTTCAGGAAATTCTGCTCAATCAGAGTTAAAAGATTTCCCTGGAGCTCCTATTCAATTAGGCTTAAATTTAATCCCACTTGCAGTTGCGGGAGAAGACTTTACAAAAACATGTCTTAGTAACCCTGATGGTAAAGAAATAGGAGAGGCACCTGAAGCAGGATTTACCTATTCATGGTCTCCAGCTACAGGACTAAGCGCAACAAATATTGCTAATCCTATTGCTAACCCTACAGAAACTACTACCTATACTGTAACAAAAACAAAAACTGGTACAGTATGTAGCGATACCGATGAGGTTACCGTGACAGTTGACAAACCGACAGTAGTGGCAGTGGCTGGAGATGACTTTACCAAAAATTGTTTGATCAATACTTCAGGCGGTACTATTGGTGAAGTAGGAACAGTAGGTTACACTTACTCCTGGACTTCTATTCCAGCAGGATTTACTTCAAGTGCGGCAAATCCATCCGTTAATCCAAGCGTGACCACTATCTACACTGTTACCAAAACACATACCACTTCTGGTTGTAGCGATACCGACGAGGTGACTGTAACGGTTAACAAACCTGAGGTAATAGCAAACGCGGGAACTGACTTTACCATAAATTGTTTGATTAATTTATCAGGCGGTCCTATTGGTGAAGCGGCTGTGGCAGGATATACTTACTCTTGGACTTCT
This sequence comes from Flavobacterium sp. P1_E4, assembly GCF_056405915.1. Taxonomy (NCBI): domain Bacteria; kingdom Pseudomonadati; phylum Bacteroidota; class Flavobacteriia; order Flavobacteriales; family Flavobacteriaceae; genus Flavobacterium; species Flavobacterium sp. P1_E4. The sequence continues at coordinate 279,770 of NZ_JBFUBE010000001.1, forward strand.
AATCCGGTAGGATTTACTTCAAGTGCAGCAAATCCATCTGTTAATCCAAGCGTGACTACTACTTATACTGTTACCAAAACTCATACCGCTTCCGGCTGTAGCGATACCGACGAGGTGACTGTAACGGTTAACAAACCAACAGTAGTGGCAGTGGCTGGAGATGACTTTACCAAAAATTGTTTGATTAATACTTCAGGCGGTACTATTGGTGAAGCGGCTGTGGCAGGATATACTTACTCCTGGACTTCCAATCCGGCAGGATTTACTTCAAGCGCAGCAAATCCATCTGTTAATCCAAGTGTAACTACTACCTATACTGTTACCAAAACTCACACCGCTTCTGGTTGTAGCGATACCGACGAGGTGACTGTAACGGTTAACAAACCTGAGGTAATAGCCAATGCAGGAACTGATTTCACCATAAATTGTTTGATTAATTTATCAGGCGGAACTATTGGTGAAGCGGCTGTGGCAGGATATACTTACTCTTGGACTTCTAATCCGGCAGGATTTACTTCAAGTGCGGCAAATCCATCTGTTAATCCAAGCGTGACTACTACTTACACTGTTACCAAAACTCATACCGATTCTGGTTGTAGCGATACCGACGAGGTGACAGTAACAGTTAACAAACCAACTGTAGTGGCAGTAGCTGGAGATGACTTTACCAAAACATGTACTTCAAATGCAAGTGGCGGTACTATTGGTGAAGCGGCTGCGGCAGGATATACATATTCTTGGACTTCCAATCCGGCAGGATTTACTTCAAGCGCGGCAAATCCATCTGTTAATCCAAGCGTGACCACTACCTATACTGTTACCAAAACTCATACCACTTCTGGTTGTAGCGATACCGACGAGGTGACTGTAACGGTTAACAAACCTGAGGTAATTGCAAACGCGGGAACTGACTTTACCATAAATTGTTTGATTAATTTATCAGGCGGTACTATAGGTGAAGCGGCAGCAGCTGGTTATACCTACTCTTGGACTTCCAATCCAGCAGGATTTACTTCAAGCGCAGCAAATCCATCTGTTAATCCAAGCGTGACCACCACCTATACTGTTACCAAAACCCATACCGCTTCTGGTTGTAGCGATACCGACGAGGTGACTGTAACGGTTAACAAACCAACAGTAGTGGCTGTGGCCGGAGATGACTTTACCAAAAATTGTTTGATTAACATATCAGGCGGTACTATAGGTGAAGCGGCTGTGGCAGGTTACACTTACTCCTGGACTTCCAATCCGGCAGGATTTACTTCAAGCGCAGCAAATCCATCTGTTAATCCAAGCGTAACTACTACCTATACTGTTACCAAAACACATACCGATTCTGGTTGTAGCGATACCGATGAGGTGACTGTAACGGTTAACAAACCTGAGGTAACAGCAAACGCGGGAACTGATTTCACCAAAAATTGTTTGATTAACATATCAGGCGGAACTATTGGTGAAGCGGCTGTGGCAGGTTACACTTACTCCTGGACTTCCAATCCGGCAGGATTTACTTCAAGTGCAGCAAATCCATCCGTTAATCCAAGCGTGACTACTACTTACACTGTTACCAAAACTCATACAGCTTCCGGTTGTATCGATACCGACGAAGTGACTGTAACGGTTAACAAACCAACAGTAGTGGCTGTGGCTGGAGATGACTTTACCAAAAATTGTTTGATTAACATATCAGGCGGAACTATTGGTGAAGCGGCTGTAGCAGGTTACACTTACTCTTGGACTTCCAATCCGGCAGGATTTACTTCAAGCGCGGCAAATCCATCCGTTAATCCAAGCGTGACCACTACCTATACTGTTACCAAAACACATACCGATTCTGGTTGTAGCGATACCGATGAGGTGACTGTAACGGTTAACAAACCTGAGGTAACAGCAAACGCGGGAACTGATTTCACCAAAAATTGTTTGATCAATATATCAGGCGGTACAATTGGTGAAGCGGCTGTGGCTGGTTACACTTACTCCTGGACTTCCAATCCGGCAGGATTTACTTCAAGTGCGGCAAATCCATCCGTTAATCCAAGCGTGACTACTACCTATACTGTTACCAAAACCCATACCGCTTCTGGTTGTAGCGATACCGACGAGGTGACTGTAACGGTTAACAAACCAACAGTAGTGGCAGTGGCTGGAGATGACTTTACCAAAAATTGTTTGATTAACATATCAGGCGGTACTATAGGTGAAGCGGCTGTTGCAGGTTATACTTACTCATGGACTTCCAATCCGGCAGGATTTACTTCAAGTGCGGCAAATCCATCTGTTAATCCAAGCGTGACTACTACCTATACTGTTACCAAAACACATACCGATTCTGGTTGTAGCGATACCGATGAGGTTACTGTAACGGTTAACAAACCTGAGGTAATAGCAAGCGCAGGAACTGATTTCACCATAAATTGTTTGATTAATTTATCAGGCGGTACAATTGGTGAAGCAGCTGTGGCAGGATATACTTACTCTTGGACTTCTAATCCGGCAGGATTTACTTCAAGTGCAGCAAATCCATCTGTTAATCCAAGTGTGACTACTACCTATACTGTTACCAAAACCCATACCGCTTCTGGTTGTAGCGATACCGACGAGGTGACTGTAACGGTTAACAAACCAACAGTAGTGGCAGTGGCTGGAGATGACTTTATTAAAACTTGTGTATTGAATCCGAATGGAAAACAAATTGGTGAAGCTGCAGTAGCAGGCTACACTTATTCTTGGACTTCTAATCCGGCTGGATTTACTTCAACAGATGCAAATCCATTTGTAAATCCAAGTGTAAACACTACATATACTGTTACAAAAACTCATACAGCTTCCGGTTGTAGCGATACCGATGAGGTGATTGCGAGTTTAAACATTGCGGTGCCAACACAATTTACATTCCGTAATATAGAAGTTTGTTTCCCATTGCCAATAAATTTACGTGAGGCAATAATTGAAGCATTACCTGATCCGCTTGTAGAACTTATATCTTTCTATAGAGACCAAGCGATGACAGATGAAATTACAGGAACTGACATTTCAAATTACACTGTGACACCTGGTACTTACACCATTTATTTGAAAGCAACACTTCTTGCATCAGGCTGTCCAACAGCTCAACAATTCTCTGTAAATGTTAAATCTTGTAACGTTGCTTTATGTACATATACCCAAGGATACTACGGTAATCCTGGTGGTATGTCATGCGCAGAAGGCCAACAATATTCAACAGCAGGACTTATTGCAAAAGCATTGGCTTCCTATGGAGGTACTATGATTGTAGGTTCTGGTGGAAATACTGTTTCGATGAAAGCTCCTGATGACATAGATGATATCATCAGAGTGATGCCTGGAGGCGGTCCAAGTAAAGTACTTAGTGGTGCTTATTGGATAAATTCATTACCTAGCAATTATTTAAAAAATGGTAAAATCAATAATAGTTTATTGGCGCAAACCATTGCTTTAGGACTTAACATAGGTATTAATGGCGCACTTGGCGACTTCGAATTGAAACCAGGAAGTTTTGCAATTGCTGAACCAGAAGGAGGTTGTGGTTCGAATGTACCAAAAACTAGACAATGTTCTCCAGGAGGATACTTACCAGTAATCAATGAATATAAATATTATTCAATTCCGACAAATGTCATCAATGCAATTTCACCTAAAACTGTACAAGGATTGTATGCTTTGGCAAATCAAGCTTTGGGCGGTGGAAGCACAAATGGTTTGACTCTAAGCCAAATCGCAAGTGCTGTTGATGTAATCAATAATGCTTTTGACGGATGTAGAATATCTCTAGGTTACGGTATTCAACCACTTGCTTGTGCGACTCCAATTGACACCTTTAGTAGTACTACTGCAAGAGTAAGTGACACTAGTTCTTTTATAGCAACTCCAGTTCCTTTCAGAGACCAACTTACAGTAAGTTATGATTTTAAATTTGTTACAGATGTAAAAATTGAGGTATTCAATACAAAAGGGCTTGTGGTAGCGAAAAACTACGACACTAATGGTTACTTGAACAAATCAGTTTCATTAAACATTCCTAATACAGGTCAAGAGGAAGTTTATGTAATAAAACTAACTACCAACAGAGGAAGCAGTACCAAAAAAGTAATTTCTTCCAGATAATTTAACTAATTTAAAACTAAAAAGCATCCGCCACAAACGGGTGCTTTTTTTTTGCTTTAACCCAAAATCAGCATGAGACCTAAATTTAAAATTTCAGGTGTTGAAAATGAAATACAGATTTAAGAGATTTTATTTTCACTTCTTTTGAACAATTAAAGATGCCATAATAATATTAGGGCGTTCCTCCGATTTTTGTAAGCGTCACCTTCTTTTTCGCTAGGCACCTCTATCTTTTTAATAGGCGATCCTATCGATTTTATAGGTATAACATTTGGTTTTGATAGGCGAACCTTTCAATTTTATAGGCATTAGCTTTGCTTTTTAAAGGTGTGCCTATTGATTCTTTAGGTGACCCATAATTTTAGATAGGCTTGCCTATGATTTTGATAGGAGCTCCTATGATTCTAACAGGAGCACCTATCGGTTTGGCAGGACCTCCTATGGTTTTGGGAAGTACTCCTCCAGTCTCCTTTAATTTCTAAGAAATCTTTATAAAAACCAATAATTTTAATGCAACAAAAAAAGGCTTTTCAATATAGAAAAGCCTTTTCAAATTTATAAACAACAAAAATTACTTCGTCAAAAGCAATTCCCTGTATTTTGTCAAAGTCCATAATTCATTATCAACCAGTAACTCTAACTTATCACAGTGATTTCTAATGATTTCAAAATAGGGTTTTACATTATTGCAATACGCTTCAGCCATTGCATGTGCATCAGTCAGATTATTGGCTTTCTTTCTTTCTTCAGTCATATCTTCCACTTTAGAATTGATGCCTTCAATATGACCTGAAATCTCTTTAATCAATATAATTTGCTCTTTGGCAATGGATTCAAATTCAGATCCAAAAATATCTTTCAATCCTTTCACATTTTCAATCAAAGTATTTTGATATTTAATAGCCGTTGGAATTACATGGTTCTTTGAAATATCACCAAGTACTCTACCTTCAATCTGTATTTTTTTGGTGTATTCCTCCAATTCAATTTCGTAACGTGCTTCCACCTCAATCTGATTCATAATCCCCATTTCTGCAAACAAATCAATCGCTTGTTTTGAAGCTCTTGCTTTCAATGCTTCCGGAGTGGTTTTAAAATTGCTCAATCCTCTTTTTGCTGCTTCATTTTGCCAAGCCTCGCTATAACCATCACCTTCAAAAAGGATTTTTTTGGATTGTTTGATGTATTCTCTCAATACATTGAAAATCGCATCATCTTTCTTCATGTCTTTTGATTCGATCAAATCATCAACAGCAATTTTAAAATCTTTAAGCTGTTTTGCCACAATGGTATTCAAAGTAGTCATTGCATTCGAACAGTTTGCTGAAGAGCCAACCGCCCTGAACTCAAATTTATTTCCTGTGAAAGCAAATGGTGAAGTTCTATTTCTATCGGTATTATCTAAAAGAACATCTGGAATTTTACCAACAACATTTAGCTTCAAATCAGTTTTTTCTTCTGGAGACAATTTCCCTGTTGATACTCCTTCTAATTCGGCCAACACCTTGGTTAATTGCTCACCAATAAAAACTGATATAATTGCTGGTGGCGCTTCATTGGCCCCCAATCTATGATCATTACTTGCTGTAGCAATTGAGCCTCTCAATAAAGCCTCATAATCATTAACTGCTTTAATAGTATTGATAAAGAAAGTCAAAAACTGCAAATTGGTCATTGGCGTTTTGCTAGGACTCAATAAGTTTACTCCAGTATCTGTAGCTAATGACCAGTTATTGTGTTTTCCAGATCCATTTACTCCTTTAAAAGGTTTTTCATGAAGCAATACTTTCAAATCATGGCGCTCTGCAACTTTTTGCATAACATCCATCAATAAACAGTTATGATCAACTGCCAAATTTGTTTCTTCAAAAATAGGAGCAAATTCAAATTGATTCGGAGCAACTTCATTATGACGTGTTTTAACTGGTATTCCCAACAACATACATTCTTGTTCCAAATCTCTCATGTATGTTAAAGCACGAGTTGGAATGGACCCAAAATAATGATCATCCAACTGTTGTCCTTTCGCAGAAGTATGTCCTAACAAAGTTCTTCCTGTCATAATAAGGTCTGGACGAGAATTGGCCAATGATCTGTCAATCAAGAAATATTCTTGTTCCCAGCCTAAAGTAGCTGTTACTTTCTTAACGTTTTTATCAAAATATTTACAAACTTCTGTCGCAGCTTCATCCATAGCCGACAATGCTCTTAATAATGGAATCTTATTATCCAACGCTTCTCCTGTATAGGAAATAAAAATAGTTGGAATACATAATGTCGTACCAAAAATAAATGCTGGCGAAGTAGGATCCCAAGCAGTATAACCTCTTGCTTCAAACGTGTTTCTTATTCCCCCATGAGGAAAACTGGACGCATCTGGCTCTTGTTGAACCAATTGAGCACCACCAAATTTTTCTAATGGATCACTTCCGTCATAAGAAGTTTCAAAAAAAGCATCATGTTTTTCTGCTGTTGTTCCAGTTAAAGGCTGAAACCAGTGCGTATAATGGGTTACACCTTTAGACAAAGCCCATTCTTTCATTCCCATGGCAATATAGTCCGCCAATTTTCTGTCGATTTTAGTTCCATGTTGAACCGCACCTTGTACTCCTTTAAAAGCATCTGAAGTCAAATATTGCTTCATAGCTTTATCATTGAATACATTAGCTCCAAAGAGAACTGATTTTCTTCCTGTCTCCTGAAACTCTACTAACTTTCTATTTGAAGCTTCTTTTAAAGCTTGAAAACGAATTGATGACATATGATAAAACTTAAATTAATAATCATTAATAAACGTATACAAATATAAATTATTCTGCTAAACAAATAATTAAAGAACTTATTAATAAATGGCATTCAAATGAGCTAGATGTAATATCAAAAAAAATGTACCAACAGCTTGATTTTTAAATTATAGTAATAAAAATCTTAACTTACAATTAATATTAAAAATCAAGTAATTACGAATTTAATTATTATACCCCTATAAAATTGCAAATTTTTAATTATACCCCTCCTAAAATGCAGTAATGTCAAAAATTAAAACCACCCAAATAAAAACTACCCCCTAATTTTACGACATAAACAAATTATTTTATATTTGCATCAGAAAAAAAATCAAAAAACAATTTATAATATTATGGCTAAAATAAAATTAGAATATCTTTGGTTAGATGGTTACGAACCAACACAAAATTTAAGAAGTAAAACTAAAGTTGAAGAGCACGAAAATTTTCAAGGAACTTTAGAAGAAATCGGAAACTGGTCTTTTGATGGTTCATCTACAAGACAAGCTGAAGGTGGTTCATCTGACTGTTTATTAGTACCAGTTGCTATTTATCCAGATCCAACTCGTATCAATGGTTACCTAGTAATGACTGAAGTTATGTTTGCTGATGGAGCTCCACACCCATCAAATGGTAGATCTACTATTGATGATGATGGTGATTTCTGGTTTGGTTTCGAACAAGAATATTTCATCATGGATACTAAAACTTTATTGCCTTTAGGATTCCCTATTGGTGGTTACCCTGCCCCACAAGGAATGTACTACTGTTCTGTAGGTGGAAAAAACACACACGGAAGAAAATTAGTTGAAGAGCATGCAGATTTATGTATTGCTGCTGGACTTAACTTTGAAGGAATCAATCAAGAAGTTGCTTGTGGACAATGGGAATTCCAATTGTTTGCAAAAGGAGCTAAAAAAGCAGGTGATGAAATCTGGGTTGCTAGATACTTACTAGATCGTTTGACTGAAAAATACGGTTATTATATTGAATATCACCCAAAACCACTAGGAGATACAGACTGGAATGGTTCTGGAATGCATGCTAACTTCTCTAACGAAGTTTTAAGAACTTGTGGAGACAAAGCAATTTACGACAAAATATGTGAAGCTTTCCGTCCAGTAGTTGAAGAACATATCGCGGTTTACGGAGCTTATAACGAACAACGTTTGACAGGTAAACACGAAACTGCTTCTATCCATGATTTCTCTTATGGAGTATCTGACAGAGGAGCTTCAATTAGAATTCCATTATATACTGTTCAACATGGTTGGAAAGGATATTTAGAAGACAGAAGACCAGCTTCTAACGGTGATCCATACAAAATTGCTGCAAGAATTATCAAAACTGTAAAATCAGCATTGTAATCATAAGCAATATCAAAACTAAAAAGTGCCTTCGTAATTGAAGGCACTTTTTTTATTTAAGCAAATAGCAGTACCTTTAAAAATTAATAACGAGGAATTAAAAAAATCAAATTTTCGATTTGAGGATATTAAAAAAACAGATACCATTATGATAGTTTGGATATTATTTATTGCACTGATTTTTATAATACTGGCTCTAGATTTGGGTGTATTCAATAGAACTCCCCACATTATCAGCACTAAAGAAGCCAGCAAATGGACAGCTATATGGTTTACATTATCTATGCTTTTCTCTGGAGTGGTTTATTGGTTATACTCTACCGATTATGTATTAAATCCAGATAAATTGAAGCCTTCTGTCGCTGCAATGAAATTCATAACAGGTTATTTAATTGAACTATCGTTAAGCATCGACAATATCTTTGTAATCGCTTTGATTTTTGCTTCATTCAAAATACAAAAAAAACACCAACATCGAGTTTTATTTTGGGGCATATTAGGAGCAATTGTTTTTAGAGGTTTAATGATTTACTTTGGTGTTTTGTTGATTAATAGATTCGCCTGGACCTCTTATGTTTTTGGTGCATTCCTTTTATTCACTGCAATGAAAATGCTTTTCACCTCCGAAGATGAAGAAGAATTTAATCCTAAAAAATCTTTAATTTATAAAATTTTAGGAAAAATAATACCAATCTCTACTCACACTGATAAAGAGCATTTTTTTATAAAAACCGAAAAAGGCAATGCTGCCACACCTCTATTTGTAGCATTAATAGTTATCGAAGTAATGGATGTCGTTTTTGCAGTAGATAGTGTACCAGCTATTTTAGCTATTACCTCCGATCCTTTTTTAGTATTTAGTTCTAATATTTTTGCAATATTAGGATTGCGCTCCCTTTACTTTTTCCTTGCTAATATGTTAGAGAAATTTAGTCATTTGGAATACAGTCTAATTGCAATTTTGAGCTTTGTGGGATTAAAAATGTTGCTTCATGATTACATAGAAGTTCCAGAATGGGCATCCTTAGGATTTATTGCTTTGACACTTATTATTGGTGTGATTGTCTCATTACAAATAAGCAAAAAGGAAACCATTAAAAAAGCAAAACAACAAAAGCACTAACACATTTTTCATTATTTGTTCATCCAGAAATAAGAATTAACAACTAAGCATAAAAAAAGGGAATCGTAAGATTCCCTTTTTTTATATAAATTTCAAAGTTCATTATTGTATATCAATTTTCTGAATTTGACTTTCACTTATATTCAAGGCACTTATTACCGCTTTATAATCTTTTTTATCAATAGAACTAATCAAATCTGATGGTGAAACTACAATACGAAAAGTTTGATTMTTTAAATACTCAGGAGTCAATGCTAAATCATAAGTTCCTCCAGCAAAAATTGTAAAAGCCTGTATGCTAAAATTAAAATCGTAATCCAATTCTTCTGAACCTAAAAATAATGTTCTAGGTATTAATTGCCAAACTTTTGAACCAGAATTAGTCACTCCCTCTAATCTGTATATTAAAACAGTTTCACTATCATATAAATCCCCACCTAAATACGGCTGAAAAGGCTCAGAAATTATATACCCATCAACAGCATCTTTAAAAAAACTTTTTGTTATTTCAAATGCTGTAGGAAGCTGTGCATCTCGTCCGTCTTGTCCGTCTTGTCCGGGCATACCAGGAGGTCCTTCAGGTCCAGTACATCCCTGAAAACCAAACATTCCTATAACAGCCAAAAGTGTAATTATTTTTTTCATTTTTTTTATGTTTTAAAGTTCTATAAAGGTATTTCAAAAATCAAGCCAAAAAAATTATTTTTTGCAATTTCATTCCAAATAATTCAATCATTTTTTGTTTATCAAAACAATAAAGAGTCAAAATCCAAAATTCATTATTAAAAACACATTTTTTACTCTACATATTTTCTTTGTATCAAATTAAAAATAAAGCCTTTAGAAATAAAAAGCAAAAAAAAGGACTTCTCTGACCCAAAAAAAATTTTTATATTTAATTTATTAAAACTCCATTATTTTTTAATATTTTACTAAAAAATAATATCTGATAGGGTAATGAATTCTCCCAATATTCCCAAGTATGTGCTCCTGGACGTTCAGTATAGTCATGAGAAACTTTAGCGTATACTAATCTTCTATGCAATTCCCTATTTGGTTCGATAAGAAAATCATCAACACCACAATCTATAATTAACGGTAGTTTATTGGTTTTAATTTTATCAACCATTCCTATTACTGCATTTTGCGCATATAAATCAGGATTACTGCTTTGATCGCCAAAAACTGGCTGCATTAATTTTATAACTTGATCATTTGGTTCCCTTCCTAACATTGTTCCCATATCTACAGCTCCACTCATACTTCCAGCTGCACAAAATAATTCAGGATGCTTTGCTGAAAGATATAAAGCACCATGACCTCCCATAGAAAGACCAGCAATGACACGTCCTTTTTTATCATTTACCGTTCGATATGTTTTATCAATCTTTTGGATTACTTCTTCAGTTATATAAGTTTCGAACTGACTTCCCTTATTCACAGGACTATTGAGATAAAAACTAAAAGTTTCTCCTTCAGGCATCACGATTATAATATTATATTGATCTGCTAAATTCTTTACTGTATTTTTATTGGGAGTACTTGACAACCAATCCGAAAAATGTCCATAAGCTCCATGTAAAAGATAAAGCACCGGATAAACTGCTTTCCCTTTTGCGTACGAATTAGGCAATACTACAGCTGCTTTGTAGGTTTTACTCATTGCAACACTAGGAACTTGCAAAGTATCAACAGTTGAAGCGAAAGATAAAATGGTATTGCTAAATAAAAATGCAATACATAGTATTCGTATTTTTTTCATATTATTCTTTTTTTTGATGAAATGTAAATATACAATTTCCAAAAACAAAATCAGAATACTCTCTATTTGATTAGAGAAGATAAAAACACAAAATACTTATCTATAACCTCTTAAAATTAAGTTGATTTGTTTTTGTAGTATAAAAATAAATAAGTCATGAGCTTTAAAAATCACTCCATAAAAGACTTCAATTCATGTCTGTATTGCGAAGCACTTTTCCCCGTGAACGCTTTAAATGACTTATTAAAATGACTAAAATTATTAAATCCGCTTTCATAGCAAATTTCGGTAATACTCTTTGTGTTCTCCGACAAGAGTTTTGAAGCGTGAACCAAACGATAATCATTTACGAAAGCAGTAAAGGTCTTATTGGTGATTTTTTTAAAATACCTGCAAAATGAAGGAGTTGTCATGCTTACCATGCTCGAAACGGTATCCAGTTGAATAGGTTCCTGAAAATGGTCTTTTACATGATTAAAAACCACATTAATTCTATCATTATCTTGAACATGCAATTCCAACGAAAAACCATCGGCATTCAAAATAGTATATTCATTATTTGTTTCCAAAGTATTCAGAATACTAATCATGCTCAATAATCGATCAAAATTAGATTGATTTTCCATCTCCTCAATTTTACACGCAATTATTTTCTTGGTTTCTGAACCAAAAGCAATACCACCTTTTGCTTTATGTAAAAGATGCTGAATATTTTTCAACTCTGGAATTTCCAGAAAATCGTTACCCAAAAAATCTGGACGCATCTGGATTACCGTTTCATTCTTATTACCAGTTTGCTCGTTTGTAAATCCACAATGAGGCAAATTGCTTCCTATAAGAACTAGATCACCATCTGAATAATATGATATATGACTCCCTATTTGTCTTTTCCCCGAACCTCCATTAACAAAAACCAATTCGATTTCGGGATGGTAGTGCCAGAGATCCGATTTACAATTAGCGTTCTCAACATATCTGGAAAAAGTAAAAGAACTCCCAAAAGATGGGGTGATAATTTCAAGTGTTGGACTCATTTTTTTCATAGACCCATTTTTAAAACTATTCAAATTTAACACAAAACAATCCTATATTATCAAATTTTAACATACATCGTTTTCGTAAGGTTAAAATAACACACAAATAAGAAAAAACAGTTGCGTAATCAAATAGATTATCGTTCTAATTTAGCTATAGAAATTTAATTACTAATTTAAAACAACAGTATTATGAAAACGATTTTAAAATTAAGTCTGGTAGTTTTAGTGGCAATGACTACAATGAGTAGTTATGCAATCGATGGTGATTTTTTACTAAATGTAAAAAAAGGAACTGGTAAAGAAATTAGTTTTTCTGTAAATGAAATTCCAAAAGCGAATGTGACCATCTATGATAAAGACCATACAGTAATCTATTCTGAGGTTGCAACTGGGAAAGGTGGTATTTTAAGAACATACAGCCTTGAAGAATTTCCTGATGGTGTTTACTTTTTGGAAGTTGAAACCAATTTGAAAAAAGTAACACATGAGATTGTTATTTCAAAAGAAGCTTCAACCTTATCTAGAAGATCAGTCGCTGAAGTGTACAAAGGGGAATTGAAAATGAAAAATCAAAATGTGGCTACAACTAATTAATTGGGTTAGTTGAATTAAGAAAAAATACTTCGAATTTTATAGAAACAGCTCTTTTTGGGGCTGTTTTCTTTTTATATTGAAAACCTTACCTCATTACTTTTTATCATACAATTGAATCACTTTTTCCAATTCCTTACAATATAGCAATTTATCATTTTGAAAGTTTCTTTTAGTTTCTTGGGCTGTTTCATAAACCAATGCCTTTGTCATAAATTGTATTCTATCGACCATACTTTTAATTGCAATATCCTTGCTCTTTGTTTTTCTGTCTTCTAGCTTTTTAAATTCAGTCTTCCAAAATTTAAAATCATTATCACTTTTGGCAACTTTCAATTCTTTGTCAAATTGACTCAAAATGGAATTGGTAATTTCATTTTCTAAAACTGATATTTCATCTCTTTTCGAAATTTGACTCTTATATTCTTTGGATTTTTTTATTGACTCAATTGTCGCTTTTATTTTTTCATCCTTATTATCATAAATAGCGTTGCATCTATCATATTCAGCAATAGACGAAATCATCTCATTATTTCCTTTTAAACTATCGGCTATTTTTAAATTCTCATCATAGATTCTTTTAATGGTGGTTTCGTTGGATTTTCTAATACTATTTTTAAAAGCCTGTATTTCTAACCAATCAAAAGCACGAAGCATTTCTTTTTGCGATGGCCAAGTATGAGTTTGATGACTAACAAACAAAGTGTTTTTTACCATCATTTTGTTCAACCATTCTTCATTTCGAATCATTTCTTGATAATTCATATCCTTATCTCCAACCATACCTACATATGAGAAACTAGCATCTTGCAAAGCGAACTTATCCATTTCATTAAAAGAAGCTCCACAAGCAATTACACCCTGGAAAGCAACCGAAGAAACTGCTATACTACCCGCTAACCTTGCACCTCCTGAAAAGCCTGAAATATAAAGCTCTGAAGGATTTAAATTATATTCCGTTGATACGCTTTCAAACAGACGATTTGCGATTTCTAAATTTACATCGGTTGGTCCGTTTTTTGAATTATTGGAACACACCAAAATATATTTATAGGTTTCTGCAGCCAAAACAAAAGGCTCAATCCCAACTTTCCCTCTTCCTCCTGGATCAAAAATAAAAACAATTGCAGAAGGCACCTCCTTCCTATATTGGTTTGGCAAATAAACAGCATAGGATTCATTATCAGTATTTACTATTTTAACCGAATCAACAATTACTCCTTTTGGCAATAATTGTTTTTCTTGCGAATAGCTACAAATGCTAATGAGAAGTATAAAAAGATTTAAAAAAGTTTTTTTCATAATACTAATTTATAAAAATAAAATCAAAAAGACCCTTTAATGCTAAAGGGTCTTTTTTAACTTGTAATTTAAAATATAACACATTTTCTAAAATCAGAAACAAATGCTTTTTTTACATATTTCTTCTATATTGTCCTCCCACTTCAAACAAAGCTTCAGTGATTTGTCCCAAAGAACAAACTTTTGTCGCTTCCATCAAATGTCCGAATAAATTTTCGCCTTTGATCGCAGCTTCTTGAAGCGTATTCAAATGCTCTTTTACCAAAACTGCATGACACTGATGCAAATTATCTAGCATGGTAATTTGATATTGTTTTTCTTCTTCAGTTGCACGAATTACTTCAGCCGGAATTACAGTTGGAGAACCTTTGGAACTCAAGAAAGTGTTTACTCCCACAATTGGGAATTCACCTGTGTGTTTCAAAGTTTCATAATACAAACTTTCCTCTTGAATTTTAGAACGTTGGTACATTGTTTCCATAGCGCCTAGCACACCGCCACGTTCTGTAATTCTGTCAAATTCCTGTAAAACGGCAGCTTCCACTAAATCCGTTAATTCTTCAATAATGAATGAACCTTGAATTGGATTCTCGTTTTTAGCAAGACCTAATTCTTTATTGATAATCAACTGAATTGCCATTGCTCTACGAACTGATTCTTCGGTTGGAGTTGTAATTGCCTCATCATAAGCATTGGTATGCAATGAATTACAATTATCATAAATAGCATACAAGGCTTGCAAAGTTGTACGAATATCGTTGAAATCAATTTCCTGTGCGTGTAATGAACGTCCCGAAGTTTGAATATGGTATTTCAACATTTGAGCTCTTTCATTGGCACCGTATTTATTTTTCATGGCTTTCGCCCAAATTTTACGCGCCACACGACCAATTACTGCATATTCTGGATCGACGCCATTCGAGAAAAAGAACGATAAATTTGGTCCAAAATCATTGATGTCCATTCCGCGGCTTAAATAATATTCCACGTAAGTAAAACCGTTTGAAAGTGTGAATGCTAATTGCGTGATTGGATTGGCCCCTGCCTCTGCAATATGATATCCCGAAATAGAAACCGAATAAAAGTTTCTAACGTTTTTGGCTATAAAATATTCCTGAACATCCCCCATCAATCGCAAAGCGAATTCAGTCGAGAAAATACAAGTGTTTTGGGCTTGATCTTCTTTTAGAATATCAGCTTGGACTGTCCCACGAACTTGCGAAAGTGTTTTTTCTTTAATTTCATTATATACTTCCAGTGGCAACACCTGATCACCGGTTACTCCCAAAAGGAATAATCCCAAACCATTATTTCCTTCAGGTAAATCACCTTGATAATGTGGACGCTCAACTCCCTTTTGTTTGTAGATTTCGTTGATTTTATCAGCAACCTCATCTTCAAGATTATTTTCTTTTATATAATACTC
Source organism: Flavobacterium sp. P1_E4 (assembly GCF_056405915.1). Classification (NCBI taxonomy): domain Bacteria; kingdom Pseudomonadati; phylum Bacteroidota; class Flavobacteriia; order Flavobacteriales; family Flavobacteriaceae; genus Flavobacterium; species Flavobacterium sp. P1_E4. The sequence goes on from NZ_JBFUBE010000001.1 coordinate 295,292, forward strand.
ACATTGCTGATCGATAGCAGCATTCATAAAGAATCCAAGCAACATAGGAGCTGGACCATTGATCGTCATACTTACCGAAGTCATGGCGTGCACCAAATCAAAACCAGAGTATAGTTTTTTAGCATCATCCAAACAACAAATAGAAACTCCTGCATTTCCAATTTTTCCGTAAATATCAGGACGAATGTGAGGATCGTTTCCGTATAAAGTCACACTGTCAAAAGCTGTAGAAAGCCTTTTTGCTGGCAATCCCGCACTCACATAATGGAAACGTTTATTGGTTCTTTCCGGCCCACCTTCACCAGCAAACATTCTTGAAGGATCTTCTCCTTCACGTTTAAACGGATACAATCCAGAGGTAAAAGGAAATTCTCCAGGAACATTCTCCTGCAAGCACCAACGCAAAATATCTCCCCAAGCTTGATACTTTGGCATCGCTACTTTTGGGATTTGTGTATGCGAAAGTGACTCCGTATGCGTAGCCATTTTTATCTCTTTGTGACGTACTTTAAACGTGTAAACTGGGTCTTTATATTTATTTACTTTTTCATCCCAATGCAAAATCAATTTCCAATTGTGTGGATCTAAATCCATTTTTACCTTATCAAATTGATTCAGTAAAAGATTTAAAAAGATTTTATTCTCTGCAACACCTGGTTTTTCAGATTCTAAAGCACTTGGCAATACCGAATCTTCATCAATTCCTGCTTTATTGATCACTGGAATTTTCCCAGAAACACTTTCTATAGTTTTGAAAACTCCATATAGTTTTTGAGCCACTTGTTCTTGACTCAAAGCTGTTACATCATACTTTCTGTTGTTTTCGGCAATTTCAGATAAGTAACGAGTTCTATGTGGCGGAATTACAAAAATCTTTTCGCTCATTTCGCGGGTGATTTGGAAAGTCGATTTCAAATCGGAATCCGTTTTCTCAACGATTTTATCCATAATGGATTTGTACAATGTATTCATCCCCGGGTCATTGAACTGGGAAGCAATAGTTCCATAAACTGGCATTTCATCTGGATTTACATCCCACAGATTATGATTGCGTTGGTATTGCTTTTTCACATCGCGAATGGCATCCAAAGCACCGCGTTTGTCGAATTTATTTAAAGCCACTAAATCAGCAAAATCAAGCATATCGATTTTTTCCAATTGAGTTGCTGCACCAAATTCTGGTGTCATTACATATAATGAAACATCCGAATGATCCATAATCTCCGTATCGGATTGACCAATACCTGAAGTTTCAAGGATTATGATATCGTATTTTGCAGCTTTTAAAACCTCAATGGCTTCAGCTACGTATTTTGATAATGCCAAATTCGATTGACGAGTAGCCAACGAACGCATATAAACTCTAGAGTTGTTAATGGCATTCATACGAATTCTGTCTCCCAATAACGCTCCACCTGTTTTTCTTTTTGATGGATCCACAGAAATCAATCCGATGGTTTTTTCTGGAAAATCAATTAAGAATCGGCGCACTAATTCGTCTACCAATGATGATTTTCCTGCTCCACCTGTTCCTGTGATTCCAAGAACAGGAATCTTTGAAGATTCATTCTTAGTATGAATTTTATCAAAAAATGGTTTGGCTATTTCTGGAAAATTCTCGGCAGCCGAAATTAAACGGGCAATAGCTGTAGGTGTTTTATTTTCTATTAAATCGAGTTCATTCGTTAATTTATCTCCGATAGGAAAATCAGAACGTTGAACTAGATCATTGATCATTCCTTGCAATCCCATCGCACGTCCATCATCTGGAGCATAAATTCGGGTAATGCCGTAGGCTTGTAATTCGGCTATTTCCGAAGGCAAGATTACACCTCCACCTCCACCGAAGATTTTGATATGACCTGCTCCTTTTTCCTGAAGCAAATCATACATATATTTAAAGTATTCGTTGTGTCCACCTTGATAGGAAGTCATGGCAATAGCATTAGCATCTTCTTGAATCGCAGTATTCACCACTTCCTCTACACTTCTATCATGTCCCAAATGAATTACCTCAACTCCTGTGGACTGAATAATTCTTCTCATTATATTAATTGCAGCATCGTGACCATCAAAAAGTGATGCGGCAGTTACAATTCGGACTTTATTTACGGGTACATACGGTTTAAGTAATTCCATTTTGTGAATATGATAATTTAAGGGTGCAATTTACATAAATTTTAAAATAAAAATCATTAAAAATAACATAAAACACAAAATATGATAACATTGTTTTTTATTAAGAAAACGGAGCTTAGTTTTCGGAAAAAATTGGTATTTTCGAGGTCTAGCCCCGATGGAAACGAAAAGCCCGGAATGGATGAAACTAGTTTTTCTTGCTCCAAAAAAGCGACTGAAAGAAGCTCTTTTGGAGCTTAGAAAAACAGTTTTATCAATGAGGACTTGCAGTGTACAGCGGGATTAGCTCCTAATTATTTTTAGAAAATTTTAAACAAATGCAAAAAATTACCATACTTATCCATTGCGAAGACAAAAAGGCGATTATTGCCTCGGTGACAAATTATATCGCTTCGATTGATGGAAATATCACTTACCTGGACCAGCATGTTGATGCCGATGAAAATGTGTTTTTTATGCGATTGGAATGTGAATTTAGCAGAGACACTTGGAATATTGAAACTATCAAAAGCCATTTTCAAACAAATCTTGCCACGCCTTTCAATATGACTTGGGCAATGTATCCTCAGGATGAAAAACCAAAAATGGCATTGTTTATTTCCAAATACGACCACTGTTTATACGATATTTTGGGGCGTTTTTGCGCTGGTGAATTACCGTTGGAAATTCCTTTAATTATTAGTAATCACGAAGATTTGAAACCGGTTGCCGAGCGTTTTAATATTCCATTTTTTCATGTTCCGTTTACCAAAGAAAATAAGGAAGAGGGCGAAAAAGCACAAATCGAATTATTGAAAAAATTTGATATTGATTTCATAGTTTTGGCACGCTATATGCAAATTATAACCCCAAATTTGATTGCGCTTTACAAAAACAAAATAATCAATATTCACCACTCTTTTTTACCTGCATTTCCGGGAGCCAAGCCATATCATTCAGCTTTCAAACGGGGAGTAAAAATTATTGGGGCCACGAGTCATTACGTTACCGAGGAACTGGATGAAGGGCCAATTATTGAGCAAGATATTTCGAGAGTTTCCCACAGCCATTCAATCGAGGATTTTATTATGAAAGGTCGCGATTTGGAGCGTATGGTACTTGCCAGGGCTGTCACCCTGCATGCCGAGCGAAAAACGATGGTATACAATAACAAAACGGTTGTGTTTTCTTAGGAAGCACAACCGTTTTGGTTTTTCACAACAATCTACTTATAAGCAATTGCCGCACTTGCAGGTCCTGTCAGCGGAACAATCGAAGTTGATTTGAATCCCACGCTTTTTGTCCATTTATTGAAACTCGAGAAAGTATAGTCAAAACCGGTTCCGGTTTCAATTAGCATATTCAGGCTCATCATCATTCCGAAAACATTTTTGGTTCGTTCATCATCAATAACGTTCTCTATGGCCACGAACGCACCTCCTTCTGGAAGGGCATCGTATGCTTTTTGGAGAAGAACCAGTTTCTTTGGTTCATCCCAATCATGGAGTATATTTCCCATTACGACAACATCAGCTTTTGGAAAAGGATCTGCAAAAAAATCTCCGCTTGCTGTTACAACCCTATCCGAAAAAGGGGTTTTTGCTATTTTTTCTTTTGCAATGGGCTCCACAACCGGAAGGTCAAAACTGGTGCACTTCATATGGGGCTGGTGCTTGGCCACCGTTGTAGACAATGCCGCGCCACATCCCCCAACGTCTGTCAAGGTTTTGTATTTTGAAAAATCAAACTGCTGGGCAAAGGCATTAAAATTACCAATTTGGATACTTCCCATCGCATTGATAAACTCCAATAATCTTTCGGGGGATTTATAGAGTTCGTCAAACAAATTGTCATCTCCTGCCTTAATTTCATTTTGCGGCAAACCTGTAAGCAAACCTTCCTCTAAATTTCCCCAAAATTGGTACAAACGATTATTCAGCATATCGAGCATTCCACCTATATAAGCCGGTTTATCAACAACCAAAAAAGCATCTGCATTTACGCTATTGGAATAAACGGCCGATTCCAAAATCCCTTTCCTGTTGAGAAATCCAAATCCCGCCAAAGCATCTAAAAAATCAAACAAATGAATATCAGTACACTTCAGATTCAACATCGTCTTTATTTCCTGTGCCGACATTGATTGCTTTTCGGCAAGCTTCGTAAATAATTGAAATTTTACTGCGGCCAGCAATAATTTTGATGCCCAAAACCCAGATCCAATTTGCATAATACTAGCCGATGATGGCTGATTGTCTTGACTTTCCATTTTTCTAACAGTTTAAATTCTACATTCGTTATTTAATTTTATTTATTCTAAAACTTCCAATATTTTAATTTCTCCTTCGTGATTAAAAACCACTTTTGTCCAAAATGATTTCGATTTCTTATCCGTTGGATACCAATCTCTATTTTCTTCCACAAGAATAAAAAGTCCCGTTACGGTTCCCAAAACAATAAATTTGGGCAATTTTGGTTGTTTTGAATACGGTGTTAATCCATATTTATAAAAAAACTCATCGCATAGTACAGCTACATTTTTGGAAACCAATCCAATCTCACTTACTGACAGAATTGAATTGCCATCAAATGGATTTTGTGAGGCGTTATCCAAATCGTTTCTCGCAATGAACTCCAGAATATTTCCGTTATTGTCATAAAAATAAAAGGACTTCGCATTCCAGTTGTAGAAATCGGCAATTTTATCGGGCGGAATTACATACATGATTTCGGTTTTGCTTTCAATCCAAGAAAAAGCATCCAACAACTTATTATTGGGTACATCAAAAGCAAAATGATAGACTGGTTTTACATTTTGGGAAGAATGAAAAGTCAGTTTCGTAGCACCTGTATTGAATGAAACACTGGAATGATCCCTATATAAAGTATCCAAACCTAAAACTTGGTTATAAAAAGCTTCTGTTTTTGGAATATCATCAGAGAGTAATTCCAATTCCTGTATTTTCATTTTTAAAAATTACAATTATTTCAATCTTAAAAACACACAAATATCTATTTTTCAATACATTACAAATATAACAAATAAAATAAAGCAATTATTACAAACAAAGCAGATCATTTTTTTTAGCATTTCATTAGGAAATTGCTCTTCATTAGTAAATATTGTTTGTCTACTTTTGAAAAAAATTAAAACAAAATGAAAAAAGCCCTACTCCTACTCCTTCTCTTACCTGCAATCAGTAATGCACAATTCAAAGGCATATTTGCAAAAGCAGCCGAAAAAATTAACGCAGTAACAAAATCAAATAATACCCTAGATATCGCAGCCGGTCTAAAAGAAGCCCTTAACAAAGGCGTTACCGAACAAGTATCAAAACTTACTGCTACCGATGGTTTTTATAAAAATGAAGCTGTTAAGATTCTAATGCCCGAAGAATTAGCTAAACTAGACAAAACGTTACGAAAAATGGGGATGTCAAAATTGGCTGATGAAGGAATATTAGTCATGAATAGAGCTGCTGAAGATGCAGTAAAAGAAGCAACACCTATATTTGTTTCGGCTATCAAAAACATCACTATAACCGATGCCAAAAGCATTTTACTTGGTAAAGAAAACGCAGCAACAGTTTATTTACAATCAACAACTGAAACACCGCTCTATTCAAAGTTTAGTCCAGTAGTTCAACAATCGATTGGCAAGGTTGGAGCAGATGTGATTTGGGCGAATATAATTAAGCAATACAACACCATACCATTTGTTACCAAAGTAAATCCAGATCTTACAGATTACATAACCAAAAAAGCATTGGATGGTGTATTTAAAATGATCACTGTTGAAGAAAAAAACATCAGAACCGATTTGAATGCCAGAACTTCAGATGTTTTGAAAAAGGTTTTTGCTTTGCAGGACAAAAAGTAAAATTCAATGACAATTTTATGCAATAGCAATGGTAATTTTACGACTTTCAAAAATTTAAAAATGTCAATTTCACACAAAACAAAACAACTCTGATAATCAATTAATTAATTTTTAAAAAAGTCAGAATATTAATATGTTAAAATTAAATTGAAAAACTTAACTTTTTAAGAAAAAGTAATAACAATTCCTTAACAACAAAACTTAAACATTATGCTGATCTTTGCAATGTAATAAACTGGTTATTTATTACTTTGGTTTTGGTTAGTTATAAAATTGCCTGCATCTATATGGTGCAGGCATTTTTTGTTTAGATAAATAACACTAATTCAAAAGATAAATCTAAACGATTAAATGTCTTAAAAACAAATTAGTCTAAACTTTCAGGAAACCGATACTATATTACATTTAGTAAAAAATTTAAAATCTGATTTCTCTATACATCTTTATATTCAGACAATTTCTAAGAATTTAATTTCTTTTGAGGAAAACAAAAAAGCAGTGAAGTTAAAATCGGCACAAAGAAAATAGCAACTGTTAAAACAGAGATGCCAATATCAGCAGTATGACTTCCTAAAAATACACTTATTGCACTTTCCGGATAAAAATGTTCCCATAAGGAAAAAGTTAATTTGAGTCCTAATAGTGCAATTACAACAAATGCTGCCGTTTCAAGAAAGCTATATTTTCCCATAAGTATAACAAACCATTGCGCAATGAATCGCATGGCTAAAATCCCGATAAATACGCCTATGCAGACTAAAATTATGTTTGGGGTAAATGCAACTGCTGCAAATACATTATCTATAGAAAAGGCCATGTCCATTAATTCGATTAAAGCTACAGTGGCCCAAAATGTTCCCAGAGAACCAACTGTTACTCTATAGAGCCAATTACTGTTTTTATCTAATGTGTCGTTATCAAAAGCTTCAGCATGTTTGCTTTTCCAATAATCATATGCCAGATAAAGTAAATAAATTCCACCGATAGGTTTTAGCCACCATATTTTAATTAAAAATGCTGCAAAAAGCATTGCTATGCCTCTAAATAAGTAGGCTCCAAATATTCCGTATTTTAAAGCTTTATCCCGTTGTTCACTTGGTAAATCCATGACCATTGTTGCTAATATTGCTGCATTATCTACAGAAAGCAAGCTTTCAATAATAATTAAATTTCCAATTATTGCTAATGAGGCTCCTGGATGAAGAATAATATCCTGCCAAAGAACACCCCATTGATTTAAAATTATTTCCATTGTAAATTTGTTAAATATTTGATTATTCATAAAAAAATGCCATTCTACTTCCTCTCATCAATTATCCTTCTAATCTGAGAAAAAACCAATTAAAAAATATCTCCAACAATAAACTGATATTTCTTTTAGAGTTGCTAAGATATCTTAAAGGTTTACACTCAAAAAATAAAAAAATGCCTTTAGCATCCACAAATCAGATAATTTATAGAGAAGTTCATCATACATATTAAAGAGCAATTAGCTCTGCTAATGTGCCATTTTCTATATACCAGTTTTTCCAAATTCCTCCATTCCCTTCTGTCCAATTGTTTAGATTAAAAGTGTTTTTACCGTCATTAGTTCCTTTAACTTCATACACAGTAATAGCTTTTTTATCGAGATTCCATTCTAAAGCTTTGTTAGGACTACACAATTCAGGTTTATTATTTGGAATATCTGTGTTTGGTTTTATAAAATAGGCTACATCCTCTTTTGCGGGATAGCTTCCAAATATTCTTGCAATTCCTTTTTCATCAATACAAACAGATGTATATTCATCACAGGCAATCCCTTTGGCTGAGATACCATAGTCCGTTATAATACGCGCTATAAATGCTATATGTCGGCCTTTTCTATTAGGATTATCATAATGAGTATCTGTTATCACATTTTTTAAAATAGAATTATCAAGAAAAGGTTCGTTCGAAACCGTTAGTTTTGAATCAAAAGGATTCTGTAATGCTTCTGAAGACGTTATTGTTCCCTTTTGAGCAGAAAAATAAAAACCTCCTTGAATTGCCATTCCTGCACTTGTACCTCCAATAACAATGTTATTTTGTGCAATTGCATCGTTTATAGCTTTTGAAATCGGACTATTTCTCCAATAGGAAATATAGTCCCATTGGTCACCACCAGCAAACCAAATAGCTTCAGCATTTTTTATTTTAACAAGAATATCACTATCTGAACTGGCGGCACTATTTTTAAAAAGAATAGTTTCAACAGAATTTACTTTTACTCCTAATGATGAGTACAAATAAGAATTATAGCCATCAGTACCCGAAGTTCTTAGAACTAAAACATCACCTCCATTTGCTCTTTTCAGGAACCATTTCATCGCTTCATCATTCTCTGTAGCACCTCCCATCAGACAAATTCCTCCAAGTGCCTTATTTTTACTGTCGGTTTTATTTCCAATAAAATAAGATGTATAGTTTTTAACTGTAGGCACTACTGCTTCAGGCAACGTTGACTCAGGCACTTTTGAATCGTTGTCTGAAGCGCATGAACATAATGCCAGTAAACTAATACATACAATTGTTTTCATCCTTTTTGTTTTTACCATTTAAATAAATATAATGGAGGAAGTAACAACAACATCGACGCTATTAAAAACACTAGCATTCTTGGCAACATCCATTTAAACCATTTACTATATGGTATTTTGGCGAGTGTAAGAGCTCCCATCGTAACACCACTTGTTGGAATTATGAGATTGGTAAGACCATCACCTAGCTGAAAAGTTAATACTGCCATCTGTCTGCTGATACCTGATACATCGCAAATTGGGATAATGATAGGCATAGTTAATGACGCTTGTCCAGAACCTGACGGAATAAAAAAGTTTAAAAAGGATTGAAAAAAGAAGATACATACAGCAGAAATTACTGGCGCCGTATTTTGGGTAATGGTTACAATTGAATTTAGAATTGTATCTATTATTTTCCCGTCTTGTGAAATAATTAAAAGTCCCTTGGCCAAACCAATTACCAAAGCGGCTGTCATCATATCCTTGGCTCCATCCACAAAAGCATCTACAGCCTTAGATATAGGCATTCTATAAATAATGGAAACAAAAATAGCCAATGCTAAAAATAAACCCGCAATTTCATTAATGTACCAAGCATAATTGCTTACTCCATAAATAAGGATAACAATAGAAGCCAAAAGAGCCAACAAAACGACCTTTCTTGAACTATTTAAATCAAAATCTGATGTATCAATATTACTTTTTTCATTCTCACTGTTAATACCAAACAATAAGCTTTTCTCGGGATTTTTTTCGATTTTCGATGCATACTGAGTTATTACTGCACAAGCAATACTGGTCAAAACAAACCATACAAAAATTCGGTATTCCATTCCGCTAAAAATTGGGATTTGTGCTATACCTTGTGCTATACCAATGGTAAATGGGTTACTGAATGCACCACCAAAACCAACACCAGTTCCTACTATTGGTATGGCTGCTCCAACTATTGCATCATATCCCATTGCTTTTGCCATAGGAACAGTAATCAAAATGAAAATTAAAATTTCTTCACTCATCCCAAAAGTAGCTCCTGCAAATGAAAATAATATTATTAAAAAAGGAAGAACTAAAATTTTGTATTTGGGCCTTTTTTGACTGTATTGAATTACATTAAATAAACCAGCATTTATAGCTCCGGTAGTGTTTATAATGGCAAAAGCACCTCCAACCAAAAAAACAAAAGCAATAATTTGTGCTGCCGAAATAAATCCTTTGATGGGAGCAAGTAAAAATGCTTCGATACCCTGAGGAATCGCTCCTACATGCTTATAAGAGCCTGCAATAATTTTTTCGGTGTTGTTAACAATAGTCCTGTCAAATTCTCCCGCTGGAATTATCCATGTTAAGCCAATAAATAGAACAGTTATCGCTAAAATTATAGTGATTGTGTCTGGGAATTTTTCTAATATTTTCATCTTTTATATTTTAAATTTTTCTCCTGGAAGAAGGATTTCTAACTTGATATTTTTACCTCCTAATAATCCGCTTTTTGTGTGAATACTTTTCTTTTCATTGTTCTGAATTAAAATTACCTGCGAATCGCCACAAACCGTTGCAGAGTCGCCATCTACTATAATAGCAGTAGATTCATCAATTCCAATTGCTATTTGATCTGGATTTTCCAGTGCTACAGCTAATAAACGATTCATCCTCATCCGACGAATAAAATGCTGATCAACAATAGCGTTTGGGAGTAAACCCAATCCTGTTTTTATCTCAAAGTTTTGAGCTTCAATGGCACGAAAATCTCCAGTATATTTTGGATGTTTCAGTTCATTTCCCGATATCATTTTTTTGCTCATCACAGCTGCGCCAGCACTTGTTCCTGCAATGGTTGTTCCATTTTGATAAGCAGTAGAAATAGCATCATAAGCTGAAGTATTCAAAACAGATTTCATAAACAAGTTCTGATCACCACCCGTAATATAAATTAAACTTGCGGTTTTAAGAGAATCGATTTGCCCCTTTGTTTGATTCTTTGGATTAAGATTAAAAGATTTTATCTTCTCTGGACGAACACCTAAGGAAATAAACTGCTTTGCAGTATAATAAACCGCCGAATCAGGTTCTTCACTAGCCATTGGGAGGATTATCATGAAATTTTCTTGTTCGAGTTTGCTTAAAGTGATCAATTTCGAAATCAAATCATCTGACTTTTTTCCCCCTCCAATAATAAATAATTTCCCGAGAGCTTTATTTTTAGATTGCTTCTCTAATTCAGAAATCGGTTGTTTTTTACCAGATTCGCTCTTAGACTGGCAAGAAATTTGAAAAAGCGAAAACGCTAAAATAAAAATTTGAATAATTTTCATATCTATACTTTTTTTGGACTATGGAAATACATAGCCGCTATTGATGTTTTCAACCAAATCACGGCCATGCTCATTTTAGATTGATAAAGGTTATATTTCTTCGTTATCCCAAATATAGATTTTCTTCTCATTCGTTTTCTCACTAACATATCCACGATACATTCCTTGAGAATTAAAGGAAAAGTTCACATTTCCTTCGTTATCAATTGCAATTAATCCGCCTTCGCCTCCCAATTGAGTCAGATGTTCCTTAATTGTTATTTCTGTTGCCTGCTCTAGTGTTTTGTCTCCATATTCCATTAAGTTAGAGACCATCGAAGCAACCGTTGCCCTAATAAAATATTCACCAACACCAGTACAGGATACACCACATGTTTTATTGTTGGCATATGTGCCCGCACCAATAATAGCTGTATCACCAATACGTCCATCTAATTTATTTGTCATTCCACCTGTAGAAGTTGCTGCAGCAATGTTACCTTGCTTATCAATAGCAACGGCTCCAACAGTTCCCATTTTTAGATTCGTGTGATCTAAATAAGTCCCTGTTTCTGAAATTTTTTGAGCTTCAATAAGTTGTTCTTTTCTAAAATCAGTATCAAAATAAGTATTTTCAACCATTTCGTGATTGGTTTCTTCCGCTAATTTATCTGCACCTTTACCCGAAAGTAATACTATATTTTCGTCTGCTAATAGACTTTTTGCAAATAAAACAGGATTTTTAATTCTCCTGCTATTAGCAACTGCTCCTGCCTTAAAAGTGGCACCGTCCATTATGGATGCTTCAAGTAAATGTTTTCCAGTTCTAGTATAAACAGCTCCTTTTCCAGCATTAAAATGAATACTATTTTCTAATGCTACTACGGCTGCTGCAACTGCATCTATAGCGCTTCCCCCTTTTGCTAAAATTTCTTCACCTGAATTCAAGGCAAGCATTAAATCAGCATTTATTAATTTTTTATCGGCTTCCGAAAGATTTTCGGGAGTTATTACGCCTGCACCTCCATGAATACATAATGCGAATGGTGTATGTTTTGTCATTTTTTTTTTTTGAAAGAAAGAAGGAACTAATCGGAATCCATTTAATTAAATAAATTCCGAATTAGTAACTTCTTTTGGTTTTTTTAATAGCCTGGGTTTTGTTCTAAAACACCTTTAGCGATAGTAATTTCATTTTGAGGTATTGGATAAACCGTTCTAAACGCAGGAATATTCAATAACGATGTGGCACGTCCTAAACGGACAACACTAAACCATCTATGCCCTTCAAAGCCTAATTCTCTAGCACTTTCATCTAATAAAATAGTAATAAAACTACTTAAATTGGGTGCATCAGCCATCGTATAAGGATTTGATGGCAAAGCTCTTTCCCTAACTATATTCAAGTCAGCCAAAGCTAATGTTAAGTCATTTGGATTTTTCTTTGCCAACGCCTCTGCTCTAATTAGATACATCTCAGACAACTTGATAATGATACTATTACCATCAATTTGGTTTTTATTAGTACCGTACTTATCTACATAAACCACTTTACCATCATCATAATATCGGTAACTTCTTGGATCATTATCAGAATCCATCGGTTCGAAAAAATTATCATAATTAGCTGAAACCTCAGGAGGTGAAACCGATAAAATTCCAGTAAAACCACTTCCATCTGTACCTAAAAACTGTAATTCAAATATGGCTTCATTAGAACCTTCAACATCATAAATATCATTGTATTTGGTATTCAATTTATAAGTAGTATTATCAATAACTTTACTAGCATAAACAATAGCATTATCATTATCACCTTGATACAAATACACTCGTGCAAGTAATGCCTCTGCAGCTGCTTTAGTAATAGAAAATCGGTTGCTATCATATTTCAATAATCCAATTGCTCCATTCAAATCAGCAATAATTTGTTGATAAGAGGCTGCAACAGTTGATCTCGAAATTGTTAATGCCGATTTTGAATCTAAATATTCCGTAGAAATTGGGATACCAAATTTTGAGTTCATATCTGTAAATTGTCCAAATTGTCTCAAAGCATCAAAATGTCCCAATGCCCGACAAAAAAGTGCCGTTCCTTTTGAAGTATCATCATCCAGTTTCAATTCATCCATTTTAGACAAAATTAAATTACTGGCATTTACCAAATTATAAACATTAACCCAACTACTTTGAATATAGGCGTTAGATGGAGGTACTATGGCTTTATCTAACTGTGCAAAACGCTCTTGAAAACCAGTAGCATCAGCAATACCACCCGACAAATCCTGAGCCAATACAAATTCACCTCCGTAATACGTTCCGCTTTGCATTATATCGTAAAGTCCAACCGCTGCAGATTTTAAAGAAATACCATCTGTTATAGCTGTTTCTACTGGAACTTCATCATCGAGTTTAGTATCTAATACATCTTCACAACCTAAAAAAGTAAAGGCAAGTAACATACATAAACATGCATATATATTTATTTTTTTCATGATTTTATTTTTTTAAAATGTTGTACTTAATCCAATTGTAATCGTTCTTGCCTGACCCAAAGTTCCAAAATCTTCACCTTGCAAAATATTCAGATCTTCTTGAGAAGAGGTGTTTGTAGATACTTCCGGATCAAAACCTAAATAATCAGTTAATGTAAATAAGTTCTGAGCCTGTACATATAAAGAAAGATTGTTTAAACCAATTTTCTTAATAACATCTGTTGGCAATTTGTACGCTAGATTTAAAGTTTTTAATCGAATATAATCGCCATCTTCTAAATACTGAGTACTAAAACGTTGCATTTGTCCACCTTCTGTAGACGGCCTTGGTATGTCGGTAATTTGACCTGGAGTCCTCCAATAGTTATCATAGACTCTTTCGCTAATATTAGAGTATGGAATACCACTTTTAGTAAAACCATAATTTTCATATACATGTCTACTTTGATTGAATATTTTATTTCCTCCTGAGAATAAAAAGTTAGCTGTTAATGTAAAACGCTTGTAACTAAAATTATTTGTCCAACCTCCATAATAAGTAGGTATAGCTCCACCAACAATTTGCCTGTCTGAAAAATCAATAATTCCGTCTTTGTTCACATCATCAAACTTCGCGTCTCCTGTTTGCGGATCGACACCTAAAAACTTAATTAAGTATAACGTACTAACAGCTTCACCTTCTTTTAAGATATGATTTCTCCCAATTTCTTCTCCATTGTTATTTAATTTTGTAATCTTATTGTCCAATAAAGTAAGATTTACTCCTGTATTCCATTTGAATTGTTCTCCATCAATAACAGCTGCGTTAATTGCAAATTCAAATCCTTTATTTTCAATCGCACCAACGTTTTGAAAAACGGAATTAAAACCAGTCAAACCAGAAACTTTAGATTGCAACAACAAGTCGTCTGTTTGTTTGTCAAAATAATCAAATGTTAAATTAACTCTGTTTTTAAACAACCCAAGGTCCAAACCAAGGTCCAATTGGGTCGTTGTTTCCCAACCCAAATCCGGGTTCCCCAAACGACTTGGTGCAATACCTGGAACACCATTATAATTAGCATTTAATGAATAAGTTCCTCTCCAATTAGAGCTAATTTCCTGATTTCCTGTAAGTCCGTAACTAGCACGGATTTTAAAATCAGAGATAGTTTTTATATTAAAAAATTCTTCTTTATTTACTCTCCATGCCAAGGAACCAGAAGGAAAATAACCATAACGATTATTCTCTCCAAAACGAGATGAACCATCAGCTCTTACTGTAAATGAAGCAATGTATTTATCATTATAAACATAGTTTGCTCTTCCAAAGAAAGATTGTAATCCATATTGATTTTTACCCGAAGTACTAGAAGTAATAGTACTTGCCGCAGAAATACTAGCTGTAGAATTGGTTGCGTAACCCACACCCGATTGATCGGAAAATAAAGACTCATTCCCTTGTAATGTCCAACCTAAAATAGCTCCAAAATCGTGTTTTTCTTGAAATTTTTTGGTGTAGTTTAAAGTGTTTTCTACAAGCCAGTTTGTTTCTTCATAAGTGGCGTAAATACCCTCTCCTGTTTTAGATTTATTAGTTCCAGAAGGCACATAAGAAGTCTCAACTAAATTTGAATATTCTAAAGACAAAGCGGTTTTAAATTTTAAATCTGGAATAATTTTCCATTCMAAATAAGTAGACCCTTGAACACGTGTAGATTGAGAAGTGTTTTTATATTCATTAGCAATCTGAACAGGATTTTCTAGTGGCCACCAAGTATTATATTTGAATGGATTTGTGTATTTACCATTCTCATCATATATTGGTTCTGTAGGATCCCATCCTTGAGCATTAATAACTACACCATATTCGTCGTTTTCACCTATCGTTCTTTGGTGATTGCTTCGGGTAATAAAAAAAGTACTACCCACTTTAAATTGATCATCAATAGTGTGGTCTAAATTTACACGACCACTTAATCTTCTAAAACCTTGCCCAATCTGAATACCATCTTGATTAAAATAATTTCCACTTACATAGAAACTAGTTTTTTCATTACCGCCTTTCAAACTTAGATCTAAATTTTGAGCGATACCAATTCTAAAAATTTCATCATAAATATTGGTATTAACACCTTTGGAAGTATCAATCCAATCAAAATAATCGGTACCTAAACCATCAAATTCGGCAGCAGTGTTAAAGAAACTTTTAAATTTATTACTGTCAACTAATTTTGGATATTTTGTGATTTCGGAAATAGCTGTATAATAATTTACATTAACCGAACTCGCACCAGTTTTACCTCTTTTCGTAGTAATCAATATCACTCCATTAGCTCCTCTAGAACCATAAATAGCAGCTGCTGCAGCATCTTTTAGAATAGAGAAAGATTCGATATCACTAGGATTTAAATCCGCCAAAGGGTTTGTTGGCTGAATATTAGCATTTAATGCAGAATTATTTCTTGATACCAAAGGAACCCCATCTATAATATACAAGGGCTGACTACTTGCAGATATCGAAGATACTCCACGGATGTTTACACTTACAGCACTACCGGGGGTTGCCGATGATGAACTTATATTAACACCCGCAGTTTGCCCTTGCAAAGAATTTTCGAAGCTAGAAGAAGTACCTGGAGGTAAATCTTTAGTTTTAATTGAAGAAACACTTGCGCTTACGTCTTTTTTGGAAACTGTCCCGTAACCAATAATTACAACTTCATTTAAGTCTTGGCCCGAGCTCATGTAAACATTGTAATTAGTGCTTCCATCTATTGCTACTTTTTTGTTTTGGTAACCAATATAAGAAAACTCTATTGAGGCAACATTATCAGGTAATTCTAATTGAAATTTCCCGTCAAATCCTGATATAGCTCCTGTTTTTGAATTGGAAGAAACTATATTAACTCCTGCCATTGGCTGATTTGTTTGTTTGTCTATAACAGTTCCTGTTATTCTTTTTTGTGCGTAGGTTGAAATACATGCCAACAACACAACAAACAGTATTAAATTACTATTGAATTTCATTTTTTTAATATTTTAAATTTAATAAAATTGATAATAGATACCCTAACTACTCATCAAAAGGAAAGTTTGGGTATTGAAATCTGTAAACTGTGAAGAACAAGTTTTCTAACAATTGAATATTGGTTGCAAGCCTTTTAGAGAAAGAGATTTGCAATCAATACATACGTGGAATAGATTGATAAGATTCATGTGGTTTTGGTTAGGGAAATAAAAAAACAATAACTATATATCACTAAACTCAAGAAGAGTTTTTTGAAGACATATAAATCAACAATTGAAGATAGGTTGAAGGCCTCTTAAAGTAAGAGATTTAGTTTTTATCATGGTATTTGTGTTTATTAAAATCAAAATGGATTACTTTAACTTTCAAGCTTTAAATCCCAAATGGCTTTATTTTGAAATTATTAGTTTCGAGATCACTTTATCTTCTCCTTTATTAATACTTATAATATATTGACCAGATTGCAATTCAGATAAATCAATCTCCATATTATTAATACCGGCAGAAACATTTGTAATTACACTTTTTACTATTGAACCACCAAGATTATAAATTAAAATTTGTGCTTCTTGTTTTTGTTCTGATAGAAAGTTAATTCTAACTAAATCTTTAGCCGGATTTGGATACAAAGCAACCGTAGTATTATCAAATTCTGCTTCTTTATTTTTAGATATTTTTGCAGTTCCACTAATAACATTTAATGTATAATCTTCTGTCTCACCATAATTATAAGCACCACATGGAGAATTTATTGAATTATAACTTACTATAATTCGCATTCTAATATTTCCCACAGAAGCAGAAGTTGGAATGGTAATTTTTGGCGTTAAAGTTTGATTACTAAAAATAGAATATACTTCCTCACCTGAGTCTGTAAAAAGACCATTATTATTTAAATCTATAAATACTTTCCAATATAAATTTCTTGTTGCACTGAAACCTGGAGTTAAAGTTAAAGTAGTTGCCACTCCTTTAGTTATATTACTAACCTGAGAAGAAAAGTCAGCATAACCTCCATTTGAATTGCTTAAATTGCTAATTGTACCAATTGCAACTTTCTTTATCCATTCCCTACTAGAATCACCTCCTTGTGAAGTACAATAAGAAACTGTTCCTCCTCCAGATGACGAAGTTTCTGTTAACGCCCCATTTATTACTTTTATAACACCATAAACTACTTTACTTCCATTTACTATTGACCAATTGTTCAAATCTATTGTCGTAGAACCCGAGGTATCACCTTCAATTTTAATAATTTTCACCCCTTTCCCACTATTGTTCCATGTTAATGGAGAACCAGAAACTAATGTTTCAGGAGTAGAAGAGGTATCAAATTGATAAAAGTAAGCGTAATTACCCGTTGCTGGTGCAAAAACTTTAGCAATGCCATTTTGGTCAATACAAACGGCTGTTTTTTCATAAACGCCAATACCTTTTGCATTTAATCCAGCACCTAAATCTTTCCACATTCTGGCAATAAAAGCAGTTTGTCTTCCTCTACGATCTGGGTTATTGTAATGTGTATCTGCAATGACATTTGATAAAATTGGATTGTTTATAAAATCATTAGCCCCAATAGTCATATCTGTGTTATACGGATTTGCTAATGCCTGAGCAGATGTAACACTAGAATTTGCAGCACTATAATAGTATTTGCCCTGTATGGCACATCCAGCACTAGTACCACCAACAGGAACTTTTTTTGTGTTTATCAAATAATTTATGGCATCTTCTACCGGTGTGTCTTTCCAATACGAAACATACGTGGATTGGTCTCCTCCTGCTATGAATAAAGCTTCAGCATTTCTAATTTTGGTTGCAATCTCAGCAATACTTGCTTTGGCTCTGGTATCAATCAGAATTGTTTCTACAGAATTTACTGTTCCCAGACCATAGATATAATCATTATAACCCTGAGTTCCAGCAGAGCGAATAACTACAAAATCACCACCTCCTGATTTTTGTATCATCCATTTTATGGCGTCATCGTTATCTGTTCCGCCACCCATCAGGCAGGCACCACCTGTAGCAGTTGTTGTAACATCTGCAGTACTTCCGGTAATCCAGCTTGTGTAGGTTTGTGAATATGCAGGGCTTATTACTGAAATAAAAAGGAAAATAATGATTTGATTTATTTTTAAAATATTGTTTTTCATGATTTAAAATTTGCTAAATGTTAATAATCGGAAATTAACAATGCAACTCATCAGAAATATTATTTATTTAAATTTGGAATAACAATAATTATTTCCAACAAATAGCTTTAAATTACTATTGAATCGCACTTTTTAATCTTTTAAAATGGAATATAAATAATCATAGTTGCCCAATAGAAAGACATTTAAGCACTACAATCGTTAAATCTGGAAGAGAATTTTTAACAATTAAATATTGGTTGCAATCCTTTTAGAGAAAAAGATTTACAATCAATACATACTAGTATTAATTTAATAAAATTCATGGTGTCTTGGTTAAGAAGAAAAAAAACAATAACTAAATAGGAAGTAAAACTCAAGGGATAGAGTTTTTTGAACCAATTTTAAATCAGCAATTAAATACAGGCTGAAGTCCTCTTAAACAAAGAGATTTAGTATTTATAACTATATTTATTTTTCTTAAAATCAAAATAAGGTCTTTTTATTTTTTGATAAAAGTATAAAAAAAAAAGCACCAACAAAATAAATTTATACTTTTTATTAGATTTTCTTTATAGGTTTTCCTTTAACACTGCGTTTTACATAGAAAAATAACATTTTTTTTAAACAAATAAAAAAAATATTATTGGTTCTTTTTTCGAAAAAAGCTCAATATGATTTACTGAGCAGTATGAATAAAAGACAAAACAGCTGAATTAAAAGCATTAGGCTGTTCTACATTGACAACATGTCCACAATTTTCAATTACGAATAACTTGGATGATTTATAATGGCTTTCGACAACTTTACGAACTGACGGCAAAAACATATAATCTTCTTCTCCCATAACATAAAGCGTAGGGATATTCAATTCTACCTGTCTGAACCACTTCAACACAGGATTTATCTCAGCTGTTAATTTAAACCACTTGATAAATTCCTTTTGATATAATTTCTTGGCTTCATTTATGAAAAGTGATCTAGATTGCTTGTGACTCTTTTTGGGCATTATCACAAAAGCGAAAAACTTATATAAAACCAAATATGGCAATACATACTTAAAAGTGTTCCCCAAACGCATTAATATCTGAGAACGGAAATTCATTTTTAAGATGGCTCCACCAAGAATCATACTTTGTACTCTATCTGGATACATTTCAGCCAATTGTCTGATGAGGATTGTTCCTAATGAAATTCCAACAAAATGTGATTTTTCGATTTTAAGATAATCCAAAACCTCCAGAATATCATTGGCCAAAGCCGAAAAAGTATATTTTTGTTTGAAGGCCGTTTTCAAAGTCGTTTTGGATTCTCCATGACCTCTCAAGTCTAACAACAAAATATTGTAGCTTTTTTTGAAATCCCTGATTTGTTTGAACCAAATGGATGAACTTCCTCCAGCACCATGCACAAATGTAACCCACTGATCGCTGTTCTCGTTCTTATATACTGTATAATTAATCACTTACTTATTTTTTTGTTTAGCAAATATAGTTCTTTTTTGGCCTTTTGGATTGTTGGATTATTCGACTTGTTAATTTTTGAATTCTTTTAAATACTATTATGCAGATATTTAAAATAGTCAAAAGCTTTAAGCAATCTGCTTCCATGCCAGGAAAACATTTCTCCATCAACCAAAATCGCTTGGGCATTATGGGTCGATTTCGTTAATTCATAACCGTCTTCCGCTTTAAACGGAAAAGGTTCTGAAGAGAGTAAAACCAAATCCAAATCACCTTCCTCTTCCATTTTTTCAAGTTCAATTTCAGGATACCGCTCTTTCGTGGAAAAGTGATTTTGAAAATGATTCAGCTTTAATAACTCATCTATAAAAGTCCCCGAACCAGCTACCATATAAGGATTTTTCCAAATAAAATAAGCCACTTTCCTAACCGGAATATCATTGATAAAATTTTTAAAATCGCTCAAGGCAAAAGCCAATTTTTCATTCCATTTTCTGGCTTCTGTTCTCTTATCAAATATCTGACCAAAGTCGGTTATCATTTGAAAATTATCCTCCAATGTAGCAATATTGGTTACCCAAACTGTACAAGTTTTGCGCAACTCATCTACCATTTCTTGGGTATTTTCCTCTTTGTTGCAAATGATAATATCCGGTTCCAATAAACGAATTTTATCATAACTCACTTTTTTGGTACCTCCCACTATTTTTTTGGTTGATTTAAAATGATAGGGATGCACACAAAACTTGGTGATTCCAACTATGCTGTCTTCCAAACCCAAATCATATAACAATTCGGTTTGAGAAGGCACAAGAGAAACGATTCGCTTGGGAGAAAACTCAAAAGTGTGAGAAGTGCCAAGTTGATCGATTAGTACTTTCATAGTTTTATTTCGCAAAGATTCACGAAGAAGACACAAAGCTTCGCAAAGTTTTTTTAGCCATAGATTTTCACAGATTGATTTGTGAAAATCTGTTTCTAAAAAAATTATATTATTTCGTGCTTAATATTTCTTCCATCTCCTGTTGCATTTTCAAAGCTTCCGCTCTGGCTACATCAGCAAAATCGGTTCCATTGGAAGCATAAATAATAGCTCGAGAAGAATTGATTAGCAATCCAACATTGTCATTCATTCCGTATTTACACACCTCAGAAAGACTTCCTCCTTGTGCACCAACACCTGGAACAAGCAAAAAGCTATCCGGCACAATTTTACGAACTTCAGTAAAATATTCAGCTTTGGTAGCACCAACCACATACATCAGATTTTTAGAATTCTTCCATGTTTTGGATGTTTCCAAGACCTGTTTGTACAATTCTTTTCCATTAACCTGCAATGTCTGAAAATCAAAAGCACCTTCATTAGATGTCAATGCCAACATAATGGCATGTTTGTTTTCAAAAGCAAGAAAAGGCTCAACTGAATCTTTTCCCATATAAGGAGCAACAGTTACACTGTCAAAATTTAAATCTTCAAAAAAAGCTTTGGCATACATCGATGAAGTATTACCGATGTCACCTCTTTTGGCATCTGCGATTGTAAAAATATCAGGATGTTTTTCGTTGATATAGTTAATTGTCTTTTGCAATGACATCCATCCTTTTATTCCGTAAGCTTCAAAGAAAGCAATATTCGGTTTATAGGCCACTGCCAAATCATGGGTCGCATCAATAATGGCTTTGTTAAATTCAAAAATAGGATCTTCAGTCTCCAATAAATGTTTTGGAATCTTATTTAAATCCACATCTAAACCTACGCATAGAAATGATTTTTTAATTTTAATTTGTTGGATTAATTCTTGTGTCGTCATCTCTATTTTTTTTTAATCACTATTAATTTATGAGAAATAATTTTCTTCTCAGCGGCATGCAAAAATAAAAAAAGCCATTCAATTAAGAACGGCTTTTTTTAGAATTAAAAATTATAATTTCCCTTCGTATATACTCCCTACGTGTATCACTTCAGTTCTTCTGTTTTCGGCTCTTCCTTTTGCCGTTTTATTACTGGCAACAGGTTTCGTAGCTCCAAATCCTTTATACGTTAAATTTTCTGGATTAACACCTTTTGCAATTAAAGCATCCATAACCACTTTGGCTCTAGCCTCAGAAAGTTTTTGATTCGCTTTAGGATTACCTACATTATCCGTATGCCCTTCAATAGAGAATTTAGCATTTGGATAGTTTTTGATAATTTCTTTAATTGCATCCAATCTTCCATCAGTTTGCCCTTTATCAGCGTTTTGCAAAACCGCTTTCCCAGTTACAAAAAACACTGCTCTTGCTTGAACTTTAAGTTCTTTTAGCGCTTCTTGGGTTACTTCAGGACAACCTTTATTACTTGCTGGTCCAGCAACAGTAGGACAAGCATCCTCTTTATCTGTCACACCATCTTTATCTGCATCAAGCTCAGGACAACCTCCATTGGCAACCAATCCTTTTTCGTTTGGACATTTATCCTCTTTATCCAACACTGAATCTCCATCAGTATCTGGCCAAGGGCAACCTTTGTTTTCAATAGGACCTGCAACAGTTGGACAAGTGTCAACATTATCCAAAACTGTATCTTTATCTTCATCTCCCCATGGACAACCTTTGTTTTCTACTGGACCTGCAACCGTAGGGCATTTATCATCTTTATCAACCACAGTATCCGCATCAGTGTCTGGCCATGGACAACCTTTATTTTCAACAGGGCCCGCAACAGTTGGACAAGAATCATCTTTATCTAAGATTCCATCCTCATCTGTGTCTTTAAATTTCTTTTCATATACCGGTATTTTGAAACCAAAATAAACATCCGCAGCTTTTGATTCTTTAGAAAATACATTAGTAATTAAAGAACTAGAACCAACAAACAGAGGTCCAAAACGTAATCCAGTACCAACTTGCATTCCACTATATTCCATATAATTTATAGGTAGAGAGAATGTAAACCATCTTGTTTCATAACGTGGTGTCAAAATCCAAGTATTTGCTGAACTCGTTTTCCCTAGAGCTGACTTATCTACTAAACTAAGATTTCCATTTAAGTTCAAATAGAATTTCTTATACATATTCCAATCGGCATCAACATGCATTACCGTAGGCAAATTGGCTTTTTTGGAAAAATATCTTGTTGTAGGCGTTCCATAATGAGTTTCCAGAAAATCACCAAAGTCTTCGGCATCATCAATATCCTGTTGAGTAACCACACCATTAATATTATAGAAATCCTCTCTTAAATTATTGTATTTAATAGATCCGATATCTGTAATAGATAATCCAAAACGCAATTTATATTTATTCAAGTCTCTAAAGTTATTATCAGCTGCTTTGGCTTTGTCCAAATCATAAGACTCATAATCTGGTCTCCACTCATAAATCAAACCAAAATCAGCACCATATCCTCTTGAATTAGGGTCAAATTTAAAATCCTCATCTCCAGTAATAAAATCTGGATTACTTCCAATAGTAAGGGTCCCTGTAGTTATCAAGCTACTTGTTGTAGGATCGTTAGTCTGGATAAAAACAGCTGTGGCATTTTCTCCATTAATATAAGAATTTGCACCTCCAATTAAATATTTGGCTGTAAAACCACCTTTTAGAAAATGTTGTTTACTTTGCCATAAAACAGCAGCGTAAGATGCCCCTACTTCCCCCCAAGTATGTCCCACTACATTTGGATTTCCAACATTAATATTAAAACTGGATGCATCATCCAAACCATCTTTCAATTGATCGTATAATGTTCCATTTATATCATTGGCATTTATGACAGCTCTGGCTCTAGTATAAATAGCTATCGCATGTTTTGGAGCTATATTAAACATAAATGAAGGTCCCATTACATCAGAATATACAATTCCGCCATTATTTTTAGTTGGTGTTCTTTTCCCTTCCTTATTTACATCATAAGAACTTTTCGATAAATCAAATAAACTTAGACCGTAGTAATCATTGTTTAAAGAGCTACTGGTCGAAAATATATTAACATCTGTTTTAAAACGAGAGTCAACAATAGAGGCTGGATTAAAAAGTACTCCCTGCACACCTGCATAATTATCCGGGAAATATCCCATATAAGACTGAGCATTTGCTTGTGCAATCGAAAATAGAACAACTAAAAGTAGTAATGATTTTTTCATCAAATTGGTTTAAGGTTAATAATAATATTATGATTGTTTTAATAAGATTTTAATTCATTTAAACTGGGAACAACACAAAAAAAACACTTAATTAGTTCTATCCAATTAAGTGTTTGTAAAACAAACATGGTGAGTTTTAGAAAACTTCGCTTGCTTCTTTTAGTTTTTCCATATTGTTAACTAATGCTAGCTCGTCTACAATTTTCTGGATGTCACCATTCATGATGTTACCCAAATCATATAATGTCAACCCAACACGGTGATCAGTCACACGCCCTTGAGCATAATTGTAAGTACGAATCTTAGCCGAACGGTCACCAGAACTTACTTGGGATGTACGTTTGGTAGCATCTTCAGCTTGTTTTTTGGCTAATTCCATTTCGTATAAACGAGAACGCAAAACCGTCAAAGCTTTATCTTTATTCTTGTGTTGTGATTTTTGATCTTGACATTGTGCCACCAATCCAGTTGGAATGTGCGTCAAACGTACTGCAGATTTCGTAGTATTTACCGATTGTCCTCCAGGTCCTGACGAACAGAAGAAATCCACACGAACATCATTCATATCGATTTGAACGTCAAATTCCTCCGCTTCCGGAAGCACCATAACCGTTGCTGCCGATGTATGCACGCGTCCTTGAGTTTCCGTTTGTGGAACACGCTGCACACGGTGGACTCCAGCCTCAAACTTCAAAGTTCCATAAACATCCTCTCCAGTAACCTCAAAAATCACCTCTTTGAAACCACCCGAAGTACCTTCGTTCATATCCACAACCGATGTTCTCCATCCTTGCCCTTCACAGTATTTAGTGTACATACGGAACAAATCACCTGCAAAAATACTGGCTTCGTCCCCACCTGTACCAGCACGAATCTCTACCATTACATTTTTCGCATCTTCTGGATCTTTTGGAATTAGCATAAATTTAATCTCATCTTCCAGTTGCGGTAATCTTTCTTTTGCTTCGTCAAGTTGCATTTTGGCCATTTCCACCATATCGGCATCACTACCGTCGGCAATAATTTCGTTGGCTTCCTCTATATTGGCCAATACCAAAATATATTCTTCACGCTTTTCAACCAAGTTTTTTATACTTTTGTATTCTTGGTTAAGCAGCACATACCGTTTTTGATCAGCAATTACATCCGGTTGAATAATCAAATCCGAAATCTCATCAAATCGCTGTTTTACATATTGAAGTCTATCTAACATCTGTATATTTCTTTATTTCTTGTCTATTTATTTTTGCCAAAAGGCTAATCGAACCTAAGATATCCACTTTTTATTTTCTAAAAAACATTCTTTCAGTTCGGAGTGCAAAAGTACAAAAAAAGTATTCAGTTTACAATTTACAGCAATCAGAATATGATTAAGATAATTTAGAGGCAATTTTCATTTTTCAGGAGCTTATTCCTGCTATCCGCTATATCTTTTTATCTCGTCCCAAAAGCCGAGATAAAAAGGATGTCACTTTTATCAGGGCTAGGAATTTTGTGCTAAAAAACAGCAATTACTGTTTCCCGTAAAATGGTTGCATAAAAAGAATTTACTTTTGAAAATACAAAACCCCAAAACATTATTAGATCCATTTGGTATATAGGTTATGTTTTTGAAGAATTAACTAAATAATATTTTTTTATACTTGGCTACTCAAAAATGGGTGGCCTTGTTTAATTTTTATCGCCTCATTCAACAAAGTATTATTTGAAAGTGTGAAATGCCCCGAAAAGTCTCCCTACTTTTTCTGTGAATATTTTTAGAATCATATACCCACTCCGCAAAGTCTCCCGCCTTTGCGTTTTTTTTTTGAAAGTCATTAAATATCGTAAACATCTTAAAAGTCTCCCGACTTTTTTCGTAACTATTGTAAGGTTATTGAGAAACTTTCAAAAAAAAACATTGAATTCATAAGATAGTCACGAAAAAAATCAGGAGCCTTTTGGTAGATTTACGTTYTAAAACAACTCTTAAAAAGAGTTCGAAGTCGATAGACTTCGAGGAGCGGGGATTAATGCAATGATGTACTAGATGTAATGTCCCTTCGTTGAACAAAGTGTCATCCCTTGCTTTTATTTATATGTTAGAACTATTAAGGACTTTATAACAATAAAAGATGTAAGGAATGAGACTTGTCTGAACTAGATCAACTTAAAAGAAATAAGAACTCTGTTATTGAATAATAATTTTTTGGTTGTAGTATTTTGTTCCGTCATATATCTTTAAGAAATAGACTCCTCTAGACAATTGTGAGAGATCAATTTTGTTTTGTTGATTAACATTGGAAGCACTATACATTTTTTCACCAAGCATATTGTATACTTCTACAGTTCCTTTTTCCACTTGAATATTATCGAATTGTAATTCTAAAATTCCATTAGATGGATTTGGAAAAGCAAACACATGCTCTTTTAAACTATCAAAATGATTTACTGCCAGATTACTCCCTCCAAGGCGATATAAATTTCTGCCATTATTATGATAATCAGCACTGAAATAAATTATTCCGTTGGTTACTTTTATAGGAGTAGCATAACTAACTGTAGATCCGGAATCTCCCAATTGACTGCTAAAATTGGTTGCATCTACAGGTTCAATAATTTTAGTACCAACTTCTGTCCCATCGGTTTCAAAAAGATGAAAATCATTAAAGCCAGTGCGGGCAGTAAAATAAACTTTACCATCTAGTTCTGTAAAGTTATTAACATAACTACCATATCTACCACTATAAATATTTTTAATCATAGTGGTTCCTTCAGCTGTGCCATCGGAAACCCAGGGTTGAGTTTCATTGGTTCCATCCTGGGCAGTAAAATAAATTTTATTGTTACAAAATGCAAAGTCACCAGGTGAACTATTGCTCGTCCCTGGATAAATATCTTTTATCATTACAGTACCTTCGGGTGTACCATCTGACTGCCAAAGTTCATACCCATTTGCATCATCTCTACCAGAAAAATAAATTTTATCGTTGGCAATAACATAGTTTGGAGCTGATTCAATATTTGTTAAACCTACAACAGTTACATTCAAGTTTGTGGCCCCTTCCACTGTACCATCAGAAATGTATAAATTGGTACAACATCCAGTACCTGTGGTATATCCTGCAAAACAAAGTTTGTCTTTGAAAAGGAAAAACTGCTCAGGAAAAAAGCTATTCTCACCTACAACAAATTCCAGCATTTTTGTTCCTGCAATAGTACCATCCGTTACAAACAGTTCATCTCCTTCATTGCCATTTTTAAAATTAAAATACACCTTATTGTTATAAGAAATCATTTTCGATGCATTTTGAGACTTATAATACAGTGGGTTAAACTGCTCTGTCAAATTTGTTGCACTATTTTCATCACTAATAAAAACGAAAACATCTTCATTGTTTATTAAGCGGGAAAAAACAATTGAATTACCTAGAGTACATACTTGTTTAAATCCTGGATCATTGAGCTCACCACTTGTAGGTGCTGTAGTATTTGTATTAGTAGTTAAATGTGTACCTTCCGTTGTTCCGTCTGAAACCCACCATTCTCTGCCGTTTATAGGATCATATGCCGTAAAATAG
The DNA here is from genome assembly GCF_056405915.1 of Flavobacterium sp. P1_E4. Lineage (NCBI taxonomy): Bacteria > Pseudomonadati > Bacteroidota > Flavobacteriia > Flavobacteriales > Flavobacteriaceae > Flavobacterium > Flavobacterium sp. P1_E4. Next base: position 322,911 of record NZ_JBFUBE010000001.1, read on the forward strand.
AGATTAGTTCCAGCTACCGTAAACCCCCTTGGGTTCGAATCACCAGAAGGATTGATATCTTTCAACATTTTTGTACCTGCTTCTGTACCATCAGTACTCCATAATTCCGTTCCATTTGTCCCATCATTTATTGTAAAATATAGTCTTTCTTTATATTCACCAACAAAAAAAGGATAAGGAGTATAAGCAGAACTGATATTTCCCAATGTATGAGTACCATTAGTAGTTCCGTCGGTAACCCAAATTACATCTCTATCAGAAACAAAAAAAGTTTGATTCTTAAACGAGGTAAACTGTGCAGGATTAGGCACTTCTTTTACAAGTTCAGGCGTTTGTGCCAAACAAGAAAAACCAATTATTGAAATAATGAGAAGAGTAAAGTTTTTTTTCATTTATATATCTGTTTTAAGTTAAAAAAAATCAAATGGACAACAGTTTAAAACAAGGTATGGCTCTTTAAAAATATTCTGAATTCTTAAATATCAATCACAATAAATAAACTGTTTCAATACTTTAAATTTGATATTAACACATTTTTGACAAAAATAAAAAAATATTTTAGAGGTTAAATTTTAATTGCATATAATTTATTTGCGTGTAATATTTTCAAATTTAACCAGTTCTGTGACGTCTCCAATCTCTACCACACTCGCTGAGAAAGTAAAACCATTCCACAATCAAAGTTCTTGCTGAACACGAAGCACCCGAGCAAAGACTAGCCAAGGTAGATTAAAAATAGACCACACGATTTTTAAATTAACACCTTGTATTGCACATTATTTTTTTTACAAAAAAGTTAAAATAATTGCGTAGTCAAATAACTACATGTATATTTGAAGTCAAATAACTACACAATGAATTTAAGAAGAGATGTTTTCCAGGCCATAGCAGATCCAACAAGAAGATCCATTTTATTATTGGTTACTGCTCAATCAATGACAGCAGGCGCAATAGCCTCAAACTTCGACACAGCAAGACCTACTGTTTCAAAGCACTTGCAAATACTTACCGAGTGTGAATTATTGAAACAAGAACAAAAAGGCAGAGAAATTTATTATCATATTAATCCCCAAAAAATGAAAGAAGTCGATGTATTCATTGAACCCTTTCGAAAACTGTGGGACGATCGATTCAATAAATTAGAGGCAATCATGAAAGAATACAAATCAAAAAAATAAAATAAAATGGAAGCAAAAACTAAAGTCACTGCCGAAGAAGGTAAACAGGACTTAACGATAACAAGGGAGTTTGATTTACCGTTGGAGTTGCTTTTCAAAGCCTATTCTGAACCCGAACTTGTTGAACAATGGATGGGAACAAATGTGCTTAAGTATGATAATCAAAAACACGGCAGCTACCAATTTGAAACAAAACATCAGGGAAATGTGGTGTTTCGTGCCAATGGTACAATTCATGAGTTTATTCAAAATCAAAGAATCACGCGAACCTTTGAAATGGAAACCGCTTCTTTTGGAGTACAGCTCGAAATTCATCAATTTGAAAAAATCACTGACAACACCAGTAAAATAATCATTCACACCATTTTTGAAAGTGTTGCAGTCCGAGACCAATTATTGAAATTGCCATTTTCGCAAGGCATCAATATGGCACATAACCGTTTACAAGAAATAGTAAATAACTTAAAATAGCATAAAAATGAAAAACACAAACAAAATAATTTATTGGATTTCCACAGCCCTTTTGTCTTTTGGAATGTTAGGAAGCGGCATATCTCAACTTTTTCATGTAAAAGAAATGGATGAATTAATTACACATGTTGGTTATCCCTTATATTTCATGTACATCATTGGCGTATGGAAAATTCTTGGTGTTATAGCCATTTTAATTCCTAACTTCAAATTATTAAAAGAATGGGCTTATGCGGGTTTCTTTTTTTTGATGACTGGTGCGCTACTATCACATCTATTTATGGGTGATGCCGGAAAAGCAATATTCGGGCCACTTTTTCAGACCATTTTCATAATTCTTTCTTGGTATTTCAGACCTGCGGACAGAAAGTTAATTTCTACGAATTAACAAACGAACGCTACCCTCATAAATATCTCTAAGTTAAATAATATTTTTTCACACAAAGAAACAGACACGCAAAGTCCAGAACCAATTTCTTTGCGTCTCTGCGCCTTTGCTAGATTAAAAAGCTTAGAATCATAGAGCCTCAGTTACTTAGCAACTAAACCCACAATCTTAAAATTTCATTTCAATACCAATTTCTAAATTCCTAATTTGCGCCTTCAAATCAGTAGTAGAAAATGAAGGTCTGTATTGCCGAAAAACCAAGTGTAGCACGCGAAATCGCATCCGTTTTGGGAGCCAATACCAAGCACGATGGATATTTCGAAGGTAATGGCTATCAGGTTACTTATACCTTTGGACATTTATGTACCTTAAAAGAACCTAACGATTACAAACCCAATTGGAAAAGTTGGGATTTGAACAACCTGCCTATGCTTCCCGAAAAATTTGAGACCAAAGTGGTCCAAAATTCGGGAATTCAAAAACAATTTAGAATTGTAAAAGGTCTATTTGACAAAGCAGAATTGGTCATAAACTGCGGGGATGCTGGACAAGAAGGGGAACTCATTCAGCGTTGGGTAATGAATGAAGCCAATTATAAAGGTGAAGTACAACGCTTATGGATTTCGTCCCTAACCACCGAAGCCATCAAAGAGGGTTTTGAAAACCTGAAACCATCCGCTAACTACGATAATTTATATTATGCCGGATTTTCCAGAGCCATTGGCGACTGGTTACTCGGTATGAATGCCACCCGTTTGTATACCGTAAAACACGGTGGGTACAAACAAGTTTTGTCTATTGGAAGAGTACAAACCCCAACACTGGCAATGGTAGTTGACCGATTCAAAGAAATTGAGAATTTCAAACCTCAACCCTATTGGGAATTGCAGACTTTATACAGAGAAACGCTTTTCAGCTATGAGGAAGGGCGCTTCTTGAAAAAAGAAGATGGGGAAATTTTGGCCAATAAAGTCAAGGAAAGCGAGTTTGAAATTGTTTCCGTTGATAAAAAGAATGGCAATGAATATGCTCCTAAACTATTTGATTTAACAGGTTTACAAGTCTATTGTAATACAAAATTTGGATTTTCAGCAGATGAAACGCTTAAAATTGTTCAAACTTTATACGAACAAAAAGTAGTGACTTACCCGAGAGTAGACACCACATTTTTGCCAAACGATATCTACCCAAAAGTGCCTGGAATTTTGCAAAAACTAACCAATTATTTTGAGCTGACACAACCTCTTTTAGAAAAAAAGATTAAAAAATCACCCAAGGTTTTCAACGATAAAAAAGTAACCGATCACCACGCGATCATTCCTACGGGAGTGCAAAGCAATTTGCAATACAATCAGCAACAAGTGTATGATATAATTGTAAAACGTTTTATTGCCGTGTTCTATGACGATTGTTTGGTAGCCAATACCACAGTCATCGGAAAAGCGGCTGATGTACTATTCAAAACCACAGGAAAAGAAATCTTAAAAAAAGGATTTCGCGTAGTTTTTGAAGACCCAAATGCCAAAGAAAAAGAAGCCGATATATTGCCAAGTTTTGTCGTAGGCGAAAAAGGCACGCACGTACCTTCCTTTTTAGAAAAAGAAACCAAACCGCCCAATCAGTTTACGGAAGCTACCTTATTGCGCGCTATGGAAACCGCAGGCAAGCAAGTCGATGATGAAGATTTACGAGAATTGATGAAAGAAAACGGTATTGGGCGTCCGTCAACACGAGCCAATATTATTGAAACGCTTTTCAAACGCCAATACATCGTTCGAAACAAAAAACAGGTATTACCAACACCAACGGGAATTCAACTGATTGACACCATTCAAAATGAATTAATAAAGTCGGCTGAACTCACGGGGTCTTGGGAAAAGCAATTGAAAGACATTGAAAAAGGGACTTATACTGCCGGTGCGTTTATCATCAATATGAAACGCATGGTAGAAGCTTTGGTCTATGAAGTCCGAAGCGAAACCAGGCGTGCCAATATTTCGCATGCTGGAAGTATTCAAAAACAAGAAGTTGCGGTTGAAAAAAAGAAAGCGGCAGGAATTTTAGCAGAAGTCTGTCCGAAATGCAAAAAAGCAACGCTCGTAAAAGGAAAATCCGCTTATGGATGCGCCGACTATAAAGCGGGCTGTCATTTTGTATTGCCTTATACTTTTGCGGAGAAAAAAATATCAGAGAATCAATATTTACGATTGCTTCAAAAAGGCTCAACCGTAAATTTGAAAGACTTTAAAACCGATTCTGGAGCTGTGGAAGGTTTACTCCGCTTCGATGAAAATTTCAAACTGATATTAGAACCAAAGAAAACAATCGAGAAAGCGGAAAAACCAGCGTCGGATTCATTGGCCTGTCCGAAATGTAAAAAAGGAACAGTCTTGAAAGGAAAAACCGCCTACGGTTGTGGTGATTATAAATTAGGTTGTGATTTTAAAGTGACATTTGATGTGGTTAGGGAAAAACTTAAAGATCAAAAGCCTACCAAAGAACTGGTTTATTCTATTTTGAATGAAAGCGTTTGATAGCAACTGGACAGCTATAAAAATGTAAGCACCAAATACACAAAATTTATTTTTTTTAAAATCATTTTTCCAGAATCTAAATCCGCAATATTGTCATCCCGAGGTACGAGGGAACCCCACAAGTAACTCGTCAATCCAAATCAAAAAATGATTCACTCTACAAATAAGAATTTTCAAAACATAATAGTTAATAAGGAATTATTATAGTGGAGATCCTTCCTTCGTCAGGATGACAATATTGTGGACATCCTTTGTGCGAACTCTATTTTTTCATAAATTAGCTCATTCAAAATAACACCAAATATTTACGCAAATGTTTCAAAAAACAACTCTTTTACTGCTTTTGTTAGCTATAGTTTCCTGTAAAAACTCTGAAGCAACCGAGAAAGACCAAATAAAAACGGCCAACTGGTTACTGGGAAAATGGAGTACTAAAACAGCTGATGGTGATCTTTCCGAGAATTGGAAGCAACTAAACGACAGTACTTTTCAAGCCGAATCCTTTTTCATCAAGGGCAAGGACACTTTGCATTTTGAATCCATAGTATTACAGCAAAAAGGAGAAGACTTATTCTATAACGCCACCGTAAAAGGACAAAACGAGAACAAAGCTGTTGCATTTAAACTCACAACTAAAACCCAAAAACAATTGGTTTTTGAAAACCCAAAACATGACTATCCACAAAAAATAACCTATACACTAATTAACAAAGACAGCCTTGTCACATCTATTTCTGGAGTCCAATTGGGAAAACCAAGCTCCGAAAAATTCGGAATGAAAAAAGATTCAATAGTAAAATAACAACTTTTATCTTACTAAAAACCAACCTTGCTATAAAACAGCAAGGTTTTTTTATGCTCTAAAACCTACTATATCATTGACTTAAAATATTTATTTATAATTAATCTAAATAAATACTATTAAATTAAGTATAATTTTTACATTTGCTTTATTCTTATTTATTCTAAATAAGGATAATAAATTTTAAAAACTTTATATCTTAATCTATGAAATATTTGAATCAACAATTACCCCTATTTAAATTGCTCTTATGTCTATTTATCCTTTCCACAGCTACCACTTTTGCCCAAAGTGCAGGAAGCCTAAAAGGAACCGTTCAAACCAATGACAATAAACCTGCAGAAGGAGTTTCAGTTACTGTAAAAGAATTAAACAGGACAACCATCGCCGACAATAACGGTGTTTTTACAATCAAAAGCATACCAGCTGGTAGCTATACAATAATAGTAACACTAGTTGGTAACAATGATGTCCAACAAAACGTAACAATTGTGGATGGTGAAACTGCAACCTTAGATATCAATCTTTCTTTATCAAATAATGAATTGAACCAAGTGGTTGTTTTAAGTAACAAAAGTGTTTTTAAAACCAACCGTGTTTCTTCTTCACTTCGTTTGCAATCTCCTATTATAGAAATCCCGCAGAACATACAAGTTGTAACAGGAAAACTAATTCAAGATCAACAAATTAACAACATGCTTGAAGGTGTAACCCGTAACGTGAGTGGAGCTACACGTGTAGAGCATTGGGATAATTATGCCAATATTACGATGAGAGGTAGCCAAGTTGCTGCTTTCAGAAATGGTATGAACGTGAGTACAACTTGGGGTCCGTTAACGGAAGACATGAGTATGGTAGAGCGAATCGAATTTGTAAAAGGTCCAGCAGGATTTATGCTATCAAACGGAAACCCAAGTGGTTTTTATAATGTGGTAACTAAAAAACCAAGTGGAAGAAACAAAGGAGAAGCAAGTTTGTCGTTGGGTAGTTATGGAATGTATAGAGGTACAGTCGATTTTGACGGTAAATTAACTAAAAACGGAAAACTCTTGTACCGTTTCAATGCGATGGGAGAAACCAAAGATAGATATCGTGATTTTGATTTTAATGACCGCTATACTTTTGCACCTGTATTAAAATATTTATTTACAGACAAAACTTCTGTAACACTTGAATATACACAACAATTTTCTAAAGTAAACGCAATTGGTAGTAACTATGTTTATGCCAAACACGGTTACGAAGAATTACCAAGAAGCTTTACTACATCAGAGAAAGAATTAGATCCTACACAAATGCTGGAAAGAAGTCTTTTAGGAATTTTTGAACATAGCATAAATGACAAATGGAAAATTACCGCCCAAGGTTCATACTTAAATTACGAACAAGAAGGAATGTCTTTGTGGCCAGCTGGTTTTGATCCTAACAATGATGCAATCCTTAAAAGAGCTGGTGGAAACTGGGATATTTTAGGAAAAATATATGTTGGACAAGCTTATGTAAATGGTCAGGCTCAAACTGGAACTGTTTCACACAAAATATTAGCAGGATTTGACACAAGTGATAAAACCTATTATCATGACTGGTCACAATATTTTGCGTTACCCGATTTAGACATTTATAATCCTGTGCATGGTATACCAGCTTCTCCAAAATTTGACAGAAGCAAAGACATGGAAGACAGAGGCGTAAAATATTATAATAACTATAAAGGATTTTATGCCCAAGATGAATTAGGATTCTTAGACAATACACTTCGTTTAACATGGGCAGGACGATATACTATACTAAAAGCTGGAGATGTATATTCAGGAAGCTCAACAAATAAAAAATTCACGCCTCGTGTTGGTTTGAGTTATTCATTTGACAAAAACACATCTGCATATTCTGTACGAGATGAATCTTTTACAGAAAATTACGGAAGTGATTGGCAAGGAAAAAGCTTTAGTCCTCAAACAGGAACAAACGAGGAATTAGGTTTCAAAAGAGACTGGTTAAACGGAAAATGGAATTCTACGTTCGCAGTCTATCAAATCACTACAAACAATGTACTTACATTAGATGCTGAACATTCTACAAAGCCTAATCCGATTGACCCAAATGACCCAAATAGTCCTATTGATCCAGATCTTCCAATTGGTCCAGGCAAGCAATATAGCAAAGAAGGCGGCCAGCAAAAAGTAAAAGGTTTTGAAGTTGACATTAGAGGAGAAATCTTTAAAAACTTAGATGTTGTTGTAAATTATGCTTTCACAGAAGGAAAAACAACCAAAGATACCGACCCAAATATGGTAGGGAATCAAATTCCAGGAAGTACAAAGCATATTCAAAATACTTGGTTAAATTACAAAATAGATAATGGCTTATTTAACGGATTGGGTCTTTCATTAGGATACCAATATCAGGTAGGAAGAGCTCCTTGGTATATTTCACCTGATAACACAACTTCACTACCTGATTATTTCCGTTTGGATGGTGGTGTAACATATCAAATCAAGAAAGTATACATAAACCTTATTGTTAACAACATACTTAACAAATACTTGTATTCTGGAGGATATTACAGCTATACCGATATGTATTACTGGCAAGCTGAGGCAGGTACCAATGCAAGAGTAACTGTAAGTTATAAATTTTAAATTATTTATATTGCTTTTAACTAAACTCCTCATTAAGGTGGGGAGTTTTATCCTTTTTTAATGAAAAAAAATAGCTTAAAAAAACTGATTGGGCAACTACATTTATGGCTCGGATTATCTTCGGGGATTATTGTATTTATAATTGCCATTACGGGTTGTTTGTATGCTTTTCAGGAAGAAATACAAAATATTACCGAGGAATACCGTTTTGTAGAAAAAGAAAACAAACCCTTCCTCCCTCCTTCTCAATTGGAAGAAATTGCCAAAAAAGAACTTCCAGGCAAGGCCTTACACGCCATCAAATACAATGGAACCGAAAAATCGGCAGAAGCTATATTTTTCCATTACGAACCCACTTATTATTATATCGTTTACCTAAATCCCTATTCGGGCAAAGTACTGGAAACGGCTAATATGGAAGACGGATTTTTCAGATTTATTTTGGATGGGCATTTCTATCTTTGGCTGCCGCCCGAAATCGGACAGCCAGTTGTTGCTTCGTTCACATTAGTGTTTCTGACACTCCTGCTTTCTGGACTATATCTTTGGTATCCTCGAAACAAAAATGCGACTAAACAACGCTTTAGTTTCAAATGGAAAGAAACTACAAAGTGGAAACGCAAAAACTATGATTTGCATAATATCACTGGATTTTATATCCTTCTGATTGCGCTTATTTTTGCGATTACTGGTTTAGTTTGGGGTTTCCAATGGTTTGCTTACTCTTATTACACTGTAACTGGCGGAGAAAAATCATTGATATATGAAGATCCTATTTCAAAAAAATCTAATATGACTATAGAAAAGCATGTGGATAAAATTTGGGTCCTAATGCAAAAAGAATATCCAACGGCAAAGTCTATTGAAGTACATCCTCCAGAGAATGACAGCACAGCTATTGCAGCCAATGCCAATCCAGAAGAAGGAACTTTTTGGAAAACTGATTATCGTTATTTTGACCAATATACTTTGGAAGAAAAAGAGGTAAAACACATTTTCGGTAAATATGGAAATGCAAACACAGCCGATAAATTAATGCGCATGAATTATGATCTCCACACCGGAGCGGTTTTCGGACTTGCTGGAAAAATATTTGCTTTTTTAATCAGCTTACTCATTGCGACTCTTCCTATATCTGGATTTTATATTTGGTGGGGACGAAATAAGAAAGCCAAAAAAAATCCATTAATCAATTAAGAAGTTCTATAAAAAAAATCGTTTCCTATTAATGATTTTGCTCTAAAAAAGCAAGATTTCTTTATGCAAAATACTGACATTCAAGATTGTTAAAATTATTTTAAAATATTATTCATATTTAGTCTAAATAAGTTTGTCGAATCGAAAATGTGTATTTATATTTGCATCGTTATTTTTAATTATTCCAAATAAACAACATGAAATATATTTTACTTCCTTTAACTTTTATATTATTCTGTTTCAACAGTCAAGCTCAAGAAATAGCAAGCAATACTAACAATAATGATTTATATTATTTTTCTTCTGATTCAATAAAATCTACCACCGATACTGTTAAAAACAGAAAAGGACAAGTACTGAAAGAAGTTATTGTAACAGCTAATCAAAGAAAAAATCCGGTTAGTGTTGGAAAGTCTGGAATCAAACCAATGGACTTACCACAAAGCGTACAAGTAATCACTCAGAAAACATTAGAAAACCAACAAATCACTACCATGTCTGATTTGTTAAAAAACACCAACGGAGTTTATATCATGGGAAATTCCGGTGGTTATCAAGAAGAAATTGCTTCTCGAGGATATGCAATGGGGAGTTCTAATACATTCAAAAATGGTGTTCGTTATTTTAATGGAATGCCGACCGAAATGAGTGGAATTGAAAAAGCAGAATTCTTGAAAGGAAGTGCGGCAATATTATTTGGAAACGTTACTGCGGGTGGGGTTTTGAATTTGGTTACCAAAAAACCGAAATTCGATTTTGGTGCTGATGTATCTGTAGGAATCGGAAGTTTCGACTTATATAAAACCACTTTTGACGTTTTTGGGCCAATAGGAAATAGTAAAAAAGTAGCGTTCCGTATGAATGGTGCCAACACCCAAGCCAATAGCTTTAGAATTGGGGTAAGCTCAGAAACTAAATATGTAAATCCTTCATTTTTAGTAAATTTCAATGATAAAACTTCTCTTTTGGTAGAAGCAGACTATATAAAAGACATTAGAACTCCCGATTTTGGAGCAGGAATTATCAACTATGAATTGGTTGATTTACCAAGAAGCCGTTTTGTTGGAGTTTTATGGGGTAAAATCCAATCAGAACAAGCTTCTTTGACCGCTACATTGAGACACCAATTGTCTGAAAATTGGGACTTATCATTTATTAATTCCAATAGATTTTACGAAACCGATTTGTTTGCCAATACAAGACCAAACTCCCCAATTACTTCAATGAAAGATAACGGAGATTGGACAATGGGCTTGCAACGCTCGGAGGCAAAGGACAACTACTGGTTGCAAGAGCTGAATGCAAAAGGAAAATTCCAAACTTGGAACATCAATCATCAAGTACTTTTTGGTGCAGACCAAGACAAATACAAAACAGAAACCTTGGCTTCAACATATAAAAATCCTTTGAAATCATATAAAAACGAATACGATACCATAAATATTTTTACTACCGATTTATCGACAGCAAGAAATGACATTCCAACAATGGATAAAGTTACATTAACCAAAGCTCCAGTTCAGCGAATTGGCATATTTGCTCAAGATTTAATTAGTATCAACAAATATGTCAAAGCACTGGCAGGATTACGATACAGTTATCAGGAAACAACAAGTGATGTTTATACTTATCCTGTTGTAAACCCAAAACCAGTCGCTGAAAAAAGAATAATTTCAAAACAAATTGACGATGCTTTTTCTCCACGTTTAGGCTTAATTTTACAACCTAATAAGGACCATTCAATTTTTGCCAGCTATTCCACTTCATTTGTACCAAATGCAGGATTGGATTATTTCACCAAAGAAGCTTTGGCTCCATCAACAATCAAACAATATGAAGTTGGTATAAAAAATGAGTTTTGGGATGGACGCCTATTTGCAAATGCAACTGTTTACCAAATTGAGAATAACAACTTAGCCCAAACCTCATTGATTGATGCTACTTACAAAGAATTGGCTGGTGGTACAAAAAGTCAAGGAGTAGAAATTGATTTGGTTGCGAATCCTGTAAAGGGATTATCTATACTAGGTGGTTATAGTTTTAACGAAATAAAATACACCGATAGCAATATTTATATCGTGGGAAGTCAAATTTTATACATGCCTAAAAATACGGCCAACTTGAATTTCAATTATCATTTTGAAGACGGAAAACTAAAAGGATTAAATTTAGGATTGATCAATTCTTACGTTGGTGTTCGATATGCAGGGCGTTCTACAAATCTTACTACACCAACAGATCCAAGAAAACCGGTAAAATTACCAGAGTATTTCCAATCGGATGCGACAGTTGGATACCAATTCAAGCAAATCACAATTAGAGCTAAATTGAGTAATATCTTTAATGCTTTGAGCTATAATGTTCACGATGATAATAGCGTAAATCCAATTGCCCCTAGAAATTATGCTGTAACTTTAAATTATGCATTTTAAAAATTAAACCTTTTGCTATAGAAAGCGTCTAACTTTTACAAATACAGCTTTAATTTGTATATTCCATTTAAAAACAAATTTTGAATTCTTATGAAGAAAATTAATTTCAGAAACTTACACCGTGATTTAGGCTATTTTTATATTGGTCTTATTGTATCTTTCGCCTTTTCAGGTTTAATGATGAACCACCGAGAATCTTGGCATCCAGAAAAATACAGTACCGAAACAAAAGCCATTGAAGTAAAACTCCCAGCTGAAAGTAAAATCAACGATGACTTTGCTGAAGATTTAGGAAAAAAATTAGGTATTGATGATAAGTTTAGACGTCAAATGACCAAAAAAGGAACCTTCAAAATGTCATTTGAAAATCACGATGTAGAAATTGACATGAAAACCGGTAAAGGCGAAATTGTTTCTTTTATCAAAACCCCAATCATTAGTCAAGCGATGAAATTACATAAAAACAATTCTAATTTTTGGATTTACTATTCTGATATTTTTGCTTTGAGTTTAATCACTATTGCCTTAACAGGAACTATTATGATTAAAGCAGGGAAATTTAGCTGGAAAAATCGTGGCTGGAAACTGGCAGTGGCTGGAGTTGTATTCCCATTATTATTCTTAATTTTGTTCGGATAGAAATTCCACTTATAATAAACTTACAAACCTCGTTTAGAAATAGACGGGGTTTTTTGTTTTGTAAAAAGGAAGTCTATTTTAACTACATTTGATAATATCTCATTAATTATAACCTATCAATCCCTAATGTAACGACAAAAGCATGACAGACACCAAGAAGAACCAATTAAAAAAAAGTCTCGGATTAAGTTTTAATATTGCTGTTTTAATTGGTGGTACAATTGGCGTAGGTATTCTACGCACTCCGGGTGCTATTGCAGGGATGCTGAATAATTATTGGCTTATAATTACCTGTTGGATTTTTGGAGGAATATATATTTTAATTGGCGCCAATTCCTATGCCGAACTAGCAACAATGTTACCAAAAGCAGGTGGTTCATACAATTATATCAAAAGAGCTTTTGGAGATTATGCAGGTTTTATATCGGGTTGGTTTGATTATATAACCAATGTGGTTCCACCCGCATTTTATTGTATTGTAATTAGTGAATACATTGTTATTTTATTTCCCAATTTGGAAAGTTACTCAACAATAATTGCTATTGCCCTTTTAATTGGATTTGCCCTTATACATATCAGTGGGGTAAAAAATGGGAGTCTGATTCAGCAAATAACCAGTTTAATTAAAGTCATTTGTTTTGTGATATTAATTGTGGCTTGCTTCATGTATTCGGGAGTAAAATTAAATCCCATCGAAAAAAACAGTACTTTTTTTGAGATAGGAATTTTGTTTGGCTTTTTCAAATCACTTCAACTCATAATCGGTACTTATGACGGTTGGTATGCTGTTTGCTTTTTTGCCGAAGAAGATAAAAACCCAAGTAAAAATATTCCTAAATCATTATATACTGGATCCATACTCGTGATACTAATTTATGTATTAATCAATATTGCTTTTTTTCATGTCTTACCAGTTGCATCATTGGCCAATTCACATTTGGCAGCTGCAGATGTATCCAAAGTAGTTTTTGGTGATAAAGGAGCCATTATAGTAACCGTTATCGCCATATTATCTTTGATCAGTATTCTAAATGCCTATATGATGATACCTGCAAGAATATTGTATGGTTTGAGCCGAGATGGCTTTTTCTTTCAAAAAGGAACAACTATCAACAAAGGTGGCACTCCAATAATAGCACTTTTAATTTCTTCCCTATTTAGTTTGCTACTAATTATCATCGGTTCATTTGAGGTATTATTTTCATTTGGAACATTCATGTCCGTTATTGTTTGGGGATTAGCTTATTGCTCGCTAATAAAATTAAGGACTAAAGAACCCAATTTACTCAGACCATATCGCTCTAGGTGGTATCCTTGGTCAACTATAATCGCTATTACGGCAACATTCGGATTATTGATTGGCTTCGTTTATAGTGACACCAAAAACTTTGTAATTATAGTAATCATCACGATAATTTCCTATCCACTTTTTTTAATATTAAATCATAGAAATAAAAAGAATAAATAGCAAATCCATAAAACTAAAAAATCCCAATACTGAAATTTCAGGATTGGGATTTTTATATTTTAGAAAAAAAGTTATTATTTCAAACTAACTAAACTCTGCTCAATCGTAGCAATTTTAGAAAGTGCATCAGCTTCTTTTTGTCTTTCGTTTGCCAAAACTTTTTCTGGAGCACCATTCACAAATTTCTCATTCGAAAGTTTACTTTGAACCGATTTCAAGAATCCTTGCGTATACACCAACTCTGCAGTAAGTTTCGCTATTTCTTCCTCAACATTGATGTTTCCAGTAATCGGAATAAAATATTCATTCGATTTTACACGGAAAGACAATGCTCCATCCACTTTATCCGAAACGTATTCCAATGAAGTGATGTTCCCTAATTTGGTCACAACCGAATCAAAATAAGTTGAAGCTTTATCATTGTTTACCACTTTTAATTCGATAGTATCTTTAAATGGAATATTCTTGTCCTTACGAATTGTTCTAATTCCGGAAATCACATCGATAGTATTTTCAAAATCAGTTATTAATTGTGCATTAAAAGGTTTCATTTCTGGCCAAGTCGAAACAATTAATGCTTCCTCAGCTGTTCTTTCTGCCAATATTTGCCAAATTTCCTCTGTCAAGAAAGGCATAAATGGATGCAATAATTTCATGTTATTTTCCAACATTTCTATCGCTTTCGCAAAAGTTATGCTGTCAATTGGCTGTTGGTAAGCAGGTTTGATCATTTCCAAGAACCAAGAACAGAAATCGTCCCAAACCAATTTATAAATCCCCATCAAGGCATCTGAAATTCTGTATTTCCCAAAGTTATCCTCGATTTCCAAAAGTGTTTGTTGCAACTTAGCTTCGTACCATTCAATTGCTACTTTTGAAGATTCAGGCTGTAGAATTGCATCAGATACTTCCCAACCTTTAATCAATTTGAAAGCATTCCATATTTTGTTAGAAAATGCTTTTCCTTGATTGCATAATTCTTCGTCAAACATAATGTCGTTACCCGCAGAAGCACTCAAAAGCAATCCCACACGAACTCCATCAGCACCAAACTTTTCAATTAACTCTAAAGGCTCAGGCGAATTTCCCAAAGATTTAGACATTTTACGTCTCTGTTTATCACGAACTAATCCCGTTAAATACACATTAGTAAAAGGTTTTTTTCCTGTATATTCATAACCGGCAATAATCATTCTCGCAACCCAGAAAAATAAAATGTCTGGTCCCGTTACTAAATCATTGGTTGGATAATAGTATTTAAAATCTTCACTTTCCGGATCCATAATTCCACCAAAAACCGACATTGGCCACAACCAAGAAGAAAACCAAGTATCAAGTGCATCAACATCTTGTTTAAGGTCGTTGGTCGTAAGTTGTTGGTTATTGGTTCTTTCTTTAGCCAAAACTAAAGCTTCTTCAATGTTTTCAGCAACTACAAAATCTTCTTTTCCGTCTCCATAATAATAAGCTGGAATTTGTTGTCCCCACCACAATTGACGAGAAATGTTCCAATCACGAATATTGTTTAACCAATGTGCGTAAGTGTTATCAAAACGCTTTGGGTGTAATTTAATGTCGCCATCTTCTAAAACAGATTTGATTGCTGGTTTTACCAAATCTTCCATTTTCAAGAACCATTGGTCAGACAAACGAGGTTCAATCACCGCTTTGGTTCTTTCAGAAGTTCCTACTTTATTAAGATGTGTTTCAGTTTTAGCCAAATCACCATTCGATTCTAATTCTTTTACAATTTCGGAACGAACAACAAAACGATCTTTCCCTTGATAATGCAATCCAAAACTATTTAGCGTAGCATCATCATTGAAAATATCAATAATTTCCAAGTTATGTTTCTCTCCTAACGTTTTATCATTCATATCGTGAGCCGGAGTAACTTTCAAACAACCCGTTCCAAACTCAACATCTACATATTCATCTTCGATAATCGGAATCACTCTGCCACAAATAGGAACAATCGCTTTTTTACCTTTCAAATGAGTAAAACGTTCATCATTTGGATTGATACAAATAGCTGTATCCCCAAAAATAGTTTCTGGACGTGTAGTTGCAACTGTTAAGAAATCTTCACTCCCTTCAATTTTATATTTTAGGAAATATAATTTCCCTTGTTGTTCTTCGTATATAACTTCTTCATCAGACAAAGTCGTTTTAGCTTCAGGATCCCAATTCACCATTCTATAACCACGATAAATCAAACCTTTGTTGTATAAATCCACAAAAGATCGAATTACAGATGCAGACATATCCGGATCCATTGTAAACTTAGTACGTTCCCAATCACAAGAACAACCCAACTGTTTCAATTGGTCAAGAATAACCCCTCCATATTTATCAGTCCATTCCCAAGCATGTTTCAAGAACTCTTCGCGTGTTAAATCATTTTTATTGATTCCTTCCGCTTTCAATTTGGCAACTACCTTAGCTTCTGTAGCAATCGAGGCGTGATCCGTTCCAGGAACCCAACAAGCATTGAAACCTTTTAAACGTGCTCTTCTAATCAATACATCCTGAATTGTATTATTGAGCATGTGTCCCATGTGCAACACTCCGGTTACATTAGGAGGAGGAATTACAATGGAGTAAGGTGTCCTATGGTCTGGCTCCGAATGAAAATAATTATTTTTCATCCAATACGCATACCATTTATTCTCGATAGTTTTAGCGTCAAATTGTGCTGGAATTGTCATTTTATTGTGGATTCGTTGAATTGTTTATTCGTTTAAGTGTTTATTCGTTGATTTGTTTATTGGATTGTTTATCATAATTAAATAAACGAATAAACACTTAAACGAATAAACCTTTTCACTTTGGTTTGATTTTTGATATTCATATAAAAAGCAAAAGTAAATAATTAAGCACAGTATAAAAAGAGAAATAAAAAATTGTGCATTAATTAAAACATACTATATTTACTATGCCTACTAAAACAACTAAGAATATGAAAAATATTACAGCTTTTATCGTTTTGCTTTTTTTTAGCAACATTGGCTTTACACAAAGTGGTCCAAAAATCAACATTCTTCAAGCAGAAAACACGGTTGATTATGGAAAAGTGTACAAATCAAGTGACAATGGTGTTCGAAGTTTTACATTTACCAATACAGGTGACGCACCTTTAAATGTAACTGGAATACAATCTACGGCAAGTTGTACAATATTATACAAACCTAGCCAGGCAATTGCTCCAGGAAAATCAGACCGAATTGAAATAAAATACAACATGGTTCCCGGTCCAATCCGTAAAACCATTACTTTAGAGACCAATGCAGTAAACTACGAAGAAGGTCGAGTACCATTAAAAATTAAAGGAGAAGTACTCACAAACTAAAATAATTTCATTAAAAAACGCTTTTAAAACAAAAGCGTTTTTTTTTTATAAAATATCATGTAATTGGAAGGCAAATTTCAATATTTGATTGTTTCGTTCTACTTCCAAATAAATCCATTTATCCTCATCCGATTTAAACATTTCATTTAATTTTTGTAATGAATATCGATATGCTGGTGATTTATTAATTGAAATAATAATGTCTCCTACCTGCAAGCCAGAATCTGCTGCAGGTGATTTTTTCCGGATGTTAGCAATCTCATATATTGGTTTGAGTTGAAACTTATATTTAAAATCATTAGTTATATTTTTCCCGCTACTATCAAATGTAATTGCCCCTGACAAAGGAACAGTCTCCAACTTTACAGTTTCTTGAACCCATTGCAAACCATTGTGTTTTATTTCAATACCACTCTTATTATAGGTAAATGGCTCATTGAAATTGGAGTTTTTCTTCAAATACAGTTTCTCATTTTTATAATCAAAAATTACCGAAAAACGTTTTAAAATTTCACCACCAACGGACCCAACTCGGTTTTGAACCATGCGAACACTTTTTATGGAACTGGAATCTGGAAATGCAACAATCGGAGATTTAAAGTCATATTTATCAAATGAAAACTCAGAGATTCTAGCTCTTTTCCCTTCAATATCACCACTAAATCCCTTCCCTAAAAAATCTTCAAAATTTTTAGCTGGCACTTTAATTTGTTCAGACAAGTTTTGAAAAAGCCAAATCGAATCACTGTTTCCTATATCAATCAATAATTTGACGTCCACAGCTGACTTATCCATAATAACATTACCTATCAAATAAGGTTTAAATTTCTCAATTGTAATTGGAACTGCGCTAAATTTTTTTTCAATATTCTGTCTTTTTTCCTCCTCATTCTTATAAATCGTTATCTTTTTACTAGCATAATCAACACGAATCAAATTATCTTTGAAGAATTGGTATCCAATAATACCGTTTACTGGAATTCCAATTTGAGAAGACAGATTAAAACTCTGATCCAAAATAACATAAATAAGTTGGTGATGAGATCTCAAGCCATTTAATTCCAGAATATTATTGGTGGTTTTCAAACCTTCAATAGCGTCTTCACTACCCAAACCCTTCAAAGTTATTTTTTCAGTATTATAAAAATTGACATCCGGATTATCCTCCAAGCTAAAAAGAATAGTTTCCTCAACACCTGTATCCAAAAGAAAATTCAACTCTACCCCGTTTACTTTTATAGGAATAAGAACTAAATTATTAATTAAGACTATTGGTACGGTTACTTTTTCGATTCCTTTGTCAAACACAAAACTATCCTGAGCAAAAACAGGCATTATTGATATTAATAAAAGAAAAAATATACATTTTTTTTCCATTTAGTTATATTTCTATATTATTACCCAATTATACGATAATAATCAACTAAAAACAACAAAATAGACGCATTGTTTACAGTGATTTTGGAAAATAAATTGCAAATTTGCACCTCAAATTTTACAATCATGCCTGAAATTTCAATCAGAGGTCGAAGAATGCCGGAATCGCCAATCCGAAAATTGGCTCCATATGCAGATATAGCTAAAAAAAAGGGACATAAGGTATATCATTTAAACATTGGACAACCCGATATAAAAAGTCCCGAAATTGCCATCCAAGCGATAAAAAACATTGATTTAACTATCATCGAATATGGCCCTTCTGCTGGATATGAAAGTTACCGAAAAAAACTAGCTCAATTTTACACCAAACAAGATGTGAAAGTAGGCTACGAAGATATAATGATAACTACAGGAGGTTCTGAAGCACTTTTGTTTGCTCTTGGAAGTATCATGGATCCAGGAGATGAAGTCATCATTCCTGAACCTTTTTATGCTAATTATAGTGCTTTTTCAGAAGAATCAAGTGCAAAAGTAGTACCTGTAATTTCTAATATTGAAAGTGGATTTACATTACCAACAATTGAAGAATTTGAAAAAGCAATTACGCCAAAAACAAAAGCTATCTTAATTTGTAACCCAAATAATCCAACAGGCTATTTATATTCAGAATCTGAAATTAAACAACTGGGAGAATTGGTTAAAAAACATGATTTGTTTTTAATAGCAGACGAAGTATATCGTGAGTTCATATATGACGAAAGAGACCATCACTTTTCTGTAATGAATCTACAAGGAATCGAACAAAACGTAATCATGATTGATTCGGTTTCTAAAAGATATAGCATGTGTGGCGCACGTATTGGCTGTATGGTAACAAAAAATAGAGAAGTTATTGCTGCCGCAATGAAATTTGCACAAGCTCGTTTATGCCCACCAACAATCGAACAAATTGCTTGTGAAGCTGCAATTGACACACCTCAAAGTTATTTTGACGAAGTAATAGTTGAATACAAAGAACGAAGAGATATTTTAATTAGCGAATTGAACAAAATAGATGGTGTAATCGTAAAGACTCCAAAAGCTTCTTTTTATTGCATCGCTCAATTGCCTATTGATAATGCAGATGTTTTTGCGCAATGGCTTTTAGAAAAATATGAATTAAATGGTGAAACAGTAATGATAGCTCCTGCTGCAGGATTCTATTCGACTCCGGGTGTCGGTTTAAACCAGGTTCGTATTGCTTATGTTTTGAAAAAAGAAGATTTAATCAGTGCCGTTCATATTTTAAAAGAAGCAATTAGCGTTTATAATTCAAAATAAAATTACCTTATAATTTCAAAAAGGCAATAGCATTCAAATGGTATTGCCTTTTTTGCTTTAATATCGAATTAATCAATCTTTTCATCAATTTTTGCTATAATTAAAACCCGAAACGATAGAAAATGTTTGCTTTTTATTAATTATCTTTACCCCTTAAAAATAGACACTCATAATAATAGTACCTTTTAATGATAAACAACGAAGAATTTCAAGACGAAATAGGAAACAATCATATTAGTACCAATGCCAAAAATCCAGTAAGAGAGGACGCATTTGCCATTACAGATGAAGAAAAGATTGAAAAAATAAAAAAAGATGTTGAAAACATTCTATTGACATTGGGAATGGATTTGACGGATGATAGCATGAAAGGAACTCCTAATCGTGTAGCCAAAATGTTTGTAAAAGAAATATTTGGCGGATTAAATCCTGACAAAAAACCAAAAGCCTCCACTTTTGAAAACAATTATAGATATGGAGAAATGCTAGTTGAAAAAAACATTACACTCTACTCTACCTGCGAACACCATTTATTACCTATCATCGGAAGAGCGCATGTTGCTTACATTTCTAGTGGAAGAGTTATTGGTCTTTCAAAAATGAATCGTATCGTAGAACATTACGCCAAAAGACCTCAAGTACAAGAACGCTTAACGATGCAAATTGTTCAAGAACTTCAACAAGCTCTTGGTACAGAAGATGTCGCTTGTGTAATTGACGCTAAACACCTTTGCGTGAATTCAAGAGGAATTAAAGATATCGAAAGCAGTACTGTAACTTCTGAATTTGGTGGAAAATTCAAAGATCCACAAACTAAAAGAGAGTTTTTGGACTATATCAAATTGGATACTAGTTTTTAAATTATTGTTTAATCGTTAATTAGTTTAATTGTTAAATCGAAATAAATATGTATGTTTTTTCATTCGAAAAACTTGACGTTTGGCAAAATTCTAGAGAATTTGTTTTAGCAATATATAAACTGACTAATAATTTTCCATCAAGTGAAATTTATGGCATTACTTCCCAAATAAAAAGAAGTTCATCATCTATTGCTACAAATATAGCGGAAGGAACTTCTAGAAATACAAATAAAGACAAAGCTCATTTCCTTACTATTTCATATTCTTCGGCAACAGAAACATTAAATCATCTAATAATTTCAAAAGACCTTGATTATATTACTGAAGAAGAATATTTACTTTGTAGAGAAAAACTTGAAAAAATTTGTAATCAAATTAATAGTTTAAAAAAATATTATCTTTCACAAGAATCAACATCAACCAGTAAAGCGTTAAATCAATAAACCAACACGGATAAACGATTAAACAAATTAACGATTAAACAAAACTTCATGTCCTTATATAAAAGTCAGACCTTAAAAATATACAATTCTCTTTCTGGAGAAAAAGAAACATTTACACCAATTAACGAAGGAAATGTGGGGATGTATGTATGTGGACCAACGGTTTACAGCAATGTGCATCTGGGAAATGTGAGAACTTTTATGTCTTTTGATGTAATATTTAGATACTTATTGCATTTGGATTATAAAGTCCGTTATGTTCGTAACATTACGGATGTGGGACATATTGTGGACGATGTGGATGAAGGTGAAGATAAAATTGCCAAAAAAGCGCGTTTGGAACAACTCGAACCAATGGAAGTTGTACAACGCTATACGGTCGATTTCCATGATATTTTGAATGCATTTAACTTTTTGCCTCCTAGCATTGAACCAACGGCAACGGGACATATTATTGAGCAAATTGAAATCATAAAAACCATTATTGACAAAGGAATTGGTTACGAAGCCAATGGATCTGTTTATTTTGATGTGGTTAAATTCAATGAAACCAATAATTACGGTGTATTAAGCGGTCGTAATATTGAAGATATGCTAGCCAATACCCGTGATCTTGACGGACAATCGGACAAAAGAAATCCACAGGATTTTGCGCTTTGGAAGAAAGCCGAACCGCAACATATTATGCGTTGGCCTTCACCGTGGAGCGATGGATTTCCGGGTTGGCACTTAGAATGTACCGCGATGAGCACTAAATATTTGGGCAATCATTTTGATATTCACGGTGGCGGAATGGATTTGAAATTCCCACATCATGAATGTGAAATTGCACAAAATGAAGCTTGTACTGGACACACTCCCGTAAACTACTGGATGCATGCCAATATGCTTACTTTGAACGGTAAAAAAATGGCCAAATCTACTGGAAACAATATTTTACCCGGAGAGATTTTAACTGGAGATAATGCTTTTTTGAGCAAAGCTTTTTCGGCATCAGTAGCACGTTTTTTCATGTTACAGGCGCACTACAGAAGCATTCTTGATTTCTCTGACGAAGCCATCATTGCTGCCGAAAAAGGATATAAAAGATTGATGGAAGCAATGGAATCTTTAAAAAGTATTTCTGCAAGCGCAACCAGTTCAATAGATATTGCCAGTTGGAAACAATTGTGTTATGATGCTATGAATGACGATTTCAATTCGCCAATTCTTATTGCGCAATTATTTGAAGGAGTTCGTTTTATTAATTTATTAAAAGACGAAAAAGAGACTTTAAATACAGCCGATTTGAAATTATTCATAACAACCATGCAAGCTTTTGTGTTTGATGTTTTGGGATTGGAAGAAGAAAAAGCCAATGGTAATACTGATAAATTAGAGGGCGTTGTAAATATGCTTATCGGCATGCGTAAACAAGCAAGAGATAATAAAGATTTTGCATTATCTGATCAAATTCGTGACCAATTAATAGCTTTGGGTATTCAATTAAAAGACGGAAAAGAAGGCACGAGTTTTAGTATTCAATAAGCAGACAGTAAATTAGCGGGCATTCAGAATTTAGATAATTACATCTCAAATGTTTTCAAAAATAATAGTTTATCCCTTTATTTTACTCGTTCGATTTTATCAGGGAGCCATCTCTCCTTTTACTCCCGCTGCTTGCCGATTTGAGCCGACTTGTTCAAGCTATATGATTAAGGCTTTACAAATTCACGGATTGTTTTATGGAGGATATTTAGGAATAAAAAGAATTTTGAGTTGTCATCCTTGGGGTAGAAAAGGCTATGATCCAGTCCCTGATAAAAAATGCAATCACACTCGCTAAAAAAGAAATTTTCTTACCTTTTAATTAACACAGTCAATCAAATCAAAATAGTATTTTCACAAAAAATAAAAAATAAATGATACACGCTTTAAACATTGTATGGAATCCTTCCGAAGGAATTGATTTAGGTTTTTTCATTATTCGCTTTTACAGTTTAATGTTTGTAATCGCTTTTGGACTGGGCTGGTACATCATGAAACATATTTTTGACAGAGAAAATGTTTCCATCGACAAATTAGATTCATTGTTTGTTTGGACCGTACTGGCAACATTAGTTGGTGCGCGATTGGGACATGTTTTCTTTTACGATTGGGAGTATTACCGTAACAATCTAGCTGAAATCATTTTACCCTTCCGATTCAGTCCTAAATTTCAATTCACAGGATACCAAGGATTAGCGAGTCATGGAGCAGCAATTTCAATTATCGTTGCAATGTATTTTTTTAGCAAAAAAGTACTCCAGAAACCATTATTATGGATATTGGACAGAGTAGTTATTCCTGTTGCCAGTGGAGCAATTTTTGTGAGATTGGGGAATTTTTTCAATTCGGAAATTGTGGGTAAAGAAACAACATCTTCGTTTGGGATTCGTTTTATAAGAGATCAATTTACTCCAAGAGAAGCAGTAAATGCAACTCAACTTTCTACTCCAAAAGAAGCTTACAACGCTATAGCCACAAATCCTCAATATTCAAATTTACTAGAGATGGTTCCTGCCAAACACCCTGCACAATTGTACGAAGCTTTTTGTTACATCTTTGTATTTGCTGCATTATTTTTCCTTTACTGGAAAACAGATGCTCGTAAAAAATCAGGCTTTTTATTCGGTTTGTTCTTAGTTCTTTTATTCACAGTTCGTATTGTAGTCGAATCGGTAAAAGAGAGTCAAGGCGGCTTTGAAAGCGATTTAGGAAACATATTATCAACTGGTCAATGGTTGAGTATTCCATTTATAGTAGTGGGGTTGTATTTTGTAATTACAGCAAAGAAGACCTCTGAAATATAAATTTAATTTTTATTTAATTAAAAATTAAAAATAGCCACTGAAAATTCAGTGGCTATTTTTTTTTACTACCCAATTCTTGAAGTCGTATAAACTGTTATTTTTTCTTCTAAAAAAAGTTCAGAAACTTGATTAAATTTCAAGAAATGCGATTGTTCTTTATGATAATCTAGTCCTTCCTTATTTTTCCAAACTTCGTGAAGAATAAAGGCATTTGGATCTTCAATATTATGATGCAAATCATATTGAATACAGGCAGCTTCTTTTTTAGAATTCTTTGTTAAATCTACCAAGATTGACTTCAACTCTTCTCTATGTTCAGATTTACTTTTGATGATTACTGTCAAATTTATTTCCATAATTAGTTCAAAAATAATTGAGTCAAATGATTTCTGTACATTTCTAAATCACTATCTACGTTAGCCCCCTTCATAACATCATGAAAATGCAAGCTTTCTAAAGGTTTCATCCCGGTAAAAGCATTCATTCTGTGAAATCCAAATAACACTCCATCGTCAACGCTTGTTTCCCCAAAGAATTCACCAGGCAAGGTAAAAGCTTCTTTCGGAGCATTCCAAGAAGAAGTGACCATGTATTTTCTTCCGTGCAACGTTCCTCCTGTACCGTAATTAATCGCAGGATTTTTAGAGGAGCGCCCGTCACTTTTGTAAATACCATTATCATGGCCTTCGGTAAAAACCACATCAATGTATTTCTTGAAAGCATGTGGTAATTGAAACCACCAAATTGGGGTATGATAGATAATCACATCAGCCCAAACAAATTTTTCCACTTCTTGAGCAGGATCAAACTCGTCGTTTACATCAGTACTTTTTATTTCAAAATTTTCATTATTTAAAAAAAAATCAGCGGTGGCATTTGCTATTGTTTGATTAAACTTTCCACCAGAATGTCCGAACTTTTGTCCCCCATTTATTATAAATATCTTTTTCATATTGTTTTGTATTAATTTGATAGTGCAAATTTACAACCTACAAATCCATTATTAAAATAACATAATTCATACCTTTGTATCATAATTATAATACTTGTCAAAAATGGTAAATCTAGAATGGTACAGAACTTTCAAATATATTTACAAAACCGGTACCTTAACTGGCGCGGCAGACGCATTGTTTATTTCACAACCTGGAGTTAGTTTGCATTTGAGCTCACTCGAAAGTTATGTTGGGTATAAATTATTTGATAGAACAAGCAGAAAAATGATTCCTACCGAAAAAGGAAAAGTGCTCTATAATTTTATAACAGATGGATTGTCTAAATTAGAAGAGGCAGAGAAAAATTTCCACCGAAGTACAGAAAAAAATACCCCAACCATTAGCATTGGAATGTGTTTTGAAACCTTCCAGATTACTTTAGAGCCGTATTTAGCAACGTTTCCGTTTAATGTGATTATTCAATTTGGTGAGTATCCAGAAATGATTGAAAATCTAGACAAAGGAATTTTAGATTTAATCATTACTCCACAAATGATCGCTAAGAACACTATCGAATATCAAGGCTTTTCTTCAGAAACAATTGTTCTTATAGGAGGGAATGAAACAGATTCCGATGCCTTTGACACTTTGAAAAAGCAAAATGACTTAGAAGCAATAGAACTTTGGCTCAAACAACAAAGATGGTATGGAACTACAGGAGATATGGAGCATTTAAGACGCTTTTGGCAGCTTAATTTCAATAAACATGCAGACTTTAGGCCAAATTATATTGTCCCAAATTTAAACTCCATAGTGCGCTGTTTAAGCAACAGCAGCGGTTTGGCAGTAATTCCAGATTTCTTGTGCAAAACAGAACTGGAAAGTGGAAAAATAAAGCTTTTATGGCAAGGAAAAACGCCTTTAAAGAACACTCTTTATTTTGCAAACAAAAAGAAAAGTATTTACGCCAATGAAATACAATTAATAAAAGACACCTTTATGAAAATAATGTAGTGTTTTTTTAAATGAATATTTTCATATTAATCCAAAAAAAAAGATTCAACTTTCGTTGAATCTTTTTTATAAATATATGTTTCTAATTACTAAGCCTCTACTTCTTGGTGCTTAATCTCAACATTATGTTTCTCATCTTTAGAAATGGTATCAACCAATACTGGAGTTGCAATGAACAATGAAGAATAAGTACCAATGATAATACCGATAAGCATTGCAAAGATAAATCCTCTAATAGATTCACCTCCAAAAATAAACATGATTAACAATACAAAAATCATTGTCAATGAAGTATTGATAGTTCTTGACATTGTAGAGTTAATAGATTTGTTTACAATTTCAGAGAAAGAACCTTTTGTTTTACCATCCAAGAACTCACGTACTCTATCATATACAATTACAGTATCATTCATAGAGTAACCAATAACCGTCAAGATAGCCGCAATAAAGTGCTGATCTATCTCCATACCGAAAGGCATATATTTCCAAAGCAATGAATAAACTCCTAATACAAAGATAACGTCATGCGCTACCGCTGCAATAGCACCTAAACTATATTGCCATTTTCTGAAACTGATTACTAAATACAAACCTACAATAAGCATTGCACCTAAAACAGCCCAGTAAGCATTTGTTTTAATATCTTCAGCTACAGTTGGTCCAACTTTTGATGCTTGTACAACACCTAATTTTTTACCTTCATAAGCATTAATAAATTTATCATAAGTCATTCCTGAAGCATAATGCTTTTTCAAACTTTCGAATAATTTTTTATTTACATCTTCGTCTGCAGCACTACCTGTCTCCTGAATCTTATACTTAGTTGTAATTTTTAACTGATTGTCTTCTCCAAATATTTTAACCTCAGCACTACCGAATACAGCAGTTAATTCTTCTTTAACCAACTCAGGCTCCATTGACTTTTCAAAACGAACTTGAAAAGTTCTTCCTCCAACAAAATCAACACCTTGATCAAAACCGTGAGTTGCAATAGATGCAATACTTACAATAGTTACAACAATAGAGAAAAGGTAAGTCCATTTTTTAATTCCCAAGAAATCAAAATGGAAGTTAGTAAAGAAATTTTTAGAAAATTTAGTTACAAAAGATAAATCATTTTTACCTGCAATATTTTTATCAATAAAGATTCTAGCAATAAAGATAGAAGTAAACAAAGAGGTAATAATACCAATTAATAAAGTAGTAGCAAATCCTTTGATTGGTCCAGATCCAAAGATGAATAATACAGCTCCTGTCAAGATGTGAGTTACGTTTGCATCAACGATAGAACGCATAGCTCCAGTCCAACTATAAGAAGCCTTAACAGCTTCATCCAAAGTTTTACCAGACCTTAATTCCTCTTTCGCTCTTTCATAAATAATGATATTCGCATCAACTGCAGTACCCATTGTTAAAACGATACCTGCAATACCTGGCAATGTAAGTACAGCACCTAAGCTAGCCAAAATACCAAACATAAATAATAAATTGACAGCCAAAGCAATATTTGCATACCAACCTGCTTTACCATAATAGATCATCATCCAAAGAGATACTAAAAGCAATCCAATTACAGCAGAATTAGTACCATTATCAATAGCTTCTTGACCTAAGGATGGACCTACAACTTCAGACTGAATTATTTCTGCAGCAGCTGGTAATTTACCTGCTCTTAAAACGTTTGCTAAATCTTTAGTTTGAGTAACATCAAAAGAACCTGAAATCTCAGATCTACCTCCAGAAATTGGTCCACTTGACACACCTGGAGCAGAATATACAATATCATCAAGAACAATAGCAATATTACTTTTTTGAGTATAAGCTCTTCCTGTCAATTCTTCCCATTCTTTTGCTCCTACGTTATTCATTTGCATAGAAACAGCAGGTTTTCCTAATTGATCAAAAGTATCACTAGCATCAGTTACAACACCACCACCCATTGAAGCAACATTATCTCTGTTACCTTTTAAAGCATATAACTCAACAACTTCAACATCTTTTTCTTTTGCATCTTTAATGGTAGTTGGTATACCCCATACAAATTTTGCATAACGTTGATCACCTGCCAATAAAATCCTGATGTCAGCTCTTTTGAAGTAAGAATTTATTGTAGCAGTATCTTTTGGAGAGAAAAGACCTAAAACTGGTCCACCACCTTGCGCAACAATTTTGTCAATAATAGGATTATTTCCTTTTTTAGTAGCAGTAGAATCTTTTTCATCAGTCAATAATGCACTTAATGAATCTTTTGCTACAGTTTTAGTTTCAACTTTAGCAACTTCAGTTTTTTTCAAAGCCTCGTTAGCAGCCATGATGAAATTACCAATTTCTTCAACTTTATAAGTTTCCCAAAACTCTAATTGAGCAGTACTTTGCAATAATTTTTTGATTCTATCAATATCTTTAGCACCAGGAAGTTCAACAAGAATTTGTCCAGACTCACCTAGTTTTTGAATATTAGGTTGTGTTACACCAAATTTATCGATACGTTTTCTCAATACTCCAAAAGCACTTTCAACAGATTCATCAACTTTTCTTTTGATTACCTTTTGAACCTGAGCATCTGTCATTTGAAAAGTAACTCCACCCTCACCTTGCAAACTTCTGTTTGCAAAAATATCTGGTGACGCCAATTTTACTGAACCTTTAGAATTAGCTTCAAAAGCTTCAAAAAACGCATCAATATAAGCTTGATTTCCTTTTTTATTTGCAGTGGCATCCGCCAAAGATTTATTAAAAACTGGATTTTTCGAATTATTAGATAATCCTTTCAAAATGTCTTTAACAGAGATTTGAAGAGTCACATTGATTCCTCCTTCTAAGTCAAGACCTTTATTGATTTGTTTATCTTTTACTTCATTGAATGTAAAATCAGTAAAACCTAAGCTAAACACTTTTTCTTTACCAATTGAATCCAAATATTTTACTTCTTTTTCTGGGTTTCCGCCAGCGAAAGATTTTGCATCACTTTTTACTTTGCTTGAGACAAAAGTGAAAGAAAGTTGGTAAATACTTACCAATGCAAATAGAATTGCGAAAAATTTAATAAGTCCTTTATTCTGCATTATTACTAAAAATTAATTATTTTTTATTTATTATTTTTTGTTTTAAACCCTATAAAATAAGCCATTACGTCATTTTTGAAAAACAAAAAAGATGTGCACGATTTATGTCATTTTTTTTAAACCGAGCAAATATATAATTAACGGAAAGATTAACCAATTTATTTATTAATTAAAATCAAAAAAAAGACTGCAGAAATTGCAGTCTTCTTTTTTTATACGTAAATTATTATGCCAAAACAGTTTTCAAATCAGCATTCATGCTTCTTACAGCTTCTGCACTTTTTGCAAAAGCAGCTTTTTCAGCATCATTTAATTTAATATCAACAATTTGCTCAATTCCGTTTTTACCTATAATACAAGGTACACCGATACAAATATCGCTTTGTCCGTATTCACCGTCCAACATTACTGAACAAGCAATCATTTTCTTTTGGTCATTCAAGATACTATCTACCAAATAAGCAACAGAAGCTCCTGGCGCATACCAAGCTGAAGTTCCTAATAAACCTGTAAGTGTAGCTCCTCCTACCATAGTGGCAGCAGCAACTTTTTCTAATTCTTCTTGAGATAAAAATTCAGAAACTGGAATACCATTATAAGCAGCCAATCTTGTCAAAGGAATCATTGTAGTATCACCGTGCCCACCAATAACCATAGCCGAAATATCATTAGATGGTTTATCCAATGCTTTAGACAAATAATATCTAAAACGAGAGCTATCCAAAGCTCCACCCATTCCGATAATTCTATTTTTTGGCAATCCCGTAGATTTCAATGCCAAATAAGTCATTGTATCCATTGGATTAGACACTACTACTACAATACAATTTGGTGAATGTGTCAATACATTCTCAGCAACAGTTTTAACAATTCCAGCATTGATTCCTATTAATTCTTCTCTAGTCATTCCTGGTTTTCTAGGAATTCCCGAAGTAATCACAACAACATCGCTGTTTGCTGTTTTAGAATAATCATTAGTAACCCCTGAAACATTGGTATTAAAACCGGTATTTGTAGCACATTGCATGATATCCATAGCTTTACCTTCGGCAAAACCTTCTCTAATATCCAATAACACTACTTCACTTGCAATTCCTCTATAAGAAATTGAATCTGCACAGGATGCTCCCACATTCCCTGCTCCTACAATGGTAACTTTCATTTTTATTTATTTTTTTATTAATTTCAAACCAAAAAAGAAAAAATACAGTTACTCTAAAAACTACGCATCGATATTTGCGTAAACTGCATTTTTCTCGATAAACTCTCTTCTTGGTGGCACTTCATCTCCCATTAACATTGAGAAAACTCGATCTGCTTCAACCAAACTATCTATTGTAACCTGTCTTAATGTTCTGAAACTTGGATCCATCGTAGTTTCCCATAACTGCTCCGCGTTCATCTCTCCAAGACCTTTATATCTCTGAATTCCTGCACTTCCGCCCATTCTTTCATTCGCTTGATCACGCTGAACATCGTTCCAAGCATATTCTTTTTTAGTACCTTTTTTAACTAAATATAAAGGAGGAGCTGCAATATATACGTGTCCTTCTTCAATTAGTTCTTTCATAAAACGGAAAAAGAACGTCAAAATCAAAGTAGAAATGTGACTACCATCGACATCGGCATCACACATGATGATTACTTTATGATATCTTAATTTTGAAATATTCAAAGCTTTACTATCCTCTTCTGTACCAACAGTTACTCCAAGTGCCGTAAAAATATTTCGAATCTCTTCGTTTTCAAAAACTTTATGATGCATTGCTTTTTCAACATTCAAAATCTTACCTCTTAAAGGTAAAATCGCTTGAAAAGCACGGTCACGACCTTGTTTTGCCGTTCCCCCTGCCGAATCTCCCTCGACAAGATATACTTCACATTTTGCTGGATCTTGCTCGGAACAATCCGATAATTTCCCTGGTAATCCACCGCCACCCATAACGGTTTTACGCTGCACCATTTCACGCGCTTTTTTGGCTGCATGACGTGCTTGGGCTGCAAGTATCACTTTTTGAACAATAATTCTAGCATCATTTGGATTTTCTTCCAAATAATTCTCAATCATTTCGCTCACTGCTTGACTTACCGGAGAAACAACTTCTCTATTTCCTAATTTAGTTTTAGTTTGACCCTCAAATTGAGGTTCAGCCACTTTTACCGAAATAATTGCAGTAAGACCTTCGCGGAAATCATCTCCAGCAATATCAAACTTCAATTTATCCAACATCCCGGAAGCATCTGCATATTTCTTTAAAGATCTTGTAAGACCAGTTCTAAAACCTTGCAGGTGTGTTCCTCCTTCGTGTGTATTAATATTATTTACATAAGAAAAAATGTTCTCCGAGTAACTTGTATTGTAAACCAAAGCTACCTCAACTGGAATTTCTCCTTTTTCATTATCCATAGAAATTACGTGTGCAATAATAGGCTCACGATTTCCATCTAAATATCTAATATATTCTTTTAATCCTTCAGAAGAATGGAATATTTCTGAAACAAAATTCCCATCTTTATCAAGTTCTCTTTTGTCTGTAAATGTAATCGTGATTCCTTTATTCAAAAAGGATAACTCACGCATACGAGCAGATAAAGTATCATAAGAATATTCTATTGTTTGGGTAAAAATAGAAGGATCTGGATAAAAAGTAACAATCGTACCTCTTTTATTCGTTTCTCCTATTTGCTTTACTGGATAAAGCGCTTTTCCTTTTTCGTATTCTTGTTCGTAGACTTTTCCATCACTGCTATGAACTGTTGCTCTTAAATGGTTTGACAATGCATTTACAACAGATACCCCAACACCGTGAAGACCTCCAGAAACTTTATAAGAATCTTTATCGAATTTACCTCCAGCACCAATTTTGGTCATTACAACCTCTAATGCAGAAACACCTTCTTTTTTGTGAATACCAACTGGAATACCACGTCCGTTGTCTTCAACAGAAATTGAACCATCTTCGTTGATATCAACTCGTATCGTATCACAATGGCCTCCCATTGCCTCATCGATAGAGTTATCTACTACTTCATAAACTAAATGATGTAACCCTCTTACACCTACATCTCCAATGTACATCGATGGACGCATTCTCACGTGCTCCATTCCTTCTAAAGCTTGGATACTGTCTGCTGAATAATTGTCCTTCTTGATTTCTTCGCTCATATTAATTTAATCTAAAAAAATGTGTTTTTCGTCTAACAAGCAAATATATAAAAATGTAACCTATATAAGTGTTTTATTCCAATTATAAGAGGCTAAGTTATTAACAAAAGATGTCAATTTCAATGATATAAATCAGTTTCAATGATATAATCAAAAATTTAATTTCAATATCAATAACAATAGCAAAAATCAATTGTAACAACAAGTAAAAAAAGAAAAGGGCAAATAGTACTCTATGCCCAATAAATTGCATTCAAAAGGATTTAAAGCGAAAGATTAGGCCTTTTAATCAACATCGTTCCCGCCATCATTCCTAAACTTGCGAGCCGAACACCGGCTCACAAGGTTTATCCCTTCTGTCGGGGCTAAAAAGCCAAAATTAGGAGTACTTGGAAGCAATAGTTTCAATGGCAATTTCAATGGCAAAAATCAATAGCTATAAAAGAAAAGGCAATTAAAATTAAAAACCATTATAAAACACAAATTTCCAAAACAAGCATTTACAATGCTGCTTTGGAAACTTGATAATTTGAACAATTCTAATTTCTATTTCAAATTGCCATTGAAATTGCTATTGATTTTATTTAATGATTCTCACATTCATTTCTTCTACCTTTTTATCAGATAAAAGAGATGGCGCACCAAATAATAAATCTTCGCTGGTTCCTGTCTTAGGGAAAGCCATCACTTCTCTAATAGATGCTTTTTTCTCAAGAATCATCATTAAACGGTCAATTCCCCAAGCAATTCCACCGTGTGGCGGTGCGCCGTATTGAAAAGCTTTATGCATTGTTCCAACACTTTTTATCATTTCTTCTCTATTGTAACCCATATTTCTATAAGTTGCTTCCAAGATTTCTGATTTATGTGCACGAACAGATCCTCCACCTATTTCGTAACCGTTTAAGATTATATCGTATTGTTGTGCAATGATAGTTCCAATTTCTTCATCATTCCCTTTCATATGCTTTTCTAAATCGTAAATCGCAGGCATTGAGAACGGATTGTGCGTAAATGTCCATCTTCCTTCATCTGTTCTTTCAAACATTGGAAAATCAACTACCCAAGCCGGACATAATTCCTTTGCGTTAATTAAGTGCAGCATTTTACCCATTTCTTGACGAACAGCATCCAAAGCTTTGTTAGCCGTAGCATAATCTGCTGCTGAGAAGAATACAATATCTCCCACTTGTGCATTAGTAGCTTTAATAATTCCTGTCGCAATATCTTCTCCCAAAAATTTAATAATTGGCGATTGCAATTCATCTTCATTTACAATAATATAAGCCAATCCACCTAAACCGTGCTGTTGAGCAATAGCCGTAAGGTTTTCGATTTGACCTTTAGACATACGCTTGTTCCCTTGCTCTTTAGCCGAAACTTTGATACATTTTACAATTCCCCCATCTTCAATAGGTTTGCTGAATACTTGGAAAGTCGTGTCTTTTACAATATCGGTGATATCCTGCATTTTTAATCCGTAACGCAAATCTGGTCGGTCACAACCATAGAAATCCATTGCGTCTTTATATGTAATCACTTCAAACGGACGTAAAATCCACTTGTTGCCATATATCTTCTTAACTACTTCATTAAACATTTTGGTGTTTAAATCTATAATCTGCTGCATACTTGCGTAGGCCATTTCCATATCCAATTGCGTAAATTCCGGCTGACGATCTCCACGAGAATCCTCATCTCTAAAACAACGCGCAATTTGGAAATACTTTTCATAACCGCTTACCATCAACATTTGTTTAAACTGCTGTGGCGCTTGTGGCAGCGTATAAAACATACCTGACCCTTTACGTGTAGGAACAATAAATTCACGTGCTCCTTCATCGGTTCCAGCACTTAAAATCGGAGTTTCGATTTCTAAAAACTCTTCTTCATCCAAAATGTCACGCAATAACTTAATTACTTTATGACGGTTTACGATTGCTCTTCTTACTTCTTCGTTTCTGTGATCTAAGAACTTGTATTGAAAACGAATTGCTTCGTTCGTTTTAGCCGCTCTTTTAATTTCAAAAGGCAATGTTTTAGATAAGTTTAAAATCTCCAATACAGAAGTTTCTAATTCAATTTTACCTGTACGCAAACCTGCATTATAATCATCTTCATTACGTCCAACTACAATACCTTTTACAGAAATTACTGATTCTGGTTTTAATTTTACCAACTCGTCGATATTAGGAAACGACTCTCTGCTGATTCGTACTTGAAAAATCTCATAACTTGAATCACGCAAATCAATAAACATCAATTCACCGTGATCACGAACACTGGCAATCCAGCCAGACAACAACACCTCTTCATTGATGCTTTCTTCTGATAACTGTGAAATTTTATGCGTTCTATAAGTATCTTTTATAATAATAGGAATTTCAGGAAGTGATTCTTCTTGAGCCTCTTTATTTTCTACAACCGTTTCATTAGAAACTTTTTCAGCAGCTTCTTTATTTTCTAAAACAGCAGCAGCTCCTAATTTGTCTAAAATAATTTGACGAATGACTTTACCATTAGCGCCTTTTCCGATAACACCCAAAACTTTACCAACTAAAATACCAGCTTTTCCTTGGTCTCCAGCTTTAATATCATTGGCAACAGCCTCATTTTCTAAAAGCACTTTAGCTATAACTTCTTGGATTTTATCCTCAGAAATGGTATTTTTCTCAAAGTACTTGTTGTAGTCAAAAGTTCTATCTTTTAAATAACCAACAATCGCATTTTGAACTAAAACCGCTGTAATTTTTTCAGCTTTAAATAATTTAAAAATATCCGTTAAATGAGCAATACTATGGATATCAGCATAATCTTCGGCCTTAATATTGTTTGCCAAAGTTTTAGCAACAAACGAAGGGTCTTTAATTTCGTTGTTTATTTCTACAAATGTTTGCGAACGCAACTTATCTGCAGTAAAAAACTTAGCATCTTGTGGCAAAACTCCACCGTTAATCAAAATAGATTCAACAGCATATGGCAAAGCGCTTGTATCCACTTTAATTGCTTCAATCTCTGCTTTAATATTTACAAAAGGTAAATCCGGCTCAGAAATAAAACGGTAATCCGCTTCAAATTCTTTTTTACGCATTACTTTGGTCTGCTTTAAGTCAGCATCCCATAACACAGTCGTTTGATCAGGTCTGAACTCTTTGTTCTCAATAAAATAATTGAATTGTTTTTCAACCTCTTCTTTCAAAGCTTCCACCATAAACTTAAACGAGTTCAAGTTTTTGATTTCCGTTCTTGGGTTTAAATCATAACTGTGTTTTTTGCGCAAAGACACAGAAACATCCGATTTAAATTCTCCCTTTTCAAGATTCGCTTCAGAGATTCCTAAGTTTTGAACAATACGCTGAATGTATTGTGCGTAAGTTGAAGCGTCTTCAATATTTCTGATACAAGGTTCCGTAACAATTTCAATCAACGGCACACCTGCTTTGTTGAAATCGACTAACGAAATCTTCTTTTCGTGCATCAATTTCGCAGCATCCTCTTCAATATGAACCTGAGTTAAATTCACGGTAAATTGAGAACCGTCATTTCGGTAACAAGAAACGTGTCCGTCAGGAATTATCGGGTTATGATATTGCGTTATTTGAATATTTTTCGGGTTGTCCGGATATTCATAATGCTTTCTATCCCAAGATATCACTTCATTGCTAAATGACGAATCCACCGCTTTTCCAAAATAAATCGCTTTTGTAATTGCTTCTTTATTCAAGGCAGGCAAAACGCCCATTTGCCCAGTACAAACCGAACATATATTTTCGTTAGGTGTTTCTATTTCTTGATTTGGACAAGAACAAAACAACTTGGTTTTGGTATTCAATCGAACGTGAGTTTCAAGTCCAATTACCAATTCTAAATCGTGGGCTTTTATAGCCGCAGTTAATTGTTCCAATTCCATTATATTGTATCTTTTAAGAAGTTAGCAAACTTCAACACTAATTCATCATTATTTTTTGCTGCAGAAATTTGTAGTCCAGTACTTGTTCCTTGTGGCACTGTTAAAGTTGGCAATTGTCCCAAACTAAATCCAACCGTATAGGCGTCGGATAAATACATAGCCAACGGGTCTTTTAAGCTGTCTCCAATTTTAGGAGGAGTGCTTGGCGTAACTGGCGACAAAATGACATCAACCTCTTCAAAATCTTTACTAAAATTTTCGGAAATTTGATCTCTTAAAGCCAATCCCTTTAAATATATTTCATCTGAGAAACCTTGAGACAACACTTGGTTTCCACCAACAATTCTGCGTTTTGTTTCTTCCGAAAAGTTTTCAGAACGCGTTACTGCATAAGTTTCGATTAAATTTTCAGCTTCAATACGGTTTCCATAATTTGTTCCGTCAAGACGAGATAAATTAGAAGCCGTTTCTGCCATTGCCAATGTATAGTAAGTCGAAACCAAAATATCAGATTTAAAGAAATCCAATTCTTTTACTTCAATTCCTTTGGCTTTTATTTTTTCTATGCTTGCCAAGAAATCAGATTTTATTTGGGCATCAATAGCATCACTTTCAATAAAGTTTTTAAAATAACCGATTGTTTTTACGGCTGAAGTTGCAATTGCCTGTTCACTAATTTCTGATGATGTGATAGAAGTTTGATCTTTTGGATCTTTTCCGCTCATCACATTCAACACAATTCGAATATCTTCAACTGATTTAGCCAATGGGCCAACACAATCCGTAGAAGATGCATACGCCATAAGACCATATCTCGAAATTCTACCATAAGTTGGTTTTAAACCATAAATGCGATTGTAACCAGCAGGCTGACGAACTGAACCTCCCGTATCTCCACCAATAGAAAACACAGTATATTCTTTTGCAACGTTAACTGCAGATCCACCACTTGAACCACCAGCAACTAATTCTGGATTAACAGCATTTTTCACAGCACCGAAAATAGTATTTTCACTGGAAGATCCGTGACCAAAACTATCGCAGTTTTCTTTTACTAATGGAATAGCGCCTGCATCCAATAATTTTTGAATCGCAGTAGCTGTGTATGGTGATTTATAATTTTTCAACAAATCAGAACTTGCAGTAGTGTAAGTTCCCTGTACCATATACACATCTTTAATTCCAAAAGGAATTCCTTCCAACAAACCTATTGTTTCCCCTTTTTCAATTTTAGCATCCACCTTAGAAGCTAATTCTAAAGCCAAAGTATCTAATAAAGAATTTACTGAATTATAAGTATTTTGTTTAAGTAAGTCTAATTTTCCTTGTACCAAAGCAGTACAAGTTATTTGTTTTGACACCAGTAGTTGGTGTATTTTTTTTATTTGAGAATCCATTTTTTTATCCTTCTATAACTTTAGCAACAACTAAAAAACCATTTTTCTTGTTCGGGAAGTTTTCCAAAATTATTTGTTTCTCAATAGCCGAACTCTCTATCACAACATCTTCTCTTAAATTATTTACAGACACACAATTACGATTGACATTATTTAAAGAATTATTATTTGTTGGAATTGCATTTTTAATTACATCAAATAATTTGTTCACGCTCTCTGATGGCTGTGCTCCTTTAATACTCGACAATATGTCGACTGTCATTGTTTTGCTCATAATTTCATTTAGTTTTAAAGTCAAACTTAAGCTGGCGAAATTACAAAAAGTTTTATTAGGGAAGCACGTTTTTTTAATGATTTCAATTGCATAAAAACCAAAAGCTGTCACAAAAAAAGACAATTCTGTTAATTAATTAAATTTTCACTTTAAAAACACTGATTCTATTAAAAATAGAAACTATTCAATACTCTCAATTGCGTATTTAGTTCCATTAATCTCAAAAGTAAATCCTACTTTGTTTCCCATCAATTTATTTCCAAGCGGAGATTGTGGAGATAAAGCAATAATATTAATACCGTCTACATTGATTTTTGGAAGGGCAAGACTTAGGTACAAATAAATCCCATTGGCTTTTACCAAACTTCCCAGAATAATAGTTTCTGCCACAACAGAAGAGTCTAACTTATCCAAAATGCTTTTTTGAGTTAATACTTCTTTGAGTTTCGTATTGAATTTTTCCTGTTCAATATGCATCATAGACAAGGCCGTTTCATGCTTGTCACCCGCTGAACCTTTTGCATCATTTTTAGAATCTTCAGTCAAAGCCGCAATCATGTCCCTGAAAGCGTCTATTCTATCTTGAACTAATTGATAGTAGTGTTTGTATATTTTTTGTTTGAAAGTCATATTTTTTTTACCGCTAAGGCGCAAGGTCGCAAAGTTATTTTAAAAACACTTTATAAGAAAATCTAGCGCCTTTGCGTCTTTGCAGTTAATTTCTAAAAATCAAATTTATAATTTGCTCCCAACATCACTTGAAAACCTTGAACTGGATAATTCAACCATTTTTCATAGCCATTATTCATAATATTATTAGCTTTTAAAAAGGTCGTAAACCTTTCGCTATATTTAAATCGAATATTGGCATTCAAATCAAAATAACCATCCAATGTGATTGGTCCTGGAGCAGTAACATAAACAATATCGGTATTCAACTGTTGGTCTTTACGTTCGCCTACATAAAACAAATTTATACCTGCAAACCATTTTTCGGTAACCATAAAATCAACTTTGGAATTCAATTGAAGTTCCGGTAAATTCCAAGCTTCTCCTTGTATTTTATTAGAATAACTATTAAAAGTTGCATCGGCTTCCACAGTTACTCCTTTGGCTAAATCGGCTTTAATTTCTCCGTAAAGACGTATGGTTTTCATATCATCATAAATTACCTGAAATGAATTCCCGAAAGCGTAATTGGCATTCGTGTCTTTTTCATTGTAATCATTGCTTCGAAACAATGCTTTATTTTCATCATATATATATGAAGCTTTTACATCATAACTTACAGTACTGGCCAATTTCCCTTTTAAACCTGCATTAACATCATACAATTCATTGGTTGGCTTAATCTCCAATGTTGGAGAAACAAAAGGATTCCCATCAACAAAATCTTTATAGGTATTTTGTCCCAAGTTCCCAATTGCATTTGTATAAAATATCATCAAATCACCAACAACATTATACGAAGCAGAAACCGATGGATAAACATAAAACTTGTTACTCGTGTTATTCTTACCCATACTATAAACCAAGCCTGCTCCAATATCGATTGTCCAATCGTCTCTTTTCATTACAAAACTCGGTACTATTCCCAAATTTGTAAAACCGTACTTAATGTCTGCAGTATTGGTTCCTGAATAGTCTTTCTTAAAACTACCGTCAACATAATCGACAAATACTTTGGTTTTTATTGCTTCATCCAAAACATCAAACTTAAAAGTTGGCGCTAATAAAAATCGATTCTCAGTCGAACTATATGCATCGGAAAAGTGAGTAAGCTCAAGTTTCACATCTTTCAAAAGGGCTTCTTCAAAAAACAGTGAACCGCCAGCTGTTATTGTATTATAAGATTGTTGCGGATTGATTCCATTAACCAAAGCCATACTTTCTTGAAGTGTCAATGTATTTCCAAAATTTGATGGCAATCCATACCAATTATAAACTTGATTTTGATATCCGAGTTTTATATTCCAAGCCATTTCCTGTTCGTTTGACCCATAAATCAAATCGATTTTGGTATCATAATAGAAGTCGTCGAGCGTAATGTCTTTTATACCTCCTTGCGAAGAATTATGGCGAAACATCCCTCCTATATACTCATTATTATTAAGATCTTCATTTACATACAATTCAGCATTCAAAGCACCATAGTTTCCAATTCCAAATGTTGCATAGTTTTTAAACAAACGTTCTTGCTTTGCTTTCTCAACTCCTTGTGCATTTCCTTTTGAAGGAGAAAAAGTAGAAGCCACAGGAAAAGGCAAAATAGAATATTTCACGCTCTCTTTTTTGGCATTTTCATCAATTGTAATCACAGGAACTTCTTTTACTTTAAAAGCATCAGAGATTGTCGGCGTATATGGTTTCACCACATTTACCACCTCAGTTCCAATATTGTCATTTTTATCTTTTTTGTCTTGCGAAAAAGATAATTGTGAAAAAAACAAGAAAAAAACCCCCATCGTAATCCTCCTCTCAATTGAGAACATTGATTGTTTATTTATAAATGCTTTTATATTTTTGATCATCATCTTTCTTTTTTTTCTAACTTCTGTTTTTCTAATTTCTGCCTTCTCTATTCTGCTCTCGAATTTCTGCCTTCTCTTTTACACTTCCCATTCCCCTTTTGCAATGAATTGTGACTTTCCTCCTATTTTGATATCAAAATAATCTCCTGACAACTCGCCGTCAAAATAAATTCTCGAAGGTCTATTGATAAAATCCCCTTGATGATTGACTATTTTAATTTCTGGTGAATGGTATTTCAAAAGAAAAGCTTGCAAACAGGTACTCGCACTTCCGGTGGCCGCATCTTCCATAATCTGATTATGTTCAATACACAACATTCTGCTGTAAAGTTTTCCTTCATCAAAGCAATAGAAATATAATGATCTATGATTTGTTCGACAATGAGCCAGCAACCACTCTTTCATTTTAATCAACTCGAGATTTAAATTCTCTAATGCTTTTTTGCTTTTTAGCGGAACAATCACAAATGCACTTCCCGTAGTCACTTCCTGAATTTGAAATTTATCATCAAAATCATCAGCGCTTAAATTACTAAAAGACAAAAAATCTTCCTTTGAAAAAACATCCCAAAATTGAGGTTGAGCTGCCTGCAACCAAACCAAATCTCCTGATTGCTGAATTGGAATTTCACCAACTGGAACCGATAATTTAAAATTTCGGGGTTGGCTTTCGACAATTTTATTCATCAAAACCCAAGATGTCCCTATAATTGGATGACCCGCGAATCGCATTTCATTTTCTATCGTAAAAATTCGAATTTCAGCACTGTTATTTTCGGGTTGAATCTTAGTAATAAAAGTACTTTCTGCGAAGTTAATTTCGCGTGCAATTTTTTGCATCTGTTCTGTATTCAATCCATCAGCATCCAAAAAAACTGCCAGTTGATTTCCGGCATATTTTTCCTCTGCAAAAACATCTACTATATAAAAAGGTAATTTCATTCTGCTTTCTATTTAGTTATGGATGAATTTGTTTTGGCTTCCTCAGTTTTTATCTTGCTTAATTCAGTTTTGGCTTCTTCAACCACATCCGAATAATCAGTGAAGTTTTCGATTACATTATCTAAAACATAAGTTGCTTGATAACTATCTTTCAATCCGTAATAATTCTTTGCCATTAGAACCAAACCTTTGGCACCAAAATAACGGTAACTCGAATAGTTTTTGGCTAATTTTTGAATCGCAGTATTCGAAATCTCAAATTTTCCGTCTTTATTTTTAAAATAAGCATCATAATACAAAGCTTCCGCAGCGAGTTCTCCTTTACTTACCGTTAATAATTTTGCGTAAGCAGTTTTAGCTTTCGCTTCGTCACCGGATTGCATGGCAGAACGGGCAACAATAATTTGTGCATCACTTTTTACATTCTCTTCCGCTTTAGGATTGGCCAAAACTTTATCGGCATAAACCACCGAATTTGGATAATCCTTGGCTTCATAATAACATTTCATCAAATTCGCTTGCGCAAAAGTCTTATTCTGTGGAAAATCTGCTTCGTTTTCTATGCGGACCAAAACCGGAATTCCTTTGTCGCAATTTTTATCTTTCAAAAATATTTGCGCCAATCGAACCAAAGACTGCTCCGTATATTCACAACGAGGCTGGCTTATTACATACTCATAATTGGTAACCGATTTACCTTCCGAACCTTCGGCATAAAGCAATTGTGCCAATTGAAAATTAGCTTTCAGAATATGAACTCCATTCGGAAATTTTGAAACATAACCAGAATAACCAGAAATAGCTTGTTTAGTATTTGCCTGTTCAAATTGTTTTTCAGCAGCCTCAAAAGTATCGTTATCCAATTCCAAATCGGTAACTGCCACAAAATCTAATGTTCTTACCCAAGTTGCGTATTCATCTACTTTTCCGTTATCCACATAAATCAATCTRGCAGTAGAAACTGCTTCGTAAGCTTCGGGAGTTTTAGGAAAATCGGAAGCCACTTTTTTGAATTTAGCCAAAGCCAAATCGTTACGATCCGAATTGTAATATATCAATCCTTGACGCAAAATAGCTCTTGAGGTGTAGGAACTATTTTTTAGAGTCGTCACTAATTTATCATAGGCTTTTATAGCCAAATCCTGTTTGTTATCGGCCACGTAGGTATTTCCTAATTCAAACAAAGCATCATCTTGGTAATCTGATTTTGGATACAATGTCAAAAATGCATTGAGTTCTTCTATCTTTTTACTGTTTTTCGAAAGAAATCCGTAGCAAAGTGCTTTTTGAAAATAAGCGTAATCAGCATCTACACTTTTGGATTCTATTACCTTAATATAAGCATCTAAAGCTGATTGATATTTGGTTGTTACAAATCGGCAGTCAGCAAGACGCAAATAGGAATCATTCAGACGAACCTTATCCGCTTTATTATTATCTATCTGACTTTGGAAAGAATTCCCCGCAGCATCATATTCTTTCAACTTAAAATTAGCGTAAGCAATATTATAGTTTACATTTTTGAACTCAACAGTTTCTTTGGCTTTCGCCAAATCCGAGAATTGCTGATAACTCAACAAAGCTTCTTTGTAATCTTCCAAATTATATTCAGACTCAGCTTTCCAAAAAGAAGCTCGGGCAGTAATCGTAGGATCTTTTTGTTCCTTAATTGCTTTTTCAAACATCGACAGGGATTCTGTGTAATTCCCTTCAGTATATAATTCCAATCCTCTATAGAAAACTACTTTTTGATAGGCAATTCTATTTTCTGGAGTTTTATTTTTTTCTAATAAAACCAATGCCTCTTTGTAGTTTTTGGATGAAATATAAGAATCAACCAATAGTTTTTCTATGACATCATTATTTGGATTCGTTGGGTATTTATTGATAAATCCCAATAAAATTTCAGGAACACTTTGATACGAATTTCCAATTTCATAACTCAATTTGGCGTAATTGAAACTGGC
Source organism: Flavobacterium sp. P1_E4 (assembly GCF_056405915.1). NCBI lineage: Bacteria > Pseudomonadati > Bacteroidota > Flavobacteriia > Flavobacteriales > Flavobacteriaceae > Flavobacterium > Flavobacterium sp. P1_E4. Next base: position 366,043 of record NZ_JBFUBE010000001.1, read on the forward strand.
ATCTTCCTGTAATTTTAAATTAAAATTCATTTCGGAAGCATTCTTGAAAGCATTCAAAGCCTGTTGTTTTTTCCCAGATTCTAAATAACTTTCTCCCAAATGGTAATACGCATTCTGGGCTATGAAATCATTTCCGTCAATAATTTTATTGAATTGCGAAATGGCATTTTCATAATCCTTTTGTACATAATAAGCATATCCTAATTGATAGAAATCGGTATTATTCCACTTTCCTTTTTTGCCTTTATATCCAACTAAATAAGGAATTGCCTTGTCGTATTGTTTTAGATTAAAATAGCTTTCGCCGATAATTTTATTCAATTCTGATTTTTCTTCAGGAGTGGAATTCGGTATTGCTTTGATTCCTAAATCGATAGCTTTTTGAAAATCCCCCGATTTAAAACTCATATCCGATTTGTAATAAGATAATTTTTCAGAGTACTTTTCATTACCGGAAACTTGGTCAAATTGTTTATTAGCCTCTACATAATCATCAGATTCGTAGGCCATAAACCCCATATAATATTTGCTCTGCGTCCCGTATTCATCGGTATTGGCGACTTTACTAAAATATTTTTGGGCTTCTTTTGTTTTTTTGGAATCAAAATAAGCATATCCTTTTTGGAAATTATACTTGTTACGTTCACTGTCTCTTAGAACGCTTTCATCTACCCTATTAAACCATTGCAAAGCTTCTTTGTAATCTTTATGGTCGAAATAATAATAAGCAACATCAATAAAGGCTTGATTTTGCTTGCGACTTGCAGGATATTCCTCCACGAAACGATTAATCAGTTCTTCGGCATTATCCTGATCGGTGCGAATGGCACAATTAGCAATGTAATAGGCACAATCAGATTCCAATCCTTCGGTCGTAGCAACATCTTGAACATTTTTAAAAATGATTTGCGCCGAAGCATATTGTTTGTCCTCATATAAAGAAAGTGCTTTATCGAAGTCTTTTAATGAGTAAGTATAAATGGTTGATTCTTGTGAATAAAGGGATGTTATTTGAACAGTAAAAAGGATTAAAAAAAGTCCGGGAAGTTTACGCATTGTCGTTTTTTTTATAAGTCAAATATATTGTTTATGTCTTTTATAACGAAAGCCCGGAGGCTTTTATTATAAACTTTTTTCAAACAAAAACCCACAGCCCGTCTATCTCCTTTGGGGTGAAGCGTTTTGTTGAAATTTGAATTTTGTTTTATTTTGGAAACTGAGTGCGATTTTTATTTTTTTCTCTTTTTGGAATGATAATAAAAAAGCGAAATATCTCCTTTTAGCCCCGATAGCAATGAAAATCCTTATGTGCTGGGGTTCGGCACATAAGATTACTTCACTATACTTTTATTTCCATCGGAGTTCAGTGAACTTCGTTTGTAACGGATAGCGGGACGATGTTGACAAAAATGCAAAATGTTTCTGCTCCAAAAATTAATAACATAGAATACAGGTTTGAAACTTAATTTTTGCATTTTACTTTTGTATTTGGATTTTATCTTTTTACTTTTACCCAATAAACAAATTCTATTATGTCACAATCTGTACTGTCTTTAAAAAACGTAAACATATATCAAGAAGGAAAAATCATTTTATCTGATGTTAATCTTGAAGTCAATCACGGCGAATTCATATACATCATTGGAAAAACTGGTTCTGGAAAGAGTAGTTTATTAAAAACATTATATGCTGATTTGCCATTAACGGAAGGAGAAGGTAAAATTGTAGAATTTGATTTGGCTACTTTAAAAGAAGATGACATACCGTTTTTGAGAAGAAAATTTGGTATTGTTTTCCAAGATTTTAAATTACTTCCAGACCGTAGCGTTAAAGACAATATGCTTTTTGTTTTGAAAGCTACCGGATGGACGGATATAAACGAAATGGATGCCAAAATAAACGAAGTACTTGACAAGGTAAATATGAAAGACTTTGCAAGCAAAATGCCTCACCAACTTTCTGGTGGAGAACAACAACGAATAGCTATCGCAAGAGCGTTATTGAACGATCCGGAATTTATCCTTGCCGATGAACCTACAGGAAATTTAGACCCGCAAACCAGTATAGAAGTTCTTGAAGTTTTAAGAAAAATCAACGCTAATGGAAAAACAGTCATTATGGCAACTCACGATTATGCATTGTTAATGAAGTTCCCAAGCAAAACTTTAAAATGTGAGGATGCAACCATTTTTGAAGTGGTACAAAGAACGGTGTAATGCTATCGATTCTTATTCCTGCTTACAATTACAATACATTTCCGCTTGTTTTAGAATTACATAAGCAATGTTTAGATTGTGAGATTGAATATGAAATTTTGTGCCAAGATGACGCTTCAAATTCAAAATGGAATATTGAGAATCAAAAAATAAATTCCCTAGATAATTGTACTTTTTTCATAAATAATTCCAACCTCGGAAGAGGAAATAACATCAATTCATTAGTAGAAAAATCAAAATACGATTTTTTACTTCTAATGGATTGTGACACTTTTCCGACCCAAAATGATTTTATTCAAAAATACTGTGAAGTAATTCCAACAGCATCAGTTGTATTTGGAGGCATTCAATACGAGAAAAAAGCCCCTAACAAAGAACAACTTTTACGTTGGGTTTATGGAAATAAAAGAGAAGCTCATTCGCTTGAAAACAGGAATAAAAACCCTAACAACAATGCATTGACTTCCAATTTATTAATTAAAAAAGGAATCATCTCACAATATCCTTTTGACGCAACCATTACAAAATATGGTAATGAAGATTTGTGTTTTTTATCTGTATTAAAAACAAAAAACATTAAAGTTTCTCATATTGATAATCCAACTTATCATTTGAATTTAGAAACTTCTATACTTTTTTTAGAAAAAACAAAAACAGCTATTGAGAATCTTGTTTACATTATCAATTCTGGAAAGTTTCCTGCTATCGAAAGTAAAATTAATTCCGCTTATGTTGTTTTAAAAAAACTAAAACTCGTTGCAATAATGGCTTACATTTTCAATAAAACAGAATCGAAGATAATTTCTAATTTACTTTCTGAAAAACCTTCTCTTTTCTTATTTGATCTTTACAAATTGGGTTATTATTGCAAAATTCAATCCAAGTAATTATTTGTTTAGCAAGGTTTCAAAAAGTGATTTCCATTGTTGCATTATACTGTCCAAATCATATTTTTTCACACTCTCTTGAGCATTTTTCCCCATTTTCATTCTCAAATTTTCATCTTCGATAAGCAATTCCAGTTTTTGAAAAAATGAATCTACATTTCCGTCTTCAATCAAAAAGCCATTCTCCCCTTCTTCAATAATAGCTCTTGGTCCTGTTGGGCAATCATAGGCAACACAAGGCAGACCAGAAGCCATCGCCTCAAGCAACACCATAGGAAATCCTTCGGAACGAGAAGTCATAACATATACAGATGAAGCCAAGTATTTTTCTGAAATATTCTTTATGGGTTCGTTTAAATTCACATTGGATTCCATTACCAACTCAAGAACCGTTTGTTTCAAATTCGTCACTGATTCTCCATAAATATCTAAAGTCCAATCAGGATATTTCTCAACCACTTTCTGCCAAATAATCAATAATCTGTCCAAACCTTTTTCATAGGAATTTCGAGCAATCGCGATTACTTTTTTGGATTTTAGCTCAGCTCTATTATCATTTTGTATCCAGGAAGGATTTGATATTACCAAACCATTTTCTACATTCCATTCATTCAAACTTTCATCAGACAAAGCCACTAATTTCGAGAACTTATTTGCTCCAAAATCTTTGAATTTATATTTAAGGGAACTTTTGAATTTTGAAATAAAATCCGATTCCAATTGTTTTTCTTCAATGTATTTTGAACCGTGACATTCAAAAATAATCGGAATTGCATCAGACAGAATAAAGGGAATTGTATAGGCTTTCAAACCATTATCACAAACAATAATTACATCTGGCTGAATGTTTTCTATTTTACTTTTTAAAGAATTACGAAAAGAACTGAAAAAATTAAAAATTGTTCCCTCCAGGATCATATCATCGAAAACGATATTTTTATGGAAAGAATAGAACAACGGAAAGTTTCCTTGATTTTGAGTAAGAATATGAACTTCATAACCAAACTTCTCAACAAGGTAATTCAGCTTTAACGATAGAACTCTAGCGACTCCACCTTCATTATTTAGTTTGGGAACTATATAAAATAATTTCATTTTTTGGTGCTCAAGAATTCATCAAAATCTCTTATATAATCTTCTTCCAAAAAATCATCAGAAGCCAAAACCAAACAAACAGCACCCGAAGAAAAATTTTCCAATTCACGCCAAATACCTGTGGGAATAAGCAACCCAACATTCGGTTTATTCAACAAATAACGTTTCTTCTCAATTCCGTCATTTACGGTTACTTCAAAACTACCACTCAAAGCGATAAGCACTTCTTGCTGATTTATATGGGAATGTCCACCTCTAAATGCACTACTTGGCACATCAAAAAGATAATAGACACGCTTGAATTCAAAGGGCAAAAAATCACTTTGAATAATTCCTAAATTACCTCTTACATCTTCAACGACAGGTATTTTTAATAACTGAATAGCATTTAGTGTTCCCATCCTTAAATCGTATTAATTTGCATTAAATCCAACCATTGTTTCCCTATTGTATCCAACAAAAATGGAGTTACACTTTCTTTTGCATTTTGCTTGCAATATTGATATAATTTTTCATCTTCAACCAGTGTATTCATAGCTTCGGTAAGTTTTTCTATATTCTGATCTTCAACCAGAATTCCATTTTTTAAATTACTGATAGTTTCTTTTGGACCACTAGGGCAATCAAATGAAACTACTGGAGTACCACAAGCCAATGACTCTAAAATAACATTTGGCATTCCCTCATTTTTACTACTTAAAACTAAAAATCGAGCATTTTTCAAATATTTGAAAGGATTATTTTGATACCCTAAAAAATGTACAAAATCAGTTGCATTACACTCTTTTGCTACTTTTTTCAATTCTTTGCTATCTCCCTCTCCTACTATCACAAGATGAATTTGTTTATCCATTAAAACAGAATTGGCATAACTCAAAATCAATTTATCAAACTGTTTTATATTATTTTCATATTGCCCGATTGCAATTATGTATTCAAAATCAATAGCAATTGGTTCATCGCACTTTTGATTAATCTCCTCCAAATTAACAGGATTTGAAATTGTTACAACATTATTCAACTGATGCTTTTCTACAATCAATTCTTCCATTTGATTGGTTATTGCCACATTGGCATAACAGTGATTGTACGTTAATCGTGTCAACCAAGAATTATTTGGCATATAATGGTCAATCAAAAAACTATGGATTGTAAAAATTGTTTTAGTATTATAAATAAATCTGGCTAAAATTAATTCCTGAATAACTTTGGTTCGAAAGCGAAAATCAATAATAAAATCAAAATCATTATCGTTTAGATATTTTCGCAACGAAATTAGTCGCTTAATTTTATTGAATATTCCGTTAGTTTTATTCTTCAACAAACCTAAATTAACCAGTTTCCCGGAATAAGGATAAGAGACCTCATCCAAAACAATAATAATATGAACATCGATATTATTTTTTGCAAAGAAAACAGACAAATTGGCCATTACTTTATCGCTGCCGCCGCCACTTAATCGATAACCGACTAATGCAATTTTATATTTTTTGTGGGGCAATATCATTTTCATTTTGTTATTTTCGTCTCAAATATAGCTATTTTAAAAAATAATGCAGAACAATCCACTCGTTACTATTATTTGTTTGTGCTACAACCACGAAGCCTACGTAGTTGAGAGTTTAAATTCTGTCATTAATCAATCATATCCTTCTATAGAACTCATTATAGTTGATGATTGCAGCACCGATTCTTCGAAGATCATCATTGAAACTTGGCTCGAAAAAAATCCCCAAATTCAGTTTATAACTAATGAAACCAATTTGGGAAATACCAAATCCTTTAACAAAGCGCTAAAACTGGCCAAAGGAGAATATGTAATCGACTTGGCTGCTGATGATATTTTATTGCCCAATTGCGTGACATTACAACTTGAAGGCTTCAAAAATAGCCACTATAAAAATCTTGGTGTGGTTTATGGAAATGTTGAATTAATTTCTGAAAATGGCACATTCGACTCATATTATTTTCCTGTAAATGAGCAAAAAAAAGTAATCGAAAACAGAATTACAGGAGACATTTATCAATCGGTTCTTTCTGGTGGTAATAGTATTTGCTCCGTATCTGCAATGATAAAGAAAACAGTATTCGACCATTTACAAGGATATGATGAAACACTGGCTTATGAAGATTTGGATTTTTGGATTCGGGCTTCCCGCCAATATGAATTTGATTTTATTGACAAACTCCTTATTCAAAAAAGAATAGTTGCAAATTCTTTAGGGAGTGATTTCTCCAAAAAAAAAGGTAGCCGAGCCAGAAAAATAAATCATTCAACATACCTAATCCTAAAAAAAACAATCGCACTAAATAAAACCAGAGAAGAGAATAAAGCTCTTTTAAAACGTATTCATTATGAAATAGTGAAAGCTTATCAAACATTTGACATTTTGACATTGATCAAATATATTCCTTTGGAGCTAAGACTGAGGTTTTGTTAAACTCAGCTCATTTTTTGTTAATGACGCTTAATCTTATTTCTAATTTTTGCATAGAAAGAAGAAATATCGATTCTTTTGTCCAGCTCTCTGAAAGAATAAAAAACAGACAGAGAAGACAAAATTCCCAAAATTAAATAAGCTAAGGGATAATCCACAAAAAAAACTACTAAGCAACTTGTCAGTCCTATAAAAAGAGAGAATAAAAGAATTTTTAAGGTGTCTTTTCTAATACTGAAATTAAATCTTTTATTCAGAATTCGATAAATATATATACCGGATATAGTAAAATTGAGAACACTGGCTAATCCTATTCCCTCTAAACCATATAAACGATAAAAAACTATAGTCATTGAGATATTTAAAAAATCGCCCAATAATTCTTGCTTGAAATATAATTTATTCTGGCCCTTTGCCAAAATAATAAAAGCCAACGGCCACATAACTGTTTTTATAATCACCGCAAAAAGGGCTGCTTTAAAAATCAATGTAACATCTAAGAAATCTTTTGTATATAGAATTTCTATCAAAAAGGGAGAAAACAAATACAAAAGGGAAATTAAAGGTGTGACTAATAATAATCCAATTTCTATTTGGTCATTCACGATTTGATTTACCTTAACATCGTCACTTTGTATCGTAATCAATCTCGGGTAAAAATCAGTCCCCATAGCATTAAAGACTAAACCAACATATGTCAATAATATAACTGAACTTACTTCATAAAAACCTAATATTTCAGCAGTTGCCCCATTCCCATTCAAATACAATTTGATGATATAATTGCATATTTGACCAAATATCACATTTATAGACAACAAAAAACCTACTTTAAGCAATGGTTTCCCTCTCCTTATTGTCTCAGCAAACGAAATATTTACTTCTATTATATTTATATTTCGGGTATAATACAGATTAAAAAGCAAACCTATAAGACTTGATAGTAAAATGACAGGAACAATGCCGTCAAACTTAAAAAAATAATAAATCGGAATCGTTACCAAAGTTATGAATACTGAGCTCAAAACATTCGAAACAGCTATAAGTTTAACCTTCCTCAAACCTTGCAACATAACAGATCTTCCAGCAGAAATACTCACCAAAATAAAATTTACGGAGAGAATGACAAACCAAAAATAATTTTCATCTTTTCCAAAGGTCCATCTACTCAACAATTTTGAAAATAAAATAGCCACTATAGCTCCAAACAATCCAACAATAAAAAACCATCTCTGTAAGACTGTCAAACGTTCCGAAAACATTTTCTCATCATCATTTGAATGGGATGAACTAACCTCTCTAACCCCAGTGATATTCAATCCAAAATTTGTTACCGAACCAATAATCCCCATAGTATTATTCAAAAGTCCAACTGTACCAATACCAACTGGACCCAAAAACAGGGCTACAAATTTAGTACCGATAACACTAACAACCATTTTGAGAACTTGGGCAAACCCAAATAACCCAGTGGCTTTAATAATTTCTTTATGTGAACTATCCGTGTTGTTATTCTGCATATCAATCAATTATACACCCAAAAGATGTGTATTGTAGTTTGAATCGTTCCACCCATTTTTTCCATTCTTCAACATTTGCTGAAACAGAATTTTTCTCTTTTAGTATTTTTTCTATTTTCTCCGCATTCAAATCATTCGGAAAATTGTCCATTTCATCAAACTGTCCTTCATACCAAGCTTCATTGATAATTTTATTAAACGCCAACATATCAATAGAAGCATTTTCATAATTCTTGTGTTGATTCGTAGCAGCTGAAAGAAAGCTAGTCTTTACAATCTCCTTATTAGTTCTTCCAAAAGCTGCATTTTTATTTTTATCCAAAAAATTAACTGCATTATAAAGCTGAAGTCCTTCATCTATAGTGTTGCTATGATTTTTCCACAAACTCAAAAAATATTCACGTTTAAAAACAGCACCTGCAACCGAGTAAATGGCATAATAACTTAAAACCCTCGAGCTAGTATATATTTTAAAGAATGCTAATGTCTTTCTAATTTTGAATCGGAAATAAACAAAAATAAACTTGTACAATAGTGGTTTTCGGGTATAAAGATTCGGTTTATAAATACTGAAAAACGATTCTTCTTTTACTATTTTATCTGATATTAATATGGGATTTCCTAGCCAAAATAACTTAAGCATTTGGAGGTTATTAGCCTTTAAAGAAATTTTCAAATCATCCAAATTAATATAATCAGTCATCCAAATATCGTCCTCCAATAACACAAAATAATCAGAGGCATTCTTAGCAGCATCAATCCATAAATCGATAGGGACTTGCGGATTTAACTTTTGCCCATCATTCTCAATTGCATTTACTTTTTCATTATATAAAAACGATTTTAAAATTGTGATGTCCGAATCTTTTTCTAATATCTTTTCTAGATATTTTTCAGGCGTCCCATCATCAAGAATTATAATCCGATAATCAGAATTCACAACAAACCTTCTAATACTCTGAACACATCGATCTAAATAATATGGTCTATTAAATGATTTTATTATTATGTCCATAAATTCAGCTTTTCAATTACAAAACTCACCTCATCATTTGTCATTACTGGACTTATTGGCAAACTTAAAACTTCATTATGTATTTTTTCGGTAATTGGAAAAGACAAATGATTCCATTCTGAAAAAGCTTTTTGCTTATGCGGAGGAATTGGATAATGAATCATCGTTTGAATTCCGTTATCCAACAAATATTGTTGCAATTGATATCTGTTTTGAGTTCGAATAACAAACAAATGAAAAACGTGATTTTCTGAAAAATTCCAAAATGGCAATGTAATCTTATCATTTTTTATTTCTGACAAATAGCGCTTGGCAATAACTCTTCTACTATTGTTTTCTGTATCTAAATGTGGTAATTTGACATTCAAGAAAGCGGCTTGCAATTCGTCTAATCTAGAATTTACTCCTATAAATTCATTTTTATATTTTACTTCAGAACCGTAATTGCGTAAAGATCGAATGATCTTTGCCAATTCAGCATCATTTGTGGTAACCGCTCCCCCATCTCCCAAAGCTCCCAAATTCTTCCCGGGATAAAAACTAAAAGCTGCGGCATTTGATAAATTTCCAGATTTTCCAAAACCAGAAACGGCACCGTGAGCTTGTGCTGCATCTTCGATTACCAATAAATCATTTTGATTTGCAATTTCATTTATCCTGTCCATTTCTGCTAATTGACCATAAAGATGAACTGCTAGAATTGCCTTGGTTTTAGATGTGATTTTTTCTGCAATCAGATTGGGGTCAATATTATATTTTTCTAGTTTTGGCTCAACCAAAACAGGAATTAAATTAGCTTCCAAAATAGCCAAAACACTGGCGATATAGGTATTTGCGGAAACAATTACCTCATCTCCTTTTTGTAACATCCCTAATTGAATATAAGCTTTAAAAACCAACACCAAAGCATCAAAACCATTGCCTACTCCTACGCTATGTTTTGTTCCGCAATAGTTAGCAAAACTACTTTCAAAAGCTGTAACTTCATTGCCTAAAATATACCAACCATTCTCTAAAACCGATTTCATTTTTTGCTGAAAATCAATTTCATAAGACTCATTTATTTTTTTTAAATCGAGGAATTGAATCATATTAAAACACTTTCTAGTAAGCTATAATTTGCTGTTTCTACTTCATAAAAATCGTGAACAATTGTACTTGCACCAAAACCTTCTTTCCAATAAGACAATCCATTATTCAGCTTTCGCCCTTGATCTTCATTAGAAATTCCAAAATCAAAAAAACGCTTACTCTTAAAAACTTCAGTCAATAAATAATGATGTAATAAGTCAAGACCTCCTAATTCGTTTTTATCATCTTTTCCCGAAATATACTGACTATGAGCTACCATTGAACTTTCAAAAATAGTGGTACCAGCAACAATAACTCCATCTTCATAAACATTAAATTGACGAATTCTTTCTGGAAATAAGCCTTTCAGTTTGGTTATTTCTTCCAAATTATGAACGGGTTTGGCTTGATGTTTTTGTGCTAGATTTGGAATTAATATTTCATTCCAAAAATCATTGAAATCATCAACTTCTACAACATTCAATCCATTCTTCATTCCTCTTTTTACCCCATTTTTTCTGTCTTTTGATAGAGCATAAGACTTTGACAAATCAATAGTAGCCAAAGCATCTCTTCTAATTAACCGAGCATCTAATAAAAACAAGACATAATTTAATTCTTCGGCTGGTTTGTTGTGATAAATGGATGGAATTAATTTTAACTGTAATTTTTGAATGTTAATATCATTCAAAAAAGACAAAACACTTTTAAAGACTGCAATAACTGATGCCAATTTTATCTTCTCCTTATAAATCAAACCTCCGTATGTCAGCCCTTGATGCGAATAAATTGCATTCTCCACTTTATTGGCAGGTAAAACAGCGACTAACTTTTCCTTTTCATAAACCATCAGGGAAAAATCTTCAAATCGGTCTTTGTGGTAGTCCATAAAATCACGATGAAACAAGAAAGTAGCATTTTTGGCCTGGCTTATAAAAGCATTCCAATTCGCATATTCTTTTTCTTGATATCGTTTTACGGTATAGTCTTTCACAATTGAGTATTAAAGAGTGGAAAAGTAAGCAATTAGGGCAATATTCTAAATACGAATGGCGAAAAATCTTTACTTCCTTTAGCCGCAAATTACAAAAAGGTTCAATTTTTCATCAAGTCAGCAAAATAGCGCATCCGCAAACAAAACAATGCCCTGATACGAGCTTCGGACTCCCTGATACGGTCTTCGGAAGGCCTGATGCGAGCTTCGGAACGCCTGATGGGGTCTTCGGACTGCTTCGAACTAGCTTCGGAAAGGTTAGAACTAACTTCGGACTGCTTTAAATAGTCTTCGGACTGTTTCGAACAATCTTCTGACTGAAGAGATAACTAATTTTCTTTATCGTTTATGCTCTATAGGAGAAAAATGCCACTTATATTTTACGGCCAATAAACGAACGACGATAATAACCAATGAGGTAATGAGGTATAAAATTTCATTCTCCAAATTCATTTTTCGTAGTATAAAAAATACGATTCCTCCCAAAATACAGATAGTTGCATAAACTTCCTCTCGAAAAATAACCGGAATCTCGTTACATAAAATATCCCGAATAACACCTCCAAAGCAGGCTGTCATGGTTCCTAAGGCGATACAAATAGTTGGATGAAGTTGGTATTCTATTCCTTTTTGAATTCCGATTAGGGTAAAAACACCCAATCCAATAGTATCGAATAAGGCTAATGAAGTGCGGAGTTTATCTAATCTTTTTCGGAACAATATTGTCAAAATAAAACCTAACGTAATCACATACACATAGGTCAAATCCTGCATCCAACCAACAGGTGTGCGACCTATCATAACATCACGCAAGGTTCCTCCTCCTACTGCGGTTACAAATGCAATGATAAAAACACCAAACGGATCCAATTTTTTACTCATTGCGGTTAACGCACCTGACATTGCAAATGCCATAGTTCCAATAATATCGAGTAGGTGAAACATTTAGATTTTAAATTTTAGACTGCAGGTTTTAGATTGCAGATTGCGGTTAGGATTTCTTGTCCAAAATTAAATAAAAAACGACTTACTGCGGATTATTTTAAGAATTTAAAAAATGGTAGTAACTTAGCACCTTAGTAACTTAGCATCTTTTCTTTTGAAACAAATCACTTCCATCCAAAATCCTTTTATAAAATCCTTGGTATTATTGCAGGAAAAAGCAAAAAACCGTAAACAATCGGGAACGTTCTTGATTGAAGGAAAAAGAGAAATTTCACTTGCCTTAAAAGGAGGATATGAGATAGAAACGATTTTGTTTTTACCGGAAGTTTGTTCGGAAACCGAAACCCGCAAATTATCAAATAACGCCGAATTGATAGAAATTAATAAAGATGTCTATCAAAAGCTTGCATATAGAGATACTACCGAAGGGATTTTGGCTATAGCCAAAGCCAAATCGATGCAGTTATCGGATTTACAATTATCCGAAAATCCATTGATTATTATTGCGGAAGCTCCTGAAAAACCTGGAAACATAGGCGCTTTACTACGTACCGCCGATGCTGCAAATCTTGACGCAGTAATTATCGCCAACCCAAAAAGCGATTTATACAATCCTAATGTGGTTCGCTCAAGTGTTGGTTGCTTGTTTACCAATCAGATTGCAACAGGAACTACTACCGAGATTATTAATTTTCTAAAAGAACGAAACATCAATTTTTATTGCGCCACGCTGCAAAATTCCACTTCCTATCATACACAAGATTACACTTCGCCAACAGCATTGGTTGTTGGAACAGAAGCCACAGGACTTACACAGGAATGGCGCGATGCTGCCACCCAAAATATTATCATCCCAATGCAAGGAGAAATTGACAGCATGAACGTATCTGTTGCTGCCGCTATTTTAATATTTGAAGCCAAAAGACAAAGGGGATTTTAAATTTTAGAATTCAGATTGCAGATTTTAGATTGTAGAAAATAAAGAATAGATTTCGAATTTAATTACAACAAAATATGAAGAAAATTAGCTTTTCCCTTTTAGTCCTTCTAACATTTAGCCTCCATTCTTTTGCCCAAATTACAGAACAGGAAGTGGACAATTTAGTTAATCGAACTTTAACCACTTTTAATGTTCCCGGAATTGCAGTAGCAATAGTTAAAGACGGAAAAGTGGTACTGGCAAAAGGTTACGGAGTAAAATCTATACTAACTAATGAAAAAGTAGATGCAAACACTCTTTATGCGATTGCTTCCAACAGCAAGGCTTTTACATCTGCCGCTTTAGCAATCTTAGTGGACGAAGGCAAAGTAAAATGGGATGATAAAGTCATTACTTATTTGCCGAATTTCAAAATGTACAATGACTATGTGACCAATGAATTCACTATTCGGGATTTGTTGACCCATAGAAGCGGATTAGGACTTGGCGCAGGAGATTTGATGTGGTGGCCTGGTGGAAGCGATTTTACGCCGCAGGATATCATCCAAAATTTGCAGTATTTAAAACCGGCTTCGGCTTTTAGAACCAAATATGATTACGACAATTTGCTATATATCGTTGCCGGAGAAGTGGTCCATAAAGTAAGCGGTATGAGTTGGTGTGATTTTATTGAAAGCCAAATCATGAAACCACTAGAAATGAATAATAGTGCAGCTTCCTTTGTTCGATTAAAAGACACCTCTAATATTATTGCTCCTCACGTACCCCTTGACGGAAAGCTGAAAGTGATTTCGAGATACAAAAATCAAATATTGGATGCGGCAGGTGGAATTTACTCAAGTGTAAACGATATGAGCAAATGGATGATTATGCAATTGAACAATGGAAAATACGGAACAGAAAACAAACAGTTGTTCTCCAAAAAAGAACATAATGAAATGTGGACTCCACAAACTATAATTCCAGTAACCACAAAACCACCTTACAACACTCATTTCGGTTCTTATGGCTTGGGTTGGAATCTAACTGATGTAAAAGGATACAAACAAGTGAGACACTCGGGAGGCCTAGAAGGAATTGTCACTCTAGTTACTCTTCTTCCAGAGATTAATTTAGGAATTATAGTTTTGACTAATCAGCAATCAGGCGATGCTTTTTACGCGATATCTAATACTATAAAAGACAGCTATCTTGGTATAAAATCGGATGATTATGTTACGATTTACAGAAATTGGGAAAAAGAGGACGAGGAAGCGGGAGATAAAACTACTGACGAAGTTTGGGCATTGGCTGCCAAAAACAAAAAAGATAATATCAAAATTGACTTCAGCAATTATGTTGGAACCTACAAAGATGTATGGTTTGGAGAAGTAGTAATTAGCGAAAAGAAAGGAAAGCTGTTTTTTGCCTCCAAGCGTTCTCCCATACTTTCGGGAGAATTATTTCTTTACAAAGACAAAAACTTAGTTGTAAAATGGAACAATGCTTACTTGCATGCCGATGCTCATTTGTTTTTTGAATTTGATGCAACAGGAAAAGCAATTGCAATAAAAATGAAACCGATTTCTGAGTTAACCGATTTTAGTTATGATTTTCAGGATTTGGACTTTAAAAAAGTATTTTAGACTGCAGAAGGCAGAAGGCAGATTACTAAATTCAGCCTTCTAAAATCAACAATTAAATTCCAAAATCCCCTTCATCCCCTTGCACATCTCCTAAAAAAATCTTATTTTTAGGAATTGAACCATGCCGTTATGATAGAAATTGATATAGAAAAAGAAAACAAAGCAATTGCTCAAGAATATAAAGAGTTACTGCGCATTAGTTACCAAACTTTAACTACAGAGGATAAAAAACTGATACGCAAGGCATTTGACGTAGCCGTTGATGCTCATAAAGACCAACGACGTAAATCGGGAGAAGCCTATATCTTCCATCCTATTGCGGTCGCCAAAATTGTGGCTTCCGATATTGGTTTGGGAGCAACTTCCATTGCTGCAGCCTTAATGCACGACGTTGTCGAAGACACACCAATCACGGTCAAAGACATTGAAAAAATGTTTAATCCCAAAATCGCCCAACTGGTTGAGGGATTAACCAAAATATCATTGGTACAAAAAGACCTTAACGTATCGATGCAAGCTGAGAATTTCCGCAGAATGCTATTGACTCTTAATGATGACGTTCGGGTAATCCTGATAAAAATAGCCGATAGATTGCATAATATGCTGACTATGGACTCGATGGAAGACCACAAACAAGTCAAACTGGCGTCCGAAACCTTATACATTTATGCCCCATTAGCACATCGATTAGGGCTTTATAAAATCAAAAACAAACTTGAGGATTTAGGTCTAAAATACACTGAACCTGAAAGATACAACAACATTGTCAGCAAAATAAGAGAAACAAAGGAAGAACAAGATCTTTACATAAAAGATATTTCCGAAGTACTCCAAAAAGCATTAGATGAAGAAAATGTAGATTACATCATTAAAGGAAGGCCAAAATCCATTTATTCCATCAACAGAAAAATGCTGGCCCAAAATGTAAGCTTTGATGAAGTCTACGATAAATTTGCTCTGCGCATTGTCTACAAATCAAATCCACACGATGAAAAATTCCTTGCTTGGAAAATTTACTCCATCGTAACCGATCATTACAGACCCAGCCCAAGTCGTTTGCGCGACTGGATTTCCTCACCAAAATCAACTGGTTACGAAGCATTACACATAACCGTAATGGGACCAAAAGGTCGTTGGGTAGAAGTACAAGTACGAAGCGAACGTATGGATGAAATCGCCGAAAAAGGATATGCAGCACATTACAAATACAAAAACGGAGCCTCCGAAGAAAACGGTCTCGACGTTTGGTTAAACCTTTTGAAAGAAGCCCTTGAAAACTCAGAAACGAGTGCAGTGGATTTTGTGGAAGATTTCAAAATGAACTTGTATTCCAAAGAGATTTACATTTTTACCCCAAAAGGAGAAATCAAATCCCTCCCAAAAGGCGCCACTTCACTTGATTTTGCTTTTAGCATCCACTCCGAAATTGGAATAAAAACAAGAGGAACAAGAGTCAACGGAAAATTAGTCCCTTTAAATTACGAATTAAAAAGTGGAGATCAAGTAGAAATCATCACCTCTCCAAATCAAAAACCAACTATTAACTGGTTGGATTATGTAACCACTTCAAGAGCAAAAAATAAAATTAGAAACGTCCTCAACGAGAACACTAAGAAAATTGCCGAAGACGGAAAAGAACTCCTTACCCGTAAATTAAAGCACCTAAAAGTCACGCTAAACGAGCAAACTATTAACGAATTAGTTAACTTTTTTAGGCTAAAAACAAGCTTGGATTTATTTTACAGAGTCGGTGTAGGTTCTATTGATAACCAACAATTAAAAGATTATGCTGCCCAAAAAAGCAACACTTTAATCAACTTTTTCAAAAACAAAATCAAGCGTTCACACAGCACTGCCGATGAAGATATTCACAAACAAGTCATCAGCAGCAATTATGATATGCTCGTTTTTGGAAAAACACATGACAAACTCGACTACAAACTATCCAGCTGTTGCAATCCCATACCCGGTGACGAAGTTTTTGGTTTTGTAACCATAAATGACGGTATCAAAATTCATAAAAAAGACTGTCCAAATGCAATTTCCCTACAGTCAAATTATGCATACCGAATCATGCAGGCCAAATGGATCGATTCCACTCAGCAAGACTTCAAAGCCACCATCAACATCATGGGAATGGACACTTTAGGACTTACAAACGAATTGACAAAAGTGATTTCAAACAACATGAATGTCAACATCCAGAGCATTTCTCTTAACGGTGAAGCCGGTATTTTCAAAGGTCAAGTATCTGTAATTGTACCCAACATCACCATTTTGAAAAAATTGATGGATAACATCAAAAAAATTGATGGAATCGACAAAGTAACTCGAGTTTATAAAAATTAACAAAAAAACATCGAATACAAAAACAAACTTTAAAAGTCAAAATTGTGATAATCGCAACCAAAAGACAAAAACAAATAGTTTCAAAAATCATTTGGGCGTGCCACCATTAGGAAAAGAGGCCAACTTATCCAACCGTCGATTCGGCCTCTTTCCCTAATGGTGTCGGGCTATCCGCGCTACTTCGGTAGCTTGCTCCTATCCCTCACGCAAAACACAAGATAATTTAGTTTTCATAAAAGACTTTATCTATTATCCGTCATCAAAGCCTAAAAAATAAAAAACTAGATTTAGAATTAAAACTCTAAATTTTTATACTTTTAAAATAATAATTTATCTTTGCAAGATATGACACTCATTTCCACAGATAACAACAAAAATCAGGAGATTGTAAAAAATGTTTTTACAATGTATCTCGAAAACAAAGGACACCGCAAAACCCCAGAAAGGTATGCTATCCTTCAAGAAATATACGACAGTGAGGAACATTTTGATATAGAAAATCTATACCTCAAAATGAAAAACAAAAACTACCGTGTCAGTAGAGCAACCCTTTACAATACGATCGAATTATTACTGGACTGCGCCTTGGTACGCAAGCATCAGTTTGGACAAAATCAAGCACACTACGAGAAGTCTTATTTCGACAAACAGCACGATCATATCATTATGACCGATACTGGTGAAGTAATTGAATTTTGTGACCCACGAATTCAAACTATCAAAAAAACTATCGAAGAAATTTTTGATATTGAAATCACCAATCATTCCCTATACTTATACGGAAACAGAAAAAAAACAAACGCAGAAAATACAATAGAAAATTAACTACAAATAAAACATAGAATGACTGTAGATTTATTATTAGGATTACAATGGGGAGATGAAGGAAAAGGAAAAATTGTTGACGTTCTTACATCAAATTATGATATAATTGCTCGTTTTCAAGGAGGTCCAAACGCAGGACACACTTTAGAATTTGATGGAATAAAACACGTTCTTAGAACTATTCCTTCTGGAATTTTTCATAAAACAGCCATAAACATTATCGGAAACGGAGTGGTAATTGACCCAGTAGTTTTTCAAAAAGAAATTGAAGGTCTTGAAAAATTTAATTTGGACATCAAAAGCAAATTAATAATTTCTAGAAAAGCACATTTAATCTTACCAACACACCGCTTACTTGACGCAGCTTCTGAAGCTTCAAAAGGAAAAGCAAAAATTGGATCTACATTAAAAGGAATTGGACCAACTTATATGGACAAAACCGGAAGAAATGGATTGCGTGTTGGAGATACTGAATTAGAGGATTTCAAAGAACGTTACAGAGCATTGGCTGACAAACACGAAGAAATGATTAAATTTCACGATGTTAACATTCAGTACAATTTGGCTGAAATGGAAAAAGAATTTTTCGAATCTATCGAGGTTTTAAAAACATTAGATTTTATTGACAGTGAAGAATACTTAAACCAAGCTCAAAGAGCAGGAAAATCAATTCTTTGCGAAGGTGCACAAGGTTCATTGTTAGACGTTGATTTTGGAACTTATCCATTTGTAACTTCTTCTAACACTACTGCCGCTGGTGCTTGTACAGGTTTAGGAATTGCTCCAAACAAAATCAAAGAAGTTTACGGAATTTTCAAAGCTTACGTAACACGCGTAGGAAGTGGTCCATTCCCAACTGAACTTTTTGACGAAGATGGTGCTACAATGGCCAAAGTAGGAAACGAATTTGGATCGGTTACCGGAAGACAAAGACGTTGCGGATGGTTGGATTTAGTAGCGTTAAAATACGCTGTTCAAATCAACGGTGTAACACAATTAATGATGATGAAAGGTGATGTTCTTTCTGGTTTTGAAACCTTAAAAGTTTGCACTGAGTACAACTACAAAGGAAAAACCATTTCACATTTCCCTTATAACATCGAACCAGAAAATGTAACTCCTGTATTCAAAGAATTCAAAGGATGGCACCAAGATTTAACAGGCATGACTACTTATGATCAATTGCCTATTGAGTTAAAAGAGTACATCGAATTTATAGAAAAAGAGGTAGAAGTTCCAATAAAAATTGTTTCTGTCGGACCAGATAGAAAACAAACAATTCTTAAATAATAAGCTAACGTCCCGATAAATCGGGACGTTTTTTTTAACATTAATTAGCTAATATTATGTCAAATCCTAAATACAAAATACAGAAAACAGAATTACTATCCGACAATTGGTACATTCTGAATAAAGTAACCGTAGACTATCAAAAAAAAGATGGGACATGGGACACACAAGTACGTGAAGTATATGACAGAGGTAATGGTGCAGCTATTTTATTGTACAATCAATCTAAAGGAACAGTTATTTTGACCCGACAATTTAGATTGCCAAGCTATTTAAACGGAAATAAAAGTGGTTTATTAATAGAAGTTTGCGCCGGATTACTTGATGAAGACAATCCAGAAGCTTGTATCATCCGCGAGACCGAAGAAGAAACTGGATATCGCCTGCATTCGGTTAAGAAAATTTTTGAGGCATACATGTCTCCTGGAGCAGTAACCGAAGTTTTGCATTACTTTATTGGAGAATATGATTCCAGCATGAAAGTAAGTTCTGGTGGCGGATTAGCAAATGAACATGAAGATATCGAAGTTATCGAAATTCCTTTTGACCAAGCTTATGTTATGATAGAATCTGGCGAAATAAAAGATGCAAAAACCATCATGTTATTACAGTATGCCAAAATTCATAATTTAGTTTAATACAAAAAAGAATAAATAAAAAAGAGTACTATAACTAAATAGTACTCTTTCTGTTTTTAATTCAATACTTATAAATTAGGTTGTGGTGTCATTCTTAAATATGGTTTTATGCGAGTATGTCCTTTGGGGAATTTAGCTGGAATATCACTGTCCGGAATAGCTGGAACAATAACTACATCTTCACCACTTTTCCAGTTAGCTGGGGTAGCAACACTATAATTGGCAGTCAATTGTAAACTATCAATAACTCTTAGCAGTTCTTCAAAATTCCTTCCAGTCGAAGCTGGGTAAGTCAGTGTCAATTTAATTTTCTTGTCAGATCCAATAACAAAAACCGAGCGTACTGTAAATTTTTCACTTGCATTGGGATGAATCATATCATATAACATAGCCACTTCCCTATTTTCATCTGCGATAATTGGGAAATTAACTGTTGTGTTTTGAGTTTCATTTATATCTTTTATCCATTCCTTGTGAGATTCTAAGCCATCAACACTCAAAGCGATGACTTTTGTATTTCTCTTTACGAATTCAGGATAATAATTCGCCACTGTACCTAACTCAGTAGTGCAAACAGGTGTAAAATCAGCAGGATGAGAAAACAACACTCCCCATGAATCGCCTAACCAATCATGAAATTGTACAGTACCCATTGATGTTTCTGCCTTAAAATCTGGAGCTGCGTCTCCTAATCGCAATGTTGCCATAGTTCTATAGTTTTAATATATTTAGTTTCTTAAAATTAAATAAAAAAACAACTACTTCAACAAAGAATATATCAAGTTATTCTTAGATAAAACGCATCAAGGCAACCCAAAAAATTAAGGTTATAAATGAAATGGGAATTCCAAAACCAATCATCATACTACTCAACCTTGGTTTCAAACCATAAGTAGATGCCAATATACAACCTGTAATCATAGGCGCCATAGCTGATTCCAATATAGCCACTTCAATATCCTTTCCATGCTGATGAAATACCACTACATATAAAAAAAAGATAATTGTAGGCATTAAAATTAGCTTATAAAAAAGACCCAATCCAAGAAAGCCCCAATGCATACTTCGTTTTTCAAAACGCAATTGCAATCCCACGGAAAGTAATGCCAAAGGTGTTACGGCACTCCCCACCGATTTTAATAGTAGTTGCCACCAGTCATAAAAATCAAATTGAAAGACATTCATCAAACAGGCTATACAAAAAGTAACGAAGGGAGGAAAAAAAGCAATCTTTTTAGCTATTTGCACACTACTCAAATTTCCCTTAGAATAGACCGTTGCTACCAAAACTCCCAAAGTAGAAAGCACTACAAAAGATCCTGGCTGATCCACTATAATAGCAGTTTTCAAACCTTCTTCCCCATACAAAGCCTCAATTATTGGAAATCCTAAAAAAGAAGTATTACTCAGTCCCGCACATATGATCAAACAACCAATGAGTTTTCTTGGCCAACCTTTTTTTTTCCCTAAGTAACTAAAAAAGAAATACGAAATTGCAAAACCTATCCAAGCCACTCCAATGGGAAACAACAATTGATTGTCCCATTTAATTTTTGGAATATAGTATAAGGCTAATGCAGGAAGACAAATATAGACGACAATCCAATTTAAAATCTTATGTGCATTTTTGGGTATTTGTTTTATCCTTTGTAAAACAAGACCTAAAAGTAAGAAAACAAAAATGAGTATAAAGTTATTCATCGCATAAAATGGAAGACAAAAATAGCACTAAAATTTTCTAAACCCAAAAGGATAAATTAAAAGGCAACAAACCTCAATATTTATTTAACAAAATAAACATCTACAAATTAAATATAAATTCTAAATTTGAAATAAATTTTATTACAGTATGATTTCAGGTAAATTTGCCATCACGATACATATCTTAACATTGCTTTCTAAATTCCCTGATGAATATTTATCATCAGACTTTATAGCTGGCAGTATGAACGTACATCCTGTTTTGGTTAGAAAAGAAATAGCAAATCTTAAAAAAAATCATATTGTAGAAAGTAAAGAAGGAAAAAATGGAGGTACTCGTTTATTGAAATCTTCATCAAAAATCACTTTAGATGCCATATTCAAAATGACATTTGAAACTGTAACATTGGGATTTTCAAAAAACGAACCTAATCCAGAATGTCCAGTTGGAAAACAAATCAATAAAAATTTAGAAAACTTATATGAAGATATCAATCAGACGATCAACTTACAATTGAGCGACATTACATTGGAAGATTTTTCCAATAAGTTTTAGCACTATTTTTTTAAACAAAACTGTAACATTTTTTATTACTTTTAAATATAAATAATTATGAAAATCGCAATTATCGGAGCCACTGGATTTGTAGGCTCAGCAATTTTAAACGAATTAGCAAGCAGAAACCATCAGATTACTGCCATTGCAAGAAATCCTAAAAATGAAGCAAATGCCAATTGGGTAGCTGCAGATATCTTTAACACAGATGCATTAGCCGAAATTTTRAAAGGCAATGATATTGTTGTTAATGCTTATAACCCAGGCTGGACTAACCCAAACATTTATAATGATTCTATTAATGGGTCCAAAGCTATCCAAGAGGCTGTAAAAAAATCAGGAGTAAAACGATTTATAACTATAGGTGGCGCAGGAAGCTTATACATTGCGCCAAATGTACAATTAGTTGACACACCAGAATTTCCAAAAGATATATTTGATGGAGCAAACGCTGCAAGACATTATTTGGATATCATTAAAGAAGAAAAAGAGTTAGATTGGGCATTTTTTAGTCCGGCTATCGAAATGCATCAAGGAACAAAAACAGGAAGAACAGGTAAGTATCGTTTAGGCTTGGAAAATCCAGTTTTTAATGACGAACAACGAAGCATACTTTCAGTTGAAGATTTAGCAGTTGTCATCGCCGATGAAGTTGAAAATCCGAAACACCACCAAGTTCGTTTTACTGCAGCATATTAAGAAATACGAATAGTTCAATAATAAAACAGTTTCAGGGGTTCGCCTTTTGAAACTGTTTTTGTTTTGATTACTTTTACTTTCAAAAACAATTATTTTGTCTACCAAAAAAAATAATCCAAGCGCTTTAAATGAAAAAGCTGGTATTTCACCTCCAGAAATCATCAGTTCCAGTGCTATACACCAAATCAAAATATCCAGAAAGAAACAACCTTCTGCAAAAGAATTAATCAATGGAATTTTGACTGGTAATATTACGGCGCTTAGTCGTGCTATCACATTAATTGAAAGTACAAATATTTCACATTTGGAAAAAGCAAGTGAAGTCATTAACGGATGTTTACCTCATGCCAACAAATCAATTCGAATAGGAATTACAGGAGTGCCAGGTGTTGGAAAAAGCACTTTTATTGAAGCTTTTGGTAAACACTTAACGAGTTTGGGCAAAAAAGTAGCCGTTCTTGCAGTTGATCCAAGTAGTACCATTTCACATGGAAGCATCCTTGGAGACAAAACTCGAATGGAAGAATTGGTGAAAGATAAAAATGCATTCATTCGACCTTCGGCATCTGGGGAGACTTTAGGAGGTGTTGCCCGAAAAACCAGAGAAACAATAACCCTTTGCGAAGCATGCGGTTTTGATATCATTCTAATTGAAACTGTAGGTGTCGGCCAAAGCGAAACGGCCGTTCACAGCATGGTCGATTTCTTTTTACTGCTAAAAATATCAGGAGCTGGTGATGAACTTCAAGGTATAAAACGTGGTATTATGGAAATGGCAGATGCCATTATTATCAATAAAGCCGATGGTGATAATATTAAAAAAGCTCAATTGGCAAAAGTAGAATTCAATAGAGCCTTACATCTTTTTCCAACAAAAAAATCAGGATGGATTCCAACTACGGCAACCTGTAGTGCTTTGACCCAAGAAGGAATTGATGGAGTTTGGCAAACTATTTTAAATTATCTTGAATTGGTACATTCCAATCATTATTTCGCAGAAAAGCGTAAAGAACAAAATCAATTTTGGATGATGGAAACCATTGACGAACAATTAAAAAATCATTTTTACAATCAACCAAGCATTATTCAGTTATTAGGTTCCACTAAAAAAGCGGTTCAAAATAGTGAGATATCCCCTTTTGCGGCAGCACAAATTTTACTGGACAGTTACTTTAAAAAATAATTAATGTCTTTTTCCTTTTTTTTTTACAGTTAAACAATCGAACTCAAGTTTCAAATTACCCAAAATACAGAATTAATTCAGAATTGTATCTGTATCTTGCATTGGTTTTAGAATATTAAAAATGAAACACTTGTATACACTTGCCGTATTATTATCAACTTCTTTTTTGATCGCTCAAAATAGTACAACAGACACTATTATCGTAAAAGACAGCATTAAAAATTTAAAGTTCAATTACAAACAATTAATCATTCCCAGTGTATTAATTGGTTATGGATTAGTCGGAATTAAAAGTGACCAGATAAAAAATTTTAATTCTGAGGTACAAGAAGAAGTTAATGAACATATTGATGACAGGCTAACTATTGATGACTTTGCACAATACGCACCTGCTGTAGCTGTTTATGCCTTAAATGCATTTGGAGATAGTGGAAAAAACAATCTCAAAGACAGATCGATTATTTTGGCTAGCTCCTACATTATGATGAGCGTTACAGTTCTTGCTTTAAAAGATATCACAAAGGTAGAAAGACCAGATGGCTCCTCAAACAATTCTTTTCCTTCTGGCCATACTGCAACTGCTTTTGCCGGAGCTGAATTTCTTTGGCAGGAATACAAAGACAAATCAATTTGGTACGGAATAAGTGGATATCTTGTAGCGGCCGGAACTGGTGCTTTTAGAATTATCAACAACAGACATTGGCTTACGGATGTGGCTGCAGGAGCGGGAATAGGAATATTAAGCACCAAAGCTGCCTATTGGATGCATCCTTATCTCAATAGAAAACTTTTTAGTACCAAAGCTAAAGAAAACAAAGTTTCTTCAATAATAATCCCCTATTACAATGGAAAACAAATGGGCTGTGGCTTAGTTATGCAATTTTGATTTTTTAGAAGTAATCTAAAAAATTAGTAAATTTTTCTTATTTTTACTCATTAGGACAAGCAGCATAAAAACATAACATTTTGTTTACATTATACCTAACTAAAATATAATAATATTTGTTTGTCTTTGTTTTATGATTAAACAGGCCATTATCCCTAGAGGAATTGGCCTTCAATACTACCTATAAAAATCATTAAAGTGCAATCTATGAAAATATTAGTTACAGGCGTGGCAGGATTTATTGCCTCTCATACAGCCGAACGATTACATTCGATGGGACACGAAGTTGTTGGTTTGGATAATTTTTCAGATTATTATGATGTGTCTTTGAAACAGCTCAATGCAAAAGTTTTAACCGCGAAAGGAATTACAATCGAAAAAATTGATTTACGGTTTGCTGAGCAACTTAAAACATTACCAACAAATTTTGAATATATTTTTCATTTTGCCGCACAGCCAGGTATTTCAGCTACTTCTCATTTTGAGGATTATTTGGAGAACAATATCATCGGAACCAAAAACTTAATCGATTTTGCTTTTAAAAATCAAAAAATAGCTCTTTTTGTAAATATAGCTACATCATCTATTTATGGAATTCATGCCACATTTAATGAAACAACTCCTCCAACACCAGTTTCTCATTATGGTGTAACTAAATTAGCTGCTGAACAATTGGTTTTGAAAAGCAGCAGACTAGGGGAATTCAAAGCCTGTTCCCTCAGACTTTATTCCGTTTATGGACCGCGTGAAAGACCCGAGAAGTTATACACAAAATTAATTGCTAATGCATTTCATAACGTTCCTTTTCCATTGTATAAAGGGAGTGAAACCCACCTGAGAAGTTTTACTTACGTGCAAGATATAGTAGATGGTGTGGTGAGTGTAATTGATAAGGCAGATATAGTGAATAACGAAATCATCAACTTAGGGACTGAAGAGGAAAACACAACCCAGCAAGGAATTGAAATTGTAGAACAGATTTTAAATAAAAAAATAGAATTGCAAATTGTTGATGCTAGGACTGGCGACCAATTAAGAACCAAAGCAGTAATTGACAAAGCTCGGAAATTATTGGGCTATAATCCTAAAACAACTTTATACGAGGGATTGAAAGCACAAGTAGAATGGTATGAAAACAATTTTTTATAACTAGGAGATTTAAATCCGAACCAACCATTTTCTTAAATTGGTTTTAAATATATGATGTGATTTTTAGATAAAAAAAGCTTAATTTATATCAACCAAAAAATTTAACTTCAATGAATAGTAAATTTTTAGTTTTAATTTCAAAAAGCCCTGTCTATTTAGTCCTGTTAACCATTTTTATCATCACTTTATTTCACCTCGGCTCTTGGGGTTTGACCGAAAGCAGCGAAGCCCGTTATGCTCAAATCGCCAAAGAAATGTTTGAAACTGGCGACTATATCCATCCCAGAAAAATGGGAATTTCACATTATCACAAGCCTCCATTAACATATTATATAACAGCATTAGGGTATGCCATATTCGGAATCAATGAATTTGGCGCACGCTTTTTTTTATCAGTTGCGCTATTCGTTCAATTGATTCTGATTTACAAAACATCACTGCTCTTGTTTAATGACAGAAAAGCATCCTTACTCTCTGTCGTTTTATATTTTTCAACTCCTTTGATTTTAGCATCTGTCCGAAATTTAACCACAGACGCCTATCTAAACACTTTTGTCATGATGGCAATTTATTTTTGGCTTAAATATTTAGAAGAAAAAAAATTCTTTTTCCTGTTTTATCTGTCACTATCCTTGGGTTTTTTCACAAAAGGCCCCTTGGTACTTATTCCGCTTTTTATCTTTCAATTAACATGGCTATTTTACAACAAAAAAAAAATTAAATTTTCTATATATGATTTTTTGGGAGTCATACTGTTTTTTATTTCTTGTGGATGGTGGTATTTAGCGGTTATAAAAGAAAACCCAATGGTGCTAGACTATTTCACCAGCAATCAGCTTTACCAAAGAATGTTTTCAAATGATGCGTTCAATAGAGGAAAACCCTTTTGGTATTATATAGTTTTTCTTCCCGTGTCTTTATTCCCGTGGATAGCCTACATTTTTATGACTTTAAAAAAAATAGACACAATCGCTTTAAAAAGAAAAATTTTATTGACTACTTTTTTCTTAATTATTTTAATTTTTTCGATCTTCAAAACCAAACTAATTTTTTATGTCTTGCCATCACTCTCTTTTCTGGTAATGTTCATTTCAACTCATTTGGTTCAATTAGACGAAAGCAATTGGAAAAAATTTACTCTTTATTTGTACGGATATTTCTCTTTGGTGTTTATTACAGTTTTTGTAGCCGTCCTTATTCACAAAATAGAACTTGAACTCCCTTATATTTTGATATTACTATCCGGATTGCTAATCTGCATCTTTGGAATAAAGAATAACAGTTGGTTTTACAAAAATCTATACACACTCACAATAAACACATTGACCTTATTATTGTTTTCTACCTATGTAATGAGATCAAACGAGTTACTCATCAACTCTGCTAAACCTATTGCTTCTTTTGTAAATTCACTAAAATCAAAAAATGTTTATGTCTATAACTATCTGCTCCCATCAATGTCTTTTTATACCAACAAAAACATTATAACTCTCAATAACGGAAACTA
Source organism: Flavobacterium sp. P1_E4 (assembly GCF_056405915.1). Taxonomy (NCBI): domain Bacteria; kingdom Pseudomonadati; phylum Bacteroidota; class Flavobacteriia; order Flavobacteriales; family Flavobacteriaceae; genus Flavobacterium; species Flavobacterium sp. P1_E4. The sequence continues at coordinate 393,572 of NZ_JBFUBE010000001.1, forward strand.
CACCAGCAAAAGGGAAGTACAATTTGAACAAAGCTTAGACTATCTAAAACACTATTACAATTTGGAAGAAAAGAAAGAATGTAAACGATTAAAAACTGATTTTTCTACTCAAAATTCGGTCCTCCTAGTAAGAAAAAAAGAAATATTACCTCAATTTATCAAAACTGAAATAGCTCCTTTTCGAAACAAAAAATATTTTGAAAAATGGATCCTTTATTACAATTAAAACAAAAAGCTACTAAAAAGAAACTTCATCTTTAGTAGCTTTTCATTATCAATAGAAATAGAAAATTATTTTTTCACATCTCTTGACTTATATTCTTTCTCTTTATACAAATCTCCTGCCACAATTACGTGGGCCAGAGCATCTTTTGCAAACTCTTGATCCAATTTAACAGGAACTAAAGTAGTATCATTTTTAATTTCAAATTGTAACGGTTTCAAATTAGGCTGCATGATTACCACTTTATTTTCTACTCTAAAAGCATTGATATCATTAAACTGCATTAAGCTTCTTCCTTTGGCAGCTGGCTGATTGCTGTTCAAGTTTCTACCAACCATTGGTGTTTCAAACTGACCACCAACATAACTTAATAAAGTAGGTGGAATATCTATTTGACTTGCCAATTGACTATACGCTTTACCCTTTGGCACACCAGGTCCCAAAATCAATGCTGGAATATGGAATTTATTGATTGGAACTAAATTCTTTCCATATGTTCTTGTATTATGATCTGCAATAACAATAAAAATAGTGTTTTTAAAATACGCCTCTTTTTTAGCCATTTCAAAGAATTTACCGATTGAAAAATCAGCATACTTCATAGCATTGTTAACTGTTGCCGCTTTTTTGTCATAGGGTTTGATTCTTCCCGCCGGATATTCAAACGGCTCATGATTTGAAGTCGAAAACATTAAAGAGAAGAAAGGTTTATCTCCTTTGCTTTTAAAATAATTATTAGCTTTTACAGCTAAATCCTCATCTGAATAACCCCATGTGCCTTTGAAAGCGTATTTATTTCCATCAGAATCAAAATCATCCTGATCTACAATGTCCTGAAAACTATTCCCATTAAAAAAGGAAGCCATATTATCAAAATTTGACATTCCTCCATAAATAAAACTGGTCTCGTATCCTTTTCTTTTAAAAGCATCTGCCAAAGTAAAAAAACCTTGTTGTGAACCCCCTAATTTCACAACACTCTCAGACGGCGAAGGAAGAAATCCTGTAACTACCGCTTCTATTCCACGAACACTTCGAGTTCCTGTACAATATAAATTTGTAAAAAGAAGTCCCTCTTTTGCAAGACGATCAAATTCTGGAGTTAAAGGTTTACCTCCTAAACTCCCCACATATTCGGCACCTAGACTCTCTTGTAAAAACACCACTAAATTATAGGGTTTTTTCAAAAGTACCTTCGGGTTTTGAACGTGAAGAAAAGGAATCTCAGGGGTACTAAATTCATTTTCCGCGACGGTCATGTATTTTTTTACACGGGCAATCGCTTCAGCTTTGTCCATTTTTCCATACATTTCTGTATTAGCTTCATTTTTCAGAGAATAGGCTGCAAATGCAACCGTGTAAAATGAATTCACACCTAAAGAATTAGTCAGCTGATCAGTCGAAAAAACAGCATTACTCATATTAATAGGCCTCTTGGAAGCCAGACTTGAACGTGCACCAAAAAACAGTAAAAAAGCAACCAATGGGAATACGGTCAATTTGTTTTTGTAATTCGAATCCTTGGTATAAAAAAGCTCTTTCCCTTTTTTGATTGCAAAATACAATGCAATACCCAAAATTGAAAAAGTAACGACTATGGAAATCAGATAACTTTTCAAAAGCATTCCAACAACTTCTCGTGGGTAAATCAGATAATCCAAAAATATTTTATTTGGTCTAGTATCATATTGCTTAATAAAATCTGGAGTTGCCAATTCGATAAAAAGAATTAGGAAAAGAAATAAAAAACTATAACAAACCAGAAATTTATTGGTGAATTTGATCCATTTATTTGGAAGAAAAGTAATTAAAAGCGCCGGAAGAAATGAAATATAACACAATAGTATCAAATCCATTCGCAAACCAATAGGGAAAATATACCAATAATCATGGGTTTCAACAACCCTATCCTCAAACAGAAAAAACAAAAACAAGCGACTTAACGTCATTATAAGCAACCCAAATAAAATGAAATTCAAAACAGGTTTTAGAAAATTGAATTTTCTCATTAACAAAAAATTTAAAATTTAAGATTAATTGAATCCTAAACGATTAATAAAATCAAAAAAAAAAAGATTAAATCTGAATCACGAGTAAGTATTGAGCTACACGCCTTAAACCTTTATTTTTGGCGCAAATATAGCTTTGTTTATCTAATAATCCTGTTCAAAATTTATTAAAATTCATAATGAAGAATATGGCTAAAAAACACTGTTGGAAATTCAAAAATTGATTCTATTTACCACAGCTGTTTTACTACAGAAAAACTCATTCAAAATATTTACGACAAAAAAATCAGCATTAATCAACTGTAATAAAACAATATAGCTAGTTTAGAAAAACCTTCCAAACCTTCAATTAATCATCAAGACAAAAATCGTTCCAAAGTTCTATTTGCAGAATGCTTTTTCAATTGTTCAAACCTTAAGACAGTATCATTTAAAAGCAAAAAAAAATATAAGCTATCCAAACTACTTTCCCAGTAAAACTTCATATCATTCCTCATTTCAAAAAAGGATTGATAATTAGGCATAAACAGCATTAAATCTACAAGTTAATCGATATTTTTTAACGAGAAAACAATATAAATCTCAACAGAATACAATATATTTACATAAAACTTAACCTATGAATTTTGAACTAACAATCATCATTCCTGTTTATAACGAAGAAGACAATCTTGATCGTGTACATCAAGAAATGAAACAGTTTATGTCCATTTCAAAAAAAAAGACAAAAATCCTATTTGTCAATGATGGCTCCAAAGACAACAGTCAAGCATTAATTGAAAAAATCTGCAAGGATAACGAAGAGTTTACTTTTATTTCTTTCGCAAAAAATACTGGTTTAAGTGCCGCAATAAAAGCCGGTTTTGATTATACAGACACGCCTTGGGTTGGGTATATCGATGCCGATTTGCAAACTGCTCCTGAAGATTTTAATATCTTAATGGAATTTGCAGGCGAATTTGACCTTGTAACCGGAGTTCGATCTAACCGAAAAGATTCCTTTACCAAAAATATGTCTTCAACAATTGCCAACAGCATTCGAAGAGCTTTTACAGATGACGGTATGGACGACACAGGTTGTCCCTTAAAAATAATCCGTACTGACATGGCTAAAAGAATTCCAATGTTCAATGGATTGCACCGTTTTTTACCAGCTATGATTTTGTTACAAAACGGTAAAATCAAGCAAACTCCTGTGAGACATTTTCCTAGAGTTGCTGGTGTTTCAAAATTCAATCTTTGGAATCGATTATTAGGGCCATTACAAGATTGTTTTGCTTATTTGTGGATGAAGAAAAAGTACATCAATTATAGTGTAGCAAAACAAGGATAATGAACAACATCATCATTTATTCCATAGGTTTCATTGCCCAAATTTTGTTTTCGAGCAGAATGATATTGCAATGGATTATTTCCGAAAAAAACAAAAAGGTATTAACTCCTGTTTTATTCTGGGAAATAAGTTTATTTGCCTCTTTTCTATTGTTTGTTTATGGCTATTTCAGACATGATTTCTCGATTATGTTAGGACAGACAATTACTTATTACATTTACATTAGAAACATACAACTACAACATGACTGGAAGAAAATACATGTGGTACTGCGATGGTTCATCCTTTTATTTCCTGCTTTTATAGTTTGGTATTCTTATAATAATAATGTCTATGATTTAGACAATTTACTAAGAAATGAAGCAATTCCAAAATGGTTACTTTGGACAGGGATCATCGGCCAAGTATTGTTTACATTGCGTTTTGTCTATCAATGGATTTATTCTGAAAAGAAAAAAGATTCCGTATTGCCATTAGGTTTTTGGATTATCAGTTTAACTGGATCCCTTATCATATTCATTTATGCCATAATCAGAAAAGATCCAGTATTATTGGCTGGTCACGCTATCGGTTTAGTCATTTACACAAGAAATATAATAATCATAAAGAAGGATGTCAAAATTAACGCATAATTATACTTTCTGGCTTTTTGTAGTAGCCTGCCTCATGCTTTTTCCACATTTGGATGTTATTGAAGTGAACATCATGGAAGCTCGAAATTTTATTACTGCAAGAGAAATGGCAACCAATAATCATTGGATACTGACCACCATCAATGATTTACCACGTTATGAAAAGCCTCCTTTGCCGACTTGGCTAACAGCCATTTCCGGAATTATTTTTGGATTTGACAGTGTTTACGGTCTGCGAATCCCTGTTGCATTAATTACATTATTGCTTGTATTTGGGGTTTATAAACTTTCTGAAAAATTAGGTTTATCCAAACAGCAAAGTTTCCATAACGGACTGATTTTGATCACTTCTTTTTATATTTATTTCGCAGGAAGGGATAACCAATGGGATATGTACACCCATAGTTTTATGGTAGTTTGCATCTTGTTTTTGTGGGATTTATTGAATGATTCAAAGAAACCTCTTTTCAATGCTGTTATGGCTGGATTGTTTTTTGGGTTTTCCTTTTTGAGCAAAGGTCCAATTTCCGTTTATGCGTTATTATTGCCTTTTTTGATTGCTTATGGATTCACCTATAAATTTCATTTAAAAAACAAAAAACTGTACCTATTTCTAATTCTTGCACTGGGCATAATCATTGGTTTGTCTTGGCCTTTGTACGTAAAATGGGCAGATCCCACGACCTATTTGAAAGTGACAAAAATAGAAAGCAGCCGATGGGGAAATTATAACACCAGACCATTTTATTATTACTGGAGCTTTTTTACCCAAAGTGGTATTTGGACAGTTCCGGCTTTTATTGCTTTAATGTATCCTTATTTAAAAACCAGAGTCAGCAATTTAAAAGCCTATCAATTTACGTTGATATGGACATTGGCAGCTGTGGTTTTACTTTCGATAATACCCGAAAAAAAATCAAGATACTTATTGCCCGTATTAATTCCGATGGCATTGAATACCGGGTTTTATATCGAATATCTGATCAACAATTTTAAAAACATCAATTTAAAAAAGGAAAAAGGAGTTGTTTATTTCGCCTTTGGCCTTATCGGAATTGTTTGTATTGTCATTCCGATCGGAATTCTTATCAAAGTGAAAAATGATTTAGCTGGATTCGAATTTTGGCTAATTGGTTTGAGCTTATCTTTATTGACAATAGGTTATATACTATTTAAAAACCTAAGAAATAAAGACTTTACAAAAGTATTCTACGCAGTAATAGCTGTACAAGTAGCTGTTGTCGTTTTTGGAATACCATTCACAAAACTGATTTTAAAAAATCCGGATTACGCCAGTGCAAAAACAATTAGAGAAAAAGAAAAAAGCCTTGGTATCAGAACTTATGAATTAAACGCATTTACTCCCGAAATTATTTGGGATTATGGTTTTAACATTCCTATTCTGTTAAATGAAGAAACCAACAAACTAAACTTACCTTCTGAAAGTAAATTCGGTTTATTGGCTTTGGAAAAAGACCATATTGATTCTAAAAAAGAATTTCAGAATTACAATCTAAAAAAAGTGTCGAATATTGATTTGAATCATGTTCCTACAGATTCCAAAAAACATAATGATCGATTGACCAGAATATACTATATCGTTACGAAGAAATAATTGGCTTAATTCTATAAACAACGACCTTCTATTGAGCACTTAATTGAAACATATAAGTCACATAAGCTGTTAGTTTGAAAAAAAAATAAGCAAAGTCAAAAGTTCATTTAAGCAAAAGCAAATAACCTATAAAGAACATTTTTTACTTATTTTCACTTTTTTTGTCCACTTGACAAACTGTTTTTTAAATTTTAAACTTATATGACTTATATGGTTGAAAAATATTAGCTGCTCATTTTAGAAATATAACGAAATAATTACTCCTTCTCGTAACGCTCCATTTCTCTGTCGTAAAACTCATTGGCAAGAACAATCAGCCCTTCCATTTCGGCATTCAATTCGGCTTCATCAAGGTCTTCGGCTTCTTCCATAAATTCAACCTCATCGTCTTTCAGATTGATGATAAATCTTGGATAATCCAAGTGAATGATGAAAATATCATCTGGAAAATCAGTGTTGTCGCCTAGTAAAAATTTTGGTAATTCCATGTTTTTAAGTTTAATCGTTTATTTGATAATGTGTTAAATCGATTAACCGAACAAACGATTAACCAATTAAACTTTTTAATTCTATTTATCAGACAAAATAACCGGTGCACTCCCTTTTCCATTCATAAAAATAATTTTAGAATTTGGTGAAGCAGCTAGTTCTTTTTGTGCTTTAATTTGTTCGTATTGCAGTTGTTTATCTGTCAATCCAAGAGAAATAATTCTTTGATAATCTGCTATACCTTGTGCTTCTACTCTTTTACGTTCGGCTTCTTGTTTTTCTTTTTGAAGTACAAAAGTCATTTTTTGAGCATCTTGTTCGGCATTAATTTTACTTTCTATCGATTTTTTAACTGAAATTGGAAGATCAATGTTTCGAATTAACAATTGTTCCAAAACTAAACCTCTGCTTTTAAAATCAGACTCAATAGTTTTAAATATTCGTGCCTGAAACTCATTCCTTTTGGTCGAATACAAAGCCACAGCATCATAAAAAACAGCGTTGTCACGTATTCTGGTTCTAGTGATTGGTCTCACAATTTTATCAGTATAATCAACTCCAATAGTCTTAAATATCTTTGGTGCATCGGTAGGAACCACACGATACAAAACAGTCAAATCAATAACCACTTCAAGTCCATCATTGGACAAAACCCGAATCGCATCATCTCCTGTTTGCGCACCTTCGCCGTGAACAGCAGACATCGTGTAATTTTGTGTTTGAATATCAAATGTTGTAATATCCAAAAGCGGATTTATAACATGCAAACCACTTTCCAGTACATCAGAATCCACGCTTCCATAAAGAGACTTCACTCCTACTTCACCGGCATTTATCTGCTTAAACATTGAAGAAACAATTCCTAAAGCGATTAGGATAAATCCAATAATCCTTAGTAAACCTGCAAATTTAGAAAACGGACTAACATTCTGTCCTAATGTAAATCCAAGAATCAGTAAAATTATTCCAAGAATAATAAATAGTATCATTTTATAGTTTTTAATTGGTACGGTGATTATACGTTAAAACCAATTATAAGTTACATTCTTACAAACACTTATTTTCCTGAATTTTCAAGAACCAACTTTTTTGTCAAACGAGCAAAACGAATGTACAAAAACAGAGCCGCTGCTGTCAAACCTGCCAAAAGACCAATCCAAACACCAACCGCTTTTAAGTCGGTATATTTTCCTAAATAAAAAGAAATCGGAAACCCTACGATCCAATAAGCTACAAAAGTAATATACATAGGGACTTTCACGTCTTGTAAACCTCTCAAAGCTCCCAAAACCACTACCTGAATTCCATCTGAAATTTGAAAAATAGCTGCTATCAATAACAATTTAGAAGTAATCATAATGATTTCATTGTTATCGAGAACCTGTGCTGGATCATGCATATTTAAAAATAAATGAGGCAAGAAATTATGAAAAACTACAAAAATCAATGCAAAAAAGGCCTCGGTAATTACCGCTAATAAAAAGATAGATCGAGCTACAACAATTAAATTTTTATAATCAGCCACTCCTCTAGAATGTCCTACTCGAATCATTGCCGTAACGCTTAAACCCATAGCCACCATAAACGTTGACGAAGCCAATATAAGCGCAATTTGATTTGCCGCTTGGCTGTTCTTACCCAATGTTCCCGAAAGCCAAATTGCTGCCGTAAACAAAGTCACCTCAAACAGCATTTGCATAGCCGAAGGAATTCCAAGATTAATAATTTTTTGAATTATTGATTTTTTGATTTCTTTAAAGGTGAAATTTTTGAAATACTGCTTCATAATCGCATTGTGCTTCATCAGATAATGCATGAAAACGACCATCATTATTCTAGAAATCACAGTTCCCAAAGCTGCTCCAGTCACTCCTAGTTTTGGAAAAATCCAAAACCCATAAATCAACACATAATTAAAAAAAACATGCACCACATTAGTCAAAATAATCGAATACATTGAATATTTAGTCAAAGACAACCCATCAGCAAATTGTTTATACCCTTGATACATCACAACTGGAATTAGAGAAAAAGCAACCCAATCAATATAAGGCGCCGCCAATGCAACAACTGCTTCTGGTTGATCCATAAAATACATCAATTGCTTGGACAATACTGTTAGCATAAACAACGACACACCCAGAATGGTGCACAACAACAAACCGTGATGAAATGTGGTTCTTATCTTTTTATCATTTTTCTCAGCATTGGCTTCGGCAGTCAAAGGTGTTATGGCTGTAGAGAAACCAATCCCTATTGCCAATGCCAAAAAGATAAAACTGTTTCCTAAGGAAACGGCTGCCAACTCGGTCGATCCTAAGTTACCAACCATATAATTATCCACAATACCTATCAAAGTATGTCCAAGCATTCCTAAGATTACTGGATAAGCCAATTTAATATTATATGAGAATTCTTTGGTGTACTGAGAAAAGTTCATTTTATTTTATTAAGTCAGCAAAGATAAATAGAAGCTTTCAATTGCATCAATACTATTAAAAATATAACACCCTTTTATTTGATATTTTTTACGTAAATGAAGTAATTCTATAACAGTCGTTCAGAATTCTATAACAATTTCGGCAAGTCATGACACTACATTTGCCCTGTTGTTCTGAAACAAATAAACAGAACAATCAAAAAAAATTAATCCAAAATTCAATTATGAAAACTACATTAAAAATTAAATTGTTATCTGCATTCACAATCGCATTATTATTTGCAAACAATTCACAAGCTCAAGACACAAAAAGTTTCGACCAAGGATTCCGATTAGGAATTGGTCTTAACGGAGGAATGCCAACAAACAATGATACATATGACTGGTCACTAGGTGGTGATGTTCGTCTTCAATATGATTTAACACCAAAAGCGTCTCTAACACTTACAACGGGATTCACAAATTTGTTCATTGATCAAAATGTAAAAGACTTAGGTTTTATTCCTGCAAAAATTGGATTCAAAGCATTCGTTTGGGAAGATCAATTTTATGTATTAGGTGAAGTAGGTGGTGGTTTTGCAGTAACAAACGGTTATGACCAAAACACATATATCTGGTCTCCTGGAATTGGATATGCCAATAAAAATATTGATGTAAGTGTACGTTATGAAGCCTACACCGATTATGACACTAATCAAATTGCATTGCGTGTAGCTTATGGATTTGATTTATAATAGAATTAGTACCTCTAAAAAAGCCCTGAAATTCAGGGCTTTTTTTTTGTTCTTTAGTCTTGCTTTTTATCGGTTAATGTCTTCATAAAAGCAATTAGTTGTTTCTTTTCCAATGGCGTTAAATTTAATTTATCGATTGGCAAAGTTTGATTTGGCAAATTAAAACCTAAACCATTTCCGCCACCGCCATCATAGAAATCTATTACTTCTTCCAAAGTTTTGAAAACTCCATTGTGCATATAAGGAGCGGTTAATCCTATGTTTCGAATCGTTGGTGTTTTAAACGAATAACGATTCACTTCAGCTTTCGTCAAATCAAATTTACCCAAATCACCATCTAACTTTTTGTCTTTGCCGGGAACACCTAGGACTTCACTCTCTGACCTGTCAAAATTGGGTGGAACCGTTCCATTTGTTAGCGGAATAAAATGGCAAGTTGCACATTTGGCTTTGCCTGCAAAAAGATTAAAACCTGCTATTTCATCGAGATTGAATTTTTCTTCTCCTCTCATGAAACCGTCAAATCTGGAATCATAATTACTCAAAGACCGAATATAAGATGCCAAAGCATTTTTAATCTCAAAAGAGGTAATTTCTTTATTTGGAAAAGCTTTCTCAAAATTGGCTGCATATTTTTTAGTCTTTTTTAAATCCGAAGCTGATTTCTCCAAAGAGCCGTGCATTTCGTTCTCATTTGTAATAACGGCAACTGCTTGATCTTCGAGATAATTCACTCTCGAATCATAAAAAAAACTGCGTTGAAAAGCAATATTGGAGAGTGTTGGTGTATTTCTTTTTATCATTTGTTTTCCATCCAATGTGACAGCTTTTTCCAACCCATCGGTAAAAGCTTTATCGGCATAATGACATGAGGCACAAGAACGAGTATTATTCCCCGATAAAACAGGATCATTAAATAATAATTTACCCAATTCAATTTTCTCTTTTGTGGTTTTATAATCTGGAAATCCCGAAAAAGCTTCGGCATCAAAAGCATTTTTGTCAAATAATGTTTGAGCTTTAACTTTCAATCCTCGGCTTTCCTTAAAAAAAGGAATTTTCAAATCTGATTGCGCTTCATAAATCGCTTTACTCAAAGGATTCAAATATTTTTTAATAAAATAGGCTCGGTCAAATTCATTAAACTTTAAATTTTTACTCAAATAATCCTTCCCTCCCGCAAGTATCGATAAAGTTTTGGGGCTTTGTTCGTCTTCCTGATAAATAATAAGTTGCTCTTCGATAGTTTCTAATGAAGTTATGGCTTCCGTCAAAGAATTCTGTGCAATAGGAGAATCAAATCCCGTTATTCCCAAAGTAATTATCCTAAAAACCTCCAGCCGCATCGCATCAAAAACAGAAGAATCCGTTAACTCATTAGTTTTCGAAATCATTTGCAAACGATACAAATTGGCATTTAGAATTCCTATTTCTTTGAGAATCTCTATTTTGGTATTCTTATCATAAACTGGAAAAAAATATTCCTCAATAACCTGAAGTCCTGCAGGAGGAACGGTAATACCATCTTCATATTCATATTCTTCAAGAGCCGGACCGTTTATGGCTTTGGAAACTGTCGGAAAATAATACTCGCTAATAGACTCGACCCTTTTATAACTTTGATGTGCTTTTAAAAATTGGTTTTGTAGTTGTTTTTGAGTTGCTCCATCTTCAACTAAATGTTGTAATTGAGTCACATCTTCTTGAAAAACAACCAAATCCGACTGGTACAAATCATTAATTTGTTCGGTTTTGGATTTAAAATCAGAACAGGAAAACAGTAAAAAACAAATTAAAAGGAAAACAATATTTTTCATATAAAAGTATAAGAATAAAAAACAGAAATCACGGCTTCAAAAAATGAAACCGTGAGCTTCTGAAAAAAAAAAAATAAAAAAAGTACAATTATCTAGCTAATCCTTTGATTAAAACAATTTGGCTCGCTTGATCTTCATTAGGACGACCATTTCCTCCATCTTTGTTTTTATATTTTTCACCTGACCAAGAGTGTGGCTGAACACTCAGTAAGAATGTATCTTCAATACCCAATTGTTCTGAAACATCAATTAAAGCACCATATTCCCAAACTCCTTTTTCCTCTGGATTTGGTACACGAGTAGATACTACATTATACTTTCCAGCATCAGAAGATGTACGACGGTGGTCTAATTCTACTACTACTTTTAGTTGCTTTGTGGCAATATTGTACTGATAAATATAAGCGTCATGTGTTTCATCACCATATCCATTTGCATCTTCTTCTACATAAACATAGTTTTTAGTCACACAAATATTATCTGGATTTTGAAATTTACCAGCGATTCCCGTACGATCATCACCGTCTAGCAAAACTTGTAAAGTCCCTGACAATGGATTTGCGGCATCCAAATTCAATTTATAAACTCTACCGTATTTTGTTCTCGAAGCATCCGCATTTGTTCCAGTAGTATTTTGGCCAGTAACATTAAAATAAATTTCACGATCGGCAGCATCACCACCTTTTCTGTAATCAAGGTCTTCCACTCTACCAAATTTAATAGCAGATAAAGTATTTACCGCAGCATTGATTTGTGCTCCTGTCAAAGTAGTATGATTTTCAATTTTCACAAAAGAAACTTGATAACTCATTCCTGTAACCATGTCTTTTTCTCTTTGGTTACCATCCGTTCTTTTCATCATATACAAAGAACCGTTTGTAAGATCCCCAACCGTATTAGCCACATACATAAATACCTGACCGCCATAAGTTCCAGAATCATCATCACCAATAACCACTACTGTTTTACCAGCAAAAGCTGTTTTTCTCAAAGGCAAAGCATTTTCAGCGCTTAAACGTCCAAAGCTTGACAATTCCTTAGAAACACTTGCCGTACCTACATCTCCATAAGGGTTCAAAGCATGAGTACGAGATTCTTCACCCGATTCACCACAAGTTAGGTAAGTTGGACCAAAACCATGTTCTTCTGGAGTAGCCATTGTTGCACCACATAATCTCCAAGTACCTCCTTTTGAATTCAATAAATACTCCCCTTTTACTGGCTTGAATGTTTTGTCCAATGTTATTCTGGATACCGAAAAGTTGTCTTCCTGATTTACTAAAAATGTAAAAGACCCATCTGCATTTTTTAATAATCCAGAACCATCAGCAGAACCTCCAAAAACATAATCTGGACTTCCAGCCAAAACATCGTCTGAACCAATAAGAGAAAACAATTCCAGTTTTTCAAAACCCGCTTGTTTTTTCAATAAAACTGGGGTTACTGATTGATTGGCTAGCAAAACAGTGCTATTAATTGGATTTTCTTCTGCATTTTTATCATTGTTACATGATACTAATGATGCAACTGCAAGCATCGATAGGATAATTTTTTTCATTTGGTTGTTTGTTTAAATTCAACACAAAGAAACTTCCATATTTTTAACTGAAAATGAACTAAATATTAACAAAACTTCAACAAAAGATAATTAAAACAAATAAAATATCAATTATTTTACACAAAACCGATAAATACATAAGAAAACAAAGCTTAAAAAAGCAATCTATTTTAGCTGTAATCCCTTTCAAAATAAAGGTTCCGTTTTCCTCTCCCAACAAAAAAGACTACTTTTGAGGAGCTAATCCAGCTGTTCGTTGCAATCTTTTTCAAGAACTGCTTTTTTTCAAAGTCCTTGCAAGAGCTTCCTCCGGTCGCTTTGCCAGTACAAGAAAAAAATAGCTGTTCTTTTCAAAAGGATTTCCACTTCCATCTGGGCTAAAGCATTCATTTTCAAAACAACTTTTCATGGAAAAATTCACACTTGAAATCCTTTTTCACATTATCGGAATCGGTTCGGCATCAGGACTCATTTACAAAGACAACAATTTATTTATCATAGGCGACAACAGCGGATTTCTATACGAATACAACGTAGAATCTAAAAACCTGCAGCGCCATGAAATCATAGAAAACGCAACCGAAAATATTGCAAAAAGTGAGAAACCCGATTTTGAGGCCATCACCCATTTTGGTGATAATCTCTATGTTTTTGGTTCTGGTTCAACTACAAAAAGGAATAAAATGATCCAAATCAACACGCTTGAAAAAGAAATAAGCACCAATGACCTGACAGATTTGTATTCAGTAATGCAAAGTTTTGGCGAAATAAAACCCGAAGATTTCAATATAGAAGGTGCTATTTACACTGGTGAAGAATGGTATCTATTCAACCGCGGCAACGGAAAATCAGCCAAAAACATATTATTTACCATCCAAGGAAAAAACTTGATCAACGAATTCAATATCCTTTCCAACAATTATAAATTGCCAAAAATAAAAGGAGTCCGCAGTAGTTTCACTGATGCCGTTACTCTCGATGATAAAATTTACTTTTTATCAACTTCCGAAGACACTGATTCCACGTATAACGATGGTGAAATTCTAGGAAGCTTCATCGGTTGTATCGATACCAAAACCATGAAAATCAATTTCACTAAAAAAATCAGTGACACCCATAAATTTGAAGGACTAACTGTTTATAAAAATTCATTAGACACAATCGAATTTCTCCTTTGTGAGGATAACGATACTGAGGTTTTGGAAACCAATATTTATAAATTGACATTAAACAAAAAACATTAAAAGTAAAATAATGAACGACTTAAAAAATAAAAATGCGCTAATTACGGGTGCTGGAAAAGGAATTGGTAAAACAGTAGCCATTGCTTTGGCAAAAGAAGGCGTAAACGTAATTTTATTGGCTAGAACACAATCAGAAATCGATGAAGTAGCCAAAGAATCAAGTGCATTCGGCGTAAAATCATTAGCTATAACCGCCGATGTTGCCAATATCAACTCTGTAAATTCAGCTGTAGAAAAAGCCTTAGCCGAATTTAAAACCATTGACATTTTAATCAATAACGCCGGAATTGCAGCTTTTGGTAATTTTTTAGAATTAGAGCCAGCAGATTGGGAACGCATCATTCAGGTTAATTTAATGGGAACGTATTATGTAACCCGCGCTGTTTTACCCAACATGATTGAAAGAAAAACAGGAGATATTATCAATATTTCCTCGACAGCAGGATTGAATGGAAATGCATTAACCAGTGCCTATAGTGCTTCTAAGTTTGCCGTTTTGGGATTGACAGACTCTTTGATGCAAGAAGTACGCAAACACAACATTCGTGTTACAGCATTAACCCCAAGTACTGTTGCAACCGACTTGGCAAAAGAATTAAACCTTACCGATGGTAATCCAGAAAAAGTAATGCAAGCTGAAGATATGGCTGAATTAATCATTGCCCAGTTAAAATTAAACCGACGCGTATTTATCAAAAACAGCAGTATTTGGTCAACAAATCCTTAAAAATAAGTTGTCCTGCCACAAATTCTAAAAAAATTTAAACCATTAAGATATTAAGAAAATTAAGAGCAAAATCTTAATGAAACTTAATATCTTAATGGTTCAAAAAAAATATTTTAATTTTTAAAATATTTCTATCTCTAATTATTTGTTTTTAAACTTCTACATTCAAAAACTCCATTCGAACGCTTCCGTCCTCATCAATTTTTGTTAAATTGATTTCGTGCAAAGTATTTACTAATTCAGGATTCCAAGGTGTTTTTACTTTTACGTAATTCTCGGTAAAACCATGAATATAACCTTCTTTATTTTCACTTTCAAAAAGTACAGTTCTATTGGTTCCCAACTGACTTTCATAAAAAGCACGTCGCTTTTTAACCGATAATCCTCTTAGCATTTTACTTCTTTTTGCACGAACATTAGCAGGAACAACACCATCCATTTCTGCGGCTTCTGTATTATCACGCTCTGAATAAGTAAAAACATGTAAATATGAAATATCCATTTCATTCAGGAAATGATAGGTTTCCAAGAAATGTTCATCGGTTTCACCAGGAAAACCAACAATCACATCTACACCAATACAGGCATGTGGCATTACTTCACGAATCTTATTTACTCTTTCTGTATATACTTCACGTAAATAACGGCGCTTCATCAACTTCAATATATCATTGCTTCCCGATTGTAACGGAATATGGAAATGCGGTACAAAAGTTCTGCTTTTGGAAACAAATTCTATCGTTTCATTTTTCAATAGATTAGGTTCAATCGAAGAAATACGTAATCTTTCGATGCCTTCCACTTCGTCTAATGCCTTAACTAATTCCAGAAAAGTATGTTCGTGTTTTTTATTCCCGAATTCTCCTTTTCCATAATCTCCAATATTGACACCGGTCAGTACAATTTCTTTGATATTTTGTTTCGAGATTTCGTAAGCATTTTTTAATACATTTTCCAATTCATCACTTCTAGAAATTCCACGGGCAAGCGGAATTGTGCAATACGTACATTTATAATCACACCCATCTTGCACTTTCAAGAAGGCTCGCGTTCTATCTCCAATCGAATAACTACCAACATAGAAATCGGCTTCGGCTATTTCACACGAATGTACTTCACCAAAATCATTCTTCGATAAATCATTGATATAATCAGCTAATTTAAATTTCTCGGTAGCTCCAAGAACCAAATCCACTCCATCAACATTGGCCAATTCCTCAGGTTTCAACTGTGCATAACAGCCTACTGCAGCAACAAAAGCCTTGTCGTTCAATTTCATCGCCTTACGCACCACTTGTTTGAATTGCTTATCTGCATTCTCTGTAACCGAACAAGTATTAATTACATACATATCAGCCACTTCCTCAAAATCTACACGATCAAAACCTTCATCTTCCAAGTTACGGGCAATGGTCGATGTTTCCGAAAAATTCAGTTTGCAACCAAGCGTGTAAAAAGCAACTTTTTTCCTATTCTCCATAATGATAATCAATCACTTACATGATTTTTTATTATATTTACATTGATGTAAATATTCGGTTGCAAATTTACAAAGAAAACCTAGAAATAAAAAGATTAAATTTTGCAACTTTTATTTTCAAAATTACTACTAACACTGAAACCAATTAAAACCTTATTGTATGAAAAAAAACATTTTATTTCTCTTTGTACTCCTAACATCTTTTGGTAGTATAATCGCTCAGACCAAAACAAATCAAACTGCAACTCCAGTATTAGACAGAGAGTTGTTTTTTGGAAATCCCGAAATATCAGGAGGGCAATTAAGTCCAGATGGCAAATGGATTTCTTTCATGAAAGAATACCAAGGCATCATGAATATCTGGGTTAAAAAATTTGACGAACCTTTTGAAAAAGCTGTTACACTTACGGACAGCAAAAGACCTTTGCAAGGCTATTTTTGGACTGATGATTCCAAATACATCTTATATATAAAGGATAAAGATGGTGATGAGAACATGAACATTTATGCAGTGAATCCAACAGATAAAGGGACAGCTGGAAAAGTTCCTGAATCGAGAAACCTAACTCCTCTAAAAGAAGTTGCAGCTCAAATATTTACTGTAAGTAAAAAAAATCCGGACTTGTTAATGGTTGGGTTAAATGATCGAGACAAAGCTTGGCATGATTTATATCAATTGAAAATTTCAAACGGTCAGCTTACCAAAATTTATGAAAACAAAGATAGAATAACAGGTTATGACTTTGATTGGGATGAAAATCTAAGAGTTTTATCAAAAACCGATGAAAAAGGAAACACCATAATGTATAAAAAAACGGGTGATGCTTTGACGCCAATATATGAAACTTCGGTAACAGAACAAGCCTATATTACTGGTTGGTCACCTGACAATAAACTAGCTTATTTGGTTACAAACAAAGGGGATTTGAATCTTTCATCACTTTTCACTTTAGAGATTGAAAATAATAAATTAACCAAAATTGAGAGTGACCCTAATAACAAAGTAGATTTTGGAGGTTTATCTATGGATGAAAACACAAAAGAAATAATTTATACTTCCTATGTAGATGATAAAACTCAATACTACTGGAAAAATAAAGAATGGGAAGTAAATTATAACTATCTAAAAGGTAAGTTTCCAGGTAGAGAAATAACTTTTCAAAGTGCAACCAAAAACAATAAAAAATTTCTGATTGCAATTACGGGAGATAAATATGCAACTGAGGCCTATTTCTTTAATACTGAAACCAAAGAATTAATATTGCAATATATTCCAAGACCTGAATTAAAAAAAGTAGAGCAATATTTGGCTGCAATGAACTCAGTTCATTATAAAAGTAGTGATGGATTAGAAATAACTGCCTATTTAACATTGCCAGTTGGCGCAAGCAGTAAAAATTTACCAGTTGTTATGCTAATTCACGGTGGTCCAAAAGGCCCGAGAGATCAATGGGGATATAATTCTTATGCACAATTTCTGGCTAATAGAGGCTATGCGGTTTTACAACCCAACTTTAGAGCCAGTGGTGGTTATGGCAAAAGATTCTTAAATGCCGGAGATTTACAATGGGGAAAATTAATGCAAGATGACATCACATACGGTGTGAAATATCTAATTGAGCAAGGTATTGCCAATAAAGATAAGGTAGCCATAATGGGAGGAAGCTACGGTGGTTATGCAACTTTGGCAGGATTGGCTTTTACCCCAGATTTGTATGCCTGTGGTGTTGATATTGTTGGACCAAGTAATATTTTTACTTTATTGGAATCTATTCCTGCCTATTGGGAACCTGCAAGAGCATATTTATATGGAATGGTGGGAGACCCAAATACTGAAGAAGGTAAAAAAAGTATTCGCGAAGCCAGCCCATTATTTAGTGCTGACAAAATTGTAAAACCTTTATTAATTATTCAAGGAGCAAACGATCCAAGAGTCAAAAAAGCAGAAGCTGATCAAATCACAGTTGCCCTTAGAGAAAAAGGAAAAAAAGTAACTTATTTATTGGCAGATGATGAAGGTCATGGTTTTAGAAAACCAGTTAACAATATGGCCATGTTTGCAGAAACAGAAAAATTTTTAGCTTCAATTTTAGGTGGACAATTTCAAAAAGAAGTACCTGCTGATGTTGCAAAAAGACTAAACGAAATCACAGTTGATATTAGCAAAGTTACTTATGAAGCAAAATAGATATTCTAAAAAATAAAAAATCAGAAAACAAAAAGGAGTTACTATTATTAGTGCTCCTTTCTTTTTTGAAAAACAATCAATTAAATTTTGCAATGATATACTCAGCATATTATTACCAAAGATTAAAATAATTTTTCCTATCTCAGGTTTTGTTCTTATTTAATTAAATACTAATTTCACACTTCCAAAAACATTACAACGGCACAAGCTTTATCTCATACCAAATAAAGCTGAAATGTTCCGTTATTCGAAATCTCAAAAAACTAATTATTTCAAAAAAATAATTCAGTTGAAAAGTAATAATGTATAATTTTATCTGTTTAAAAAATGGATTAAAATTAATGTCTTTACATTTCTTGTATATGTTGCCTTAATCTTTCTAAAAATCATATTTTAGAAAAAAATATACTATCAACAACAATAAATGGGATCGCCGAAAACCATAAAGAGTAGGTCAATATTAAATAAACAAAAACAAAATGAAATCATTCTACCTCACAATCTCCCTACTATTTATTACACTTTGCACACAAGCTCAAAACACACCGACAATTGCAACTAAAAATCCTTTCCCAACAATAAGCACTTTAACTACTTGGGCAAGTTACAATTCACAAGAAAAATTCAATCTTGACATTAGAACCCTTGGTTTTAAATTTGAGGAAAAATCAGTTGAAACGGCTTCAACTTCCTATACTTACATCAGAAAAGTTTCAGTAGACAACATCAACTATACCGACAGAATCGTTTACAGAATTGCAAATGATAATTCAGCAAGCATAATTTCATTAGTAACTGCTTCAACCGATTTGGTATCTTTTTACACTCCACAATTGGCGGGTTATAAAACAGGAAAATGTGACAATGAAATGTCAAAAGACAAGAAAACAACCTGTACTTGTTATGACAATGGTAAATTTAACATCGATGTATGTGATGAAAGAGTAAAACTTACAATGGGTGATGGAAATAATTATTTTATTTCGGTTGCTAAAAAATAATGCAATTTCAATAGAGATACCCTACGTACACTCAAAAAAAAACCACAAAAAAATCCGTCTCATTTCAACAATGAGACGGATTTTTTATTTTGTAAAAAAGAGAAATTATAAATTTGGATTTTTCATTTCATACCAAACTTCTTCTTCTCCATCATATTCAAAGGAATTGACATAATGCATTCCAAGTTTTTCCAGTATATTTCTTGAATCTTTATTTCCAGCATCTGCGTAAGCATAAAGACTCTCTACTTTCATTTCATTAAAGGCAAAATCTACAAAAGCCAATCCAGCTTCGGTAGCATATCCTTTTCCCCAATACTTTTGGATAAAACGATAACCTATCTCATAAAAATTTTGATGATTATTGATAGGCTCCTTAATTAACTTTATCCCCGACCAGCCAATAAATTCATTAGTTTCTTTAAGAATTACAGCCCAACGTCCAATTCCATTATCTATATATTGCCTTATTATATTTTCGATCATTAGCCTACTTTCATCAATATGCTTTACAGGCTTGTTTCCTAAAAAACGATGCACCTCGGGATTAGAATCTAATTCAAACATTCCTTCATCATCTGAAGGAATCATTTCCCTTAAAATCAATCTTTCGGTTTCTATATAGGATTTCACTAATTCAAAATATAACGTCTGATTACTTCTGCAACACCATGATCATTATTAGAAGCTACAATCAAATCAGCTTTGTCTCTTAATTCAGGGGTCACATTGTCAACCCAAACACCTAAACCAGCGTATTCTACCATTGTTAAATCGTTTCCTGCATTTCCTACAGCTATAATTTCACTTTGATGAATATCTAATTTTTTTGCCAATTTTTTCAAACTGTAAGCTTTATCGATTCCCTGTTGGGCTACTTCAAGAAAAAAGGGCTTTGACATCGATACACTCAAATGTGGCATAGCCAGTTTCAAATCGTCCTCAACAGTTTTGAGATACGATGGTTCTTCTAGTAAAATACATTTCACAGCATTCGATTGAACGGCATCTTTAAAACTTGTTACCTTATTGTGTGCCATACCTGTAATATGCTTTTCAATTTCAATGAATTCCGAATCTGTTTCACTAACAATCTCTTCATTTACATAAGTAATGATATGCGTATTGCTTTTCAAACTGTAGTCATATAATTCATGGATTTGTTCCTTAGTTAAAGTTTGTTCAAAAAGAACTTTATCTTCTTTCAAATCAGTAATTACTGCTCCATTATAGGAAAGCATAAATGAATTATAATAATCCATTTTCAGTTCTTTAGCATAAGCTGTCATAGCAGAAGTAGGTCTTCCTGATGCTAAAACCACGTAAACTCCCATTTCCTGAGCTTTAAAAATCATTTCTTTATTCTCGTCAGATATGATATGGTCGTCAGTCAACAACGTGTCATCCATATCCAAAACAAGCATTTTGTATTTTACTTCTTTCATTATATAAATTTTCGGCTAATAAATTATAAATTAATAAATTACAATTATTATGCCATTAAAAAAACCTTGACACAAATAAGTCTCAAGGCTTTGAAAAAATCATTTAATTCAACTAGATATTCAACCTAAATTCTTCGATAACAGGATTTGCTTTTGCAAAATCTGTCTCTTGAATAAAAACCTCAACAGCAGCGTCCGAATTTGGAAAACCTGACATTCTAGCCGATTGGATATTATTTTTAACTGTAGTTTCCACTCCAGCAGCTTCTATTTTTTCTTGCAGAGCTAAAGCTAAAATTTCACTTCCCGAAAATACTTTCATTAATCCCATGATGCTTTTATTTTTTAAATTATTATTATTTCAAATCATTAAACTAAAAAGCATCTTAAAACTTGTTCGTTCGTAGTCTTGCTTCCTGCCTACTGATTTCTTCCTAAATTCTATTCTTCTTCGTCGTCATCAATTTCTTCATCTTCTTCTTCAAAATCATCAACATCTGGGTTAACTGATTCTTCTTCTTCCAAATCCTCCTCGTCTTCATCATACTCTTCCTCAAAATCAAAAACATAAGGCTCCAATAACATTTTATCAGCCAATATTTCAATTCGTTCGGTCAATTGGTCGGTAAAAATGATACGTTGCGTTTTGGCAATACTATTTGAGATTCGCATGATTTTTGTTTCATGACGCAATTTCAAAATCGGATCTGCATCGTCCAAAATAAACATTTTCAAACGGTTTACATTATATCCTGCCGTACTAAACATATCACTTAGTTTATTTGGAGTTCCAATAAGGACATCGATGCCTGTCGAAATATAGTTTTTATCATAATCCATATCTCCTTTATCATGAACACCATACACTCTTAAGTTAGTGAATTTTCCAAACTTCTCGAAAAGATCTTCCATTTCAAGAACTTTGATTTTGTCTTCAACAATGATTAAGGCACGAGGTGACTCTTCACCTTCACAAATCAATTGCTGAATGACATTAATCACAATAGTAGTTGATTTTCCTGAACCTTTTGGGGAAACAATAATTGCATCCGATCCACTTTTTATAGTCGAAAAAGTTTCTTTTTGCATCTCATTAGCTTCCGTCAACCCGTTATCAATTAAGGCTTCTTGCAATACTTGATTTATTTTTTTTAGTTTCATTATTAAGTTTAGATTTCTGACTACAGTTTTACTGCAAATCAATTCCTAATTTGTTTTTAATTTTTATTTGCTTGCAAAAGCGGTAACATCACTTTCGGAAATCTCGTTCCCTCCAAGTATTATCAAGCGTTCTACCACATTACGCAATTCTCTAATATTTCCTGTCCAGTCATATTCTTGCAATAAACGAATGGCCTCTACTGAAAAATGCTTAACTGCATTACCTTGCTCAACCGCAATTTTATTTGTAAAATGCTCAATCAAAGAAGGGATATCTTCCCTCCTATTATTCAATGAAGGTACATTTATTAGAATAACTGCCAAACGATGATACAAATCTTCTCTAAAACGGCCTTCTGCAATTTCCTTTTTTAAATCTTTATTAGTAGCGGCAATCACACGTACATCGATTTTAATATCATTATCTGCCCCCACTCGTGTTATGATTCCTTCTTGTAAAGCTCTCAAAACTTTGGCTTGGGCCGATAAACTCATATCTCCTATTTCATCCAAGAAAATAGTTCCTTTATTGGCTACTTCAAATTTTCCTGCACGATCTTTTACCGCCGATGTAAAGGCTCCTTTTGTGTGACCAAACAATTCACTTTCTATCAATTCACTTGGTATGGCAGCACAATTCACTTCAACCATTGGAGCACTAGAACGATCACTTTTGTCATGTAATTGGTGAGCGACCAATTCTTTTCCTGTTCCATTTGGTCCGGTTATCAAAACCCTCGCATCGGTTTTAGCTACTTTATCAATCATTATTTTCACAAGATTGATTGGTTCACTATCCCCAATTATATCGTATTTCTTACTGACTTTCTTCTTCAGAATTTTATTCTCAACAACCAATTTTTTCTTGTCCAATGCATTTCGAACCGTATTTAGCAAACGGTTTAAATCTGGTGGCTTTGAAATATAATCAAAAGCCCCAAGACGCATTGTATTGATAGCTGTTTCCATATCCCCATGTCCTGATATCATTACAATGGGAATTTCGGTATCAATTTTTTTTACGGCTTCGAGCAATTCAACACCATCCATTTTTGGCATTTTTATGTCACATAAAACCAAATCATAGTCGTTTTCTTTTATTTTTCCCAGTCCTATGACACCATCTTCGGCTACATCAACTTCATAAGACTCATTTTCTTCGCAAAGTATTTTGGCTAATACTCTTCTAATAGCTTCTTCGTCTTCGATAATCAGAATTTTCGACATAAATAACTTTTTTATTTTGGCTTTATACCTTAACTATTGAGATAACCATTAATATTTCAACCATTTATATAACTCTTTCCAACTCGGCTTTTTTCCATACATCAAAATTCCAACACGGTAAATTTTGGCAGCAAACCAAACTACACCAAAAAACGTAGCAAACAACAAAGATACGGAAATTGCAATTTGCCACCACGGTACTCCAAAAGGAATACGCATTAACATTACAATTGGTGATGTCAAGGGAATCATTGAAAAAACTACGGCAATAGTTCCATGCGGATCATTAATAACCGTAAAAAAACCAATATAAACACTAAGCATCAAAGGCATTATGATTGGCAAAAGAAATTGTTGCGAATCAGTTTGATTGTCTACAGCTGCTCCAATTGCGGCATAAAAAGAACTATAAAGAAAATATCCTCCAATAAAATAAACCACAAAACTGATCAAGATACTTGCTATAGGCAAATTCCATAATTCTTTGATATACATTTGGGCAGTCCCTGAAAATTCTTGTTGAGCAACATGCATCATTTCTGGAGAGACTCTGGATGTTGGTCCAATATTGACACCGAAAAATGCAGAAGCAGCAAACATCAATGACAAACCGATAATGGTCCAAATTAAAAACTGCAGTAAACCCGCCAATGAAGTTCCGATAATTTTCCCCATCATAAGTTGGAATGGTTTTACAGAGGAAATGATAATCTCCACAATACGGTTGGTTTTTTCTTCAATTACACTACGCATCACCATATTCCCATAAATGATTATGAACATCATAATAAGGTAACCAAAAGCACCACCTATAGCAATTTTTATCTCGTTAAGCCCTCTGATACTTTCTTCACCAGATGCTTTGGACAAATTCAAAACCACTTCAGCCTTTGCCTCTTTTATTGCCAAAGTGTCCAAATGTGCCATTTCCAAATTATCTTTAGTCAATTTATCGGCAATAATTCCTTGGGCTTTTTCAATAAAAATAATGCTCGGACTATTATTGGAAATCAATTGGATTTTATTCTCCAAATCTTTGTTAGTAGCCGTTTTGGGAACATAAAGTAAGGCTTCAAAATCTTCTTTAGCAATACTGTCTTTAAGAGCCTGGACATTAATTGAAGACAAATCCAAATACCTGTATTCACTGTCTTTATTATTTTGAGCTACAAATTCGTTAACAAACAAACCTGATTCATCATGAATTGCAATGCGTTTTGTTTCGGCTTTCATAGAGCTTAAATACGCAACAAATCCAGCAATTCCTACGAACAGCAATGGACTTAAAAAAGTCATGACAACAAATGACTTATTGCGAACTTTGGCAATAAACTCTCTTTTTATGATTAATGAAATAATGCTCATTTATATAGATTACTAGATTTTTAGACTTCTTATATTTTGGGATTATTAGACTTTTAGATTTCTGGACTTTTAATCGAATAATCCAACAATCTAAAAATCGGATAATCTAATTAACCGATCCTGTTACTGTTTGAATAAAAATATCATTCACACTTGGAATTTTTTCGACAAAATGCATTACCTGACCTCGTTGAGACAAGACATTCAGTAATTCGTTTGGTGTGGCATTCCCTAGTTGGATTTCCAATTTTATTTCATCATTCAAGGATTTAAAATTGGCTTGGCCTACCTTAAATTTTTGGGTAATATCAAACATCAAACCTTCCACATTGTCCGATAGGATACCTACCTCAAAACTATTGGTCTTAAATTTTCTTTTTACATCAATCAGTCTACCTTCAATCAGCTTATTCGATTTGTGGATGAGTGCAATATGATCACACAATTCTTCCACACTTTCCATTCTGTGGGTAGAAAAAATAATCGTGGCACCATCGTCTTTCAATGCCAAAATTTCATCTTTAATCACATTGGCATTTACAGGGTCGAATCCAGAAAAAGGCTCATCAAAAATCAATAGTTTTGGTTTATGCAAAACACAAACCACAAACTGGATTTTCTGCGC
The DNA here is from genome assembly GCF_056405915.1 of Flavobacterium sp. P1_E4. Taxonomy (NCBI): domain Bacteria; kingdom Pseudomonadati; phylum Bacteroidota; class Flavobacteriia; order Flavobacteriales; family Flavobacteriaceae; genus Flavobacterium; species Flavobacterium sp. P1_E4. The sequence goes on from NZ_JBFUBE010000001.1 coordinate 418,885, forward strand.
CATTCCTTTCGACAATTCTTGGATTTTTTTATTCCACCAACCTTGAATCCCTAAGCGATCAAACCAATATTCTAATTGTTTTTTAGCTTCGGCTTTGGACAATCCTTTCATTTGTGCCAAATACAAACACTGCTCACCTACTTTCATAGTACTGTACAAACCTCTTTCTTCGGGAAGGTATCCTATGTATTGTATGTGTTTGGGCTGAAGCTTTTCACCATCAAGGATGATTTCGCCACTATCTGGCATCGTAATTTGGTTGATAATTCGAATTAGTGAAGTTTTCCCTGCACCATTTGGACCTAAAAGCCCGTATATGCTTCCTTTGGGAACGGTCAATGACACTTCGTTAAGCGCTACATAATCACCATATTGCTTAACTACTTTACTTACTTCAAGTATATTACTCATGCTACTTTTTTAATTGGCGTAAAAGTAAATAATTTCGAGCCTAAATTCTCTTAATTATCCATTAAAAAACCCATCCTTAACGAATAAAGGATGGGTTTGTATTTTATTGTTTAAAAAAGTTAAGAAAACATATCTTTTACTTTTTCGAAAAATGATTTTTCTGATTTCTCCGGGTTTGGAGTAAAGTTATCATCCGTTAACGCTTTTTCAAAAAACTGTTTTTGCTCTTTGTTTAAGGTTTTTGGAGTCCAAACATTTACATGTACAAGTAAATCTCCACTTCCGTAACCATTGATACTTGGAATACCTTTCCCTTTTAATCGCAGGATTTTACCTGATTGAATACCCTCTTCCAGTTTGATTCTCACTTTTCCGTTTACGGCATCAATATCTTTTGAAATTCCAAGAACCGCTTCTGCAAAACTAATATATAAATCGTAGTGCAGGTTTTCACCTTCACGTTTTAAGAATTCATGTTCGATTTCTTCAATAACTACAATCAAATCTCCTGGAACACTATTTCCTGGAGCATCATTTCCTTTACTGGAAACTTTCAACTGCATTCCGTCCACAACTCCTGCTGGAATTTTTATAGAAACTGTTTCGTCTTCTACAACCATTCCTTGAGAATCTGCATTGCTTGGTTTTTTGTCCAAAATCTGACCTGAACCTCCACAAGTAGGACAAGTTGAAGCCGATTGCATTCTACCCAAAATCGTGTTGGTAACTCTCATTACCTGACCTTGACCATTACACGTTGAACACGTTTTATAGCTTACGCCCTGAGCTTGAACTTTACGTTTAACTTTTACTTTTTTCTCAACACCATTGGCGATTTCTTCAAGAGTTAATTTTACTTTAATACGCAAATTACTTCCTTTTACGCGACGAGGACCTCCGCCTCCGCCTCCGCCAAATCCTCCAAAACCACCACCGAAAATATCTCCAAATTGACTAAAGATATCATCCATATTCATTCCGCCGTGACCACCACCGCCAAAACCTCCAGAACCGTCAAATGCTTGATGTCCGTATTGGTCATATTTTGCTTTTTTGGCAGGATCACTCAATACTTCGTATGCTTCGGCAGCTAGCTTGAACTTTTCTTCTGCCTCTTTGTCGCCAGGATTCTTGTCAGGATGGTATTTCAATGCACTTTTTCTGTATGCCTTTTTAATTTCAGCAGCATCTGCACCTTTTGAAATGCCTAATATTTCGTAAAAATCTTTTTTCATAATAATTTAAAGTAAATTCCAAATTCTAATCCCGAAAATCTTCGGAACTAAATTCCAACTGTTCAACATATTAGAATTTATGATTTGCAATTTGATTTTTTAGTTACCAATTACCACTTTTGGGAAACGAATAATTTTATCGCCTAGTTTGTATCCTTTTTCAAGAACATCAACAATTTTCCCTTTCATCTTATCTGATGCTGCTGGAATTTGAGTAATTGCTTCAGCAAAATCAGCATTAAATGCATCACCCGCCTTAACATCAACTTGCTCTAATCCTTTGGCAACCAATGTTCCTTTCAATTTTTCATGAATCAATTCTACACCTTTGGCTAACAATTCATCTTCCGATTTGTTAATTTCAACCATTGCTCTGTCAAAATCATCTAGTACAGGTAACATCGCAAGCAATACTTCTTGATTGGCTGTTTTAAACAATTCGATTCTTTCCTTTGTAGTACGTCTTTTGTAATTTTCAAATTCAGCAAATAATCTCAAAAACTTATCTTTTTCTTTAGCTAAGTCTTGTGCCAATTGCTCTTCAACACTTAATTCTTCAATAATAAGTTGCTCACCATTTGCATTATTCTCTAATGTCACATCATCTATTTCTTGATCGAATTCTGTATTTTCTGTAGTCATATTACTTTTATTTTTAAAAAAATTCTTAAACATAGTTTTATTCATTAGATTCGATTGCAAAAGTACTGCCAAAACTTATAAAATGTCAAATTGTCATCTTTTTTTAAGAATAAAAATTTCCCAAAGAAAATATCATCTAATCTTAGACAAAACTTTAATATAATTTTAAGACTATTACGTTATAGTTTTACTTAATTTTGGGAACAGATTTTTATTCACTCCCCCAAGAATACAACTCTCAAGTATTGAAAGTAAGGTTGTTTTCTATATAATTATTAATTCACTATTGCCTTATATTAAAAAAAGCTTCGTTTCTAGTTAACGAAGCTTTTTTTTATTTTTTAAAAACAGCCTTATTTTAATCGAATACTCCATTCAAAATCCATTTCGGAAACCTGAACACCTTCTTCATTGGTTCCAATAGATTTCATCCAAAATGTTTGACCTTCTCCAGTAGCAATTGTCTTTTCAATTGCTTCTTCTATTAAATGACCATCTTGGCACTCAAAGGTGATTCGGCCTGTAGCTTTTTTGGAGAAATTAGATTTATTATTAGCAACAAGCATCGATATTTTCTTTCCGCTTTGTTGGATTTTATCAATTACCATCGCTCCTGTCGTCAACTCTGCAGCCATCGCTTGTACAGCAAAATACATAGAATTAAAAGGATTTTGGTTAATCCATCGGTGCTTTACCGTTACCACACATTTATCTTTATCAATAGATTTTAATCTTACCCCACATATAAATGCAGAAGGTAATTTAAAAAATACGAATCGATTTAATTTAGATACTGTTAATTCCATTGAATACATTTTTTTGCTAAAATACAAAAAATACTATGCATACATATAAAAAAATATAATTACTTTATTCTACACCTCTTCAACTTTTACAAAAATAATTCTACTACTATATTAAACTCCAACTTTTTCCAAATCTTTGGGCGTGCCACCACTAGAAAAAGGAGCTAAACAATAGGAACGCATATACAGCCCCTTTCCCTAATGCTGTCAGGCTATCCGCCTACTTTGGTAGCTAGCTCCTATCCTTCACCCTTACTACTTATCAACGTCATAGAATAAACCAAAGCTACAATTCATCATTAATTTATATAATTTTCTTTCAAAATAATCGTTTTTTGTTAATATTATGTTAATATACACTACTATGCGATACAAGATACTCTCTTTTGAACATATATTTGTATAAGAAATTACTAGGTAAGTCATTTTATCAATTTCTATCATCAATCATCAATCAAAAAACGTAATCAAAAAATCAAAAAAATGGAAACTTCAACCGAAAGAAACATTGCAGCATTTACACACTTGAGTACTTTTAGTCAGTATATTATTCCGTTTGGGAATTATATATTTCCGATTATCCTTTGGACATCCAAAAAAGAGCAATCGGAATTTGTAGACCACAATGGTAAACAAGCTTTGAACTTTCAATTGAGTATTTTAATTTACTCATTGATATTGGCCATGATTGCCATTCCAATATTTTTATATACCGTTTTGAAAAACATCTCATTCAATGAATTGATAAACAACGACGATATTATTTTAAAAAATTTTGATTACGGTAACAGCATAGGCATTTTGACAGTGGGTGTTATGGCACTTTTTATATTCGCTTGTATAAAAATAGCCGAATTCTTTTTGGTCATTTATGCTTCAATCAAAGCATCTAATGGTGAAGAATACAGTTACCCTTTCACAATACCATTCCTTAAATAAGGAAAACAATGCGTTCTAATCAGCATTAAAATAAATATAGAAAAACATAATATCACAAAATAAATTAATTATTCAATCATCAATCAAAAATGAACAGTTTCATCAACAAATCTAATCAACTCAAATTAAAAAATTATGAACATTGAAAACACAAAAGCCCAGATGCGTAAAGGTGTTCTTGAGTTTTGTATCTTATCAGTATTAAAAGAGAAAGACGCTTATACCTCAGAAATATTGGACACTTTGAAAAACGCTAAATTGTTGGTCGTGGAGGGAACCATTTATCCGCTCTTAACTCGATTAAAAAATGACGGATTGCTCAACTACCGTTGGGAAGAATCCACATCGGGACCACCTAGAAAATATTATGGTTTGACCGAGATAGGACAAACCTTTTTAAGAGAACTAGATGGCACATGGACGGAATTGTCTGATGCCGTAAACCTAATAACCAACCAAAAATAATAGTCATGAACAAAACTGTAAATATAAATCTAGGCGGAATGTTCTTCCATATTGATGAAGATGCATACCAAAAATTAACCCGTTATTTTGACGCTATAAAACGATCGTTGTCAAAATCATCTGGACAAGAAGAAATCATCAAGGACATCGAAATGAGAGTTTCGGAATTATTGACAGAGAAACAAAAAACAGAGAAACACGTAGTTACCATTAGAGAAGTTGACGAAGTTATTACTGTTATGGGACAACCTGAAGATTACATCATTGAAGAAGATGGTCCAAGCGCCTCAACAGCAAATGATTTTTCAGCTCCTAGACATACTAAAAAACTATACCGTGACAAAGAAAACGGAATGATTGGTGGTGTTGCAACAGGTTTAGGACATTATTTTGGAATTGATGCCGTTTGGTTAAAAATCATGTTCTTGATATTTGTTTTTGCTGGATTTGGATCTGGAATCTTGGCTTACGTTATCCTTTGGATTGTAACTCCCGAAGCGATCACAACATCTGAAAAACTAGAAATGACAGGAGAACCTGTTACAATTTCTAACATTGAAAAAAAGGTCCGTGAAGAATTTGACAGTGTTTCCGGAAAATTAAAAAATGCTGATTACGATAAATTTGGAAATCAAGTAAAAACGGGAGCTGAAAAATTAGGAAATAGCTTTAGTGATTTTATCATGACCGTTTTCAAAATTTTTGCTAAATTCTTAGGAGTAATTCTAATAATGGGAGGTTTAGCCGTATTGGTTTTACTATTCATTGGAGTATTCACATTGGGAACTAGCGTGTCTATGGATTTTCCTTGGCAAAGTTTTGTAGAAGCAGGTAATTTCACCGATTATCCAATCTGGTCTTTTGGTCTATTAATGTTCCTTGCTGTTGGTATTCCTTTCTTTTTCATGACCTTATTAGGCTTTAAATTATTGGCTCCTAATATGAACTCTATAGGAAATATTGCAAAATACACACTATTGGCCCTTTGGTTAATCGCTGTTTCGATTGCAATTTCAATAGGGATAAAACAAGCAACAGCATTTGCAGTAAACGGTAGAGCGGTTCAAAAAGAAACCATCAATCTAAAGCCTACAGATACGCTTTTAATTAAATTCAAACACAATGATTATTTTGCAAAAGATGTAAATGATCGAAATGATTTTATGATCACAAAAGATTCATTGAATAATGATATCATTTACTCTAATCAAGTACATATCAAAATCGAAAAATCAGACGAAAAATATGCGTACCTTCAAATCGAAAAAGAAGCCAAAGGAAAGTCATTGACCGAAGCTAAAAAAAGATCTGAAGCAATTCGATACGGTTATAAAATTATCGAAAACCAATTGATTTTAGATAATTATTTAATTACCGATTCAAAAAATAAATTCCGTGATCAAGAAATCGAAATCACCTTGTACTTGCCAGAAGGGACTTTGTTTAAAGCAGACTCTAGTGTCCAAAACTATGATTGGTCTAATGATGATTTTTTTAACTTGCACTATAGCTCTGACAAATACACTTACAAAGTAGAGGAGTCTAAAGTAAAATGTTTGGATTGTCCAGCCGATGAAAATGATCACGATGATGTAGATGAGGATGACAATCAAACGAATGTAACAATTACTAAAAATGGTGTTACTATTGAAAGTGATTCGGTTGTTAAAACAAAAAAGGAATTTAAGGAATTGAAAATCAACAAAAACGGTATAATCATTAAAACTGAATAGCCATGATAAAAATCATCACATTAATCACGAAATTCATTGTTATAACTTTAATCGCGTTATTTTTTGGATCCTGCAATCAGCTGGGAAACATTAATGCAATAACTGGAAGTGGTCATGTAACTATCGAAAAAAGAAACGTTACAGGTGATTTCAAAAATGTGGAAATAAGCAATGCTTTAGACCTTGTTATTGAACAATCAGACAAAACAGAAATCATTGTGGAAGCCGATGATAATTTACAAAAAGAAATTACCACAAAAGTAGAAAATGGAGTGCTGGTTATTTCTTGTAAATTTGGCAACTTCATCAATGTTTCCTCCAAAAAAATTACGGTAAAAATGCCTGTTATTGAAGGAATTGAAGCTTCATCAGCATCAACTGTTAATGCAAACACAACATTAAAAGGGAGTAACCTTACTCTGGCTTCATCAAGTGCTGCCACTGTTAATCTGACAACCGAATATGAAACTATTCAATTAACAACTAGTAGTGCAAGTAATCAAACCATCAAAGGTAAAGCGTTGCGTGTAGAAACCGAGGCTTCCAGTGGAAGTGTAATCAACACTACTGAATTATTGGCAAATGAAGTAGTAGCTAATTCTTCTAGCGGCTCATCAATAACAGTTCATCCTATTGTGAATCTAAAAGCGGAAGCTTCCAGTGGTGGAAATATTACCTATAATGGAACACCAAAATCGATTCAAAAAGAAGAGAATTCTGGAGGAAATATCCATCAAGAATAAACCAATATAATTAAAAAACATTCATTAATCACGAATGTTTTTTTTTATTAAAATTTAAAATAATTAACCATCAATATACTATTAATCACGTATAAAATCATCAATCTAACCAATTACATTATGAAAAACAATCAATTTAAAGTCAGCATTTTAGCTTTATTTTTAGGTGGTATGTGTCTTCAGGCACAAGAACAATCAACTACAAAAGAAGAGAATGCCAAAACAATCTCCAAATATGCCTATCATGAGGCTTTTGCCCCCAACTTTTACACTAAAAATGGTACTGATACACATTCAGCCAGTGGACAGCCAGGAGTAAAATATTGGCAAAATAAAGCTGATTATAAATTGTCGGCTACGCTGAATGACAAAAAAAATGAAATTATTGGTACGGAAATTTTAACATACACGAATAATAGTTCTGATGAAATTTCTTTTTTATGGATGAACGTTGATCAAAACTTGTTTAAAAACAGCTCAATTGGAAAAGCAGTGATTCCAGTAACTGGGAGTCGTAATGGAGACAAGGGTCAAATTTTTGACGGGGGACATAAAATAAAATCTGTTAAAGTAGTTGCAATTCAAAATGGAAAAACCATAGAAAAAGAAACAAAATTTGAAATAAACGACACCAGAATGCAGATATTTCTTCCACAGAATTTAAATGCTAATGGAGGAATCGTAAAACTTAAAATTGAATTTTCTTTTATTTCACCTGACTTTGGTTCCGACAGAATGGGAGTTTTGGAAACAAAAAATGGGAAAATATTTACTGTGGCGCAATGGTATCCGAGAATGTGCGTTTATGATGACATCAAAGGTTGGAACTCTTTACCATATTTGGGTGCCGGCGAATTTTATTTGGAATATGGTGACTTTGATGTAACAATTACTGCACCGTCAAATCATATTGTTGTTTGTTCAGGTGAATTACTAAACCCGTCCGAAGTATACACCACCGAACAACAAAAACGTTGGACAACTGCGTCTCAAAGTGATAAAACTGTAATCATCCGCTCAGCAGAAGAGGTAACTAATCCAACTTCAAGACCTAGTGATAAAGCTACTTTGAACTGGCATTTTAAAATCAAAAACGCTCGTGATGTCTCATGGGCCTCTTCATCAGCATTTATTATTGATGCAGCAAAAATAAACTTACCAAGCGGTAAAAAATCATTAGCTATTTCTGCCTATCCCATCGAAAGTTCAGGACAGGATGCATGGGGTCGTTCTACTGAATATACTAAATCATCTATTGAAAACTACTCTAAACGTTGGTTTGAACACCCCTATCCTACAGCCGTTAATGTAGCTGGCAATGAAGGTGGGATGGAATATCCCGGAATTGTTTTTTGCAATTGGAAATCAAAAGGGGAAGATTTATGGAGTGTAACCGATCATGAATTTGGCCATAGCTGGTATCCCATGATTGTTGGTTCTAACGAACGTTTATTTGCTTGGATGGATGAAGGATTCAATACCTTTATCAACTCGTTGAGTTCAGTCGATTTTAATAATGGAGAATACAAATCCCGTCCAAAAAATATGCAAAAAATGGCTAAAACTTTATTCAAACCCGATATGGAGCCTATTATGACAGCCCCAGACGGAATGAAAGAAAGGCATTTAGGGATATTAGCCTACGACAAACCTGCTACAGGATTAATTGTGTTACGCGAACAAGTATTAGGGAAAGACCGTTTTGACAAAGCTTTTAGAACATACACAGAACGTTGGGCTTTTAAACATCCAACACCAGATGATTTTTTTCGTACAATGGAGAACGTTTCTGGAGAGGATTTGAATTGGTTTTGGAGATCTTGGTTTGTAAACAATTGGCAATTGGATCAAGGAATTTCAAAAATTAAATATTTAAAAAACGATCCAAAATTGGGTGCTATCATCTCAATCGAAAACTTAGAAAAAATGGCTATGCCAGTTGTTCTGGAAATCAAAACAAAAAGCGGTACAATTAGTCGTGTACAACTTCCTGTAGAAATTTGGCAACGCAATACATCATGGGCATTTAAAACTACCACAACTGAAGAAATTGATACTATTACTTTAGATCCAGATCATGTTTTTCCTGACATAAACACAACTAATAATGTTTGGAGCGTGGACAAAAGTGAGTTAGAGAAAGCGTTAATTTTAGATGGTTATTTAGGCAATTATTCAAGTAAACAACTCCCAGTAAAGCTTAGTTTCACTGAAGAGAACGGAGCTCTTACAGGAACACCTGAAGAAGGTCAGGGTTCAGCCATTTCTTTTGAAAATATTGGTAAAAATAAATTTGGTTCTGAAAGAGAAGGTGGTATTGAAATTCAATTTAATGAATCTAAAAATGAATTTACATTAAAAATAGAAAATCAAAATTTTTTATTTACAAAAGCATAATACAAAATAATACCGCAAAGATAATTATTCTATTTGTAAACTACAATCCCAATGACTATAACAATTGTCTTAAAAAACAATTATATAAAGAACAAAAGCTTTAGTTACAATATTTCACATTATACTTCAAAACATCCGCATTGTCGGATGTTTTTTTTATAGTATTTATTTCCCAATCGCCTTTGTTCTTGTTATGTATCAACACAAAACCAGATAATATTCCTAATCCAAACTTATCATTGAACAAAGGCAAAACAAATTACCTCAAATCGAAAACAAAAGACAAATCTTACATCAAAATTGTAACAAACAATTATAGCCAGCGTCTTACATTCACCAACTAAAAAACCAAAAAATACAAATGGAATTAATTATTAAAAACTTAGACAAGAAATATAGTAATGGTGTACATGCGCTGAACGATGTTTCGCTTCATATTAAAAAAGGAATGTTTGGATTACTTGGACCAAACGGAGCGGGAAAGTCTTCATTAATGCGGACATTGGCTACTTTGCAGGATGTTGACAGTGGTTCTATATCTCTTGGTGACATTGATATCTTGAATAACAAGGAAGCGGTTCGTAAAGTTCTAGGGTATTTGCCTCAAGAATTTGGAGTGTATCCAAGAACTTCTGCTATAGACCTTTTGGATCATTTAGCCTTATTAAAAGGATTTCACAAAAAATCCGACCGAAAACAAATCGTAGAGCAATTATTAACCAAGGTTAATCTTTGGGAACACCGAAAAAATGCAGTTTCTAGCTATAGTGGGGGTATGCGACAACGTTTTGGAATTGCACAATGCTTGATTGGAAATCCACAATTGATTATAGTAGATGAGCCAACTGCAGGATTGGATCCTGGAGAAAGAAATCGCTTTTATAATATTTTAAGTGAAATAGGAGAAAATACAATTGTAATTCTTTCTACACATATAGTTCAAGACGTTCGTGAACTGTGTACACAAATGGCTGTAATGAACCACGGAAAAGTACTCTTTAGCGGCAATACCGATGATGCTTTATTGGAAGTTAAAGGCAAAGTTTGGGAGAAGAAAGTAAGCAAACTAGAACTTCCTGAATATCAAAAAAACTACAAAGTAATTTCGAACAAATTAGTTGGAGGTCAGCCATTGATTCATGTTTTTTCTGAAACCCATTTGAATGATGGATTCAGTCCTGCAGAGGAAAATCTTGAAGATGTGTTCTTTACTCAATTAAACGAATTAGTGTAAATATCAGAATGTCAAAAATCTTACTGTCGTAATGATTATAAGACTTTTGAAATTATGACTTAAAAACCTTAAGACTAAAAACTATGTGGAAATTTATCCGATACGAATTAAAATATTGGTTGCAAACACCAATGATATGGATCTTTTTATTCATAAATACGCTGCTTGTATTTTTTGCAGCTGCATCAGAACAAGTTACCATTGGTGGAAGCATTGGAAATATACATAAAAATGCCCCTTTTGTCATTGAGCAGTTTTACGGTATTCTTTCGATTTTTTGCTTATTGATGACCACAGCCTTTATGAATGCTACGGCCAACCGTGATTTTCAAAGTGGGATGCATCAATTTATATTCTCGTCCCCCATCAAAAAAAGCCATTATTATTTTGGGAAATTTATTGGTGCGGCAATCGTTTCTATAATTCCATTACTTGGAATATCTGTTGGTGCACTTATTGCACCTTTATTAGCACCTCTATTTGATATGTGCCCAGCCGAAAGGTTTGGAGAAATCATTTGGTCTGGTCATATACAAGGTCTTCTGGTTTTTGGGATTCCAAATGTGATTATCTCTGGCGTTTTCCTTTTTGCTTTAGCCATCATTTTCAGAAGCAATATAATTTCTTTTATAGGAGCAATGCTTATTTTGGTTTTCTATATCGTTTCTGCAGGATTCACAAAAGACATACAAAAAGAATGGTTGGCCAATTTACTGGATCCATTTGGACTTCGCCCCTTTAAAATTGCCACCAAATACACTACTGTTGCAGAAAAAAACTATAGTGCAGTTACATTACATGGTGATTTATTGACTAATCGTTTGATATGGATAGGTATCAGTCTAGTCATTCTAGTGGCCGTTTATTTCAAATTTTCTTTTAATACAAAAAAAGAAAAACCAAAAAAAGAAAAAAAATCAAAAACAGTTGAAACACCGATAATTGTTTCAAATACAATATTCGAACCAACAAAAGCCAATGTTTTCTCCATAATTACTTTTTTAAATTTAGTAAAATTCGAAACCAAAGCCATAATCAAAAACCCAACATTTATTATCATTGTTGCTATCGGAATGATTAATTTGATTACAGGCCTTACAAGTTTTACAGGAACTTATGGTACTGCAATGTATCCCGTAACTTATGATGTAGTAGACACTATAAAAGGGGCATTTGGAATTTTCATGATTGGATTTATTACTTTTTATACAGGCGTTTTAGTTTGGGCAGCACGAGATGCCAAAATCAATGAAATTGAAGATGCCACACCCATAAAAACAGGAGTTTTGTTCTCTACCAAATTGATTGCTTTGATTATTGCAATGGCCATTGTGCTGGTCTCAACAATAATCGTTGGAATCTTAGCACAAACAGCTTACGGCTATTACAATTACAAATTGGATCTTTACCTCAAATCAATAATGATTATTACGCTGTTGAGCTATTCTTTTATGGCGGTAATTTCATTATTATTCCATCATCTAATCAACAACCGATATATTGCCTATTTTGCTTTCGTCGCTTTTGTTATAGTCAATACTTTCATTTGGGGATTACTAGAAATCAATAGTAATATGCTGAATTTTGGAAACACACCTAGCATCACCTACTCGGATATGAATGGGTTTGGTCCATTTGTATCCTCGACCATTTGGTACAATATTTACTGGGCATTGTTTTGTTTAATTTTATGCTTTGTCATTACAGCATTTTTTATCCGTGGCAAAGAAGAACAATTCAAATACAGATGGGTAAATGCAAAAGTACAATTTGGAAAAAACAAAATTCTTATAGCCATTAGCATATTGGCATTTATGCTATGCAGTAGTTTTGTATATTATAACACTAAAGTTCTGAACACCTATGATTCTTCAAAAGAGCAAGAGAACAAGCAAGTGGATTATGAGAAAAAGTATAAAAAATTCGAACATGTAATACAACCTCGTTTTTACAAGCTCAATTACACTATTGATCTTATACCCGAAGAACGAAGCATGACTGCAAAAATAGAAGCTTGGGCGAAAAACAAATCGAATAAACCTATAGAGGAGCTCCATTTTACGATGCCACAACTTACTGATAGTTTGAAAATAAGTATTGATGGCGCAAAATTAAAACTAAAAGATTCTCCTTTAAAGTATCAGATTTACACATTAAACAAACCTTTATTGCCAAATGATTCCATCAAAATCAATATCAATTTATGGAAATTGAATAAAGGATTTGAAAACGAAGTCAGCTTTACCCAATTGACACAAAATGGAACTTTTTTTAACAATTCAGACATATTACCGACTTTGGGATACAATAGTGATATGGAGATTTCTGATAAAAATAAGCGTGTTAAACTGAAATTACCAAAAAGAGACAGAATGCCAAAACTGGACGAAAACAATCTTTCGGCCAGAGCCAATACATACCTTGGAAATGATTCGGATTGGGTCGAAGTCAATACCACAATAAGTACCGCGCCAGACCAAACTGCTATTGCTCCTGGGTCTTTACTAAAAACATGGACAGCAAACGGAAGAAAGTACTTCAATTACAGATTGGATAAAAAATCTCTAAATTTTTATTCCTTTATTTCTGCAAAATACGAAGTAGCTCGTAAAAAATGGAATGGTATTGATCTAGAAGTTTATTATGACAAACAGCATGCCTATAATGTTCCGAATATGATGAAAAGTATGCAGAAATCATTAGAATATTATACAAAAAACTTTGGTCCTTATTATCATAAACAATGTAGGATTATTGAATTCCCTAGATATCAAAGTTTCGCACAAGCTTTCCCAGGCACTATGCCATTTAGCGAAGGCATTGGCTTTATTATTGATTTACGAGATGTAAAGAAAGAAGACATTGACCAAGTTTATTATGTAACAGCGCACGAAATGGGGCATCAATACTGGGCACATCAAGTTGCTGGTGCCAATATGCAGGGAAGTGAAATGTTTAGTGAAGGTTTTGCTCAATATTCTGCATTAATGGTTATGGAAAAAGAATATGGAAAGGACAAAATGAAAAAATTTCTGAAATATGAAATGGATCGTTATTTAAGAGGCCGAAGTTCTGAACTTGAAGGGGAACAGCCATTGATGAAAACCGAGCACCAACAATATATCCATTATAACAAAGCCAGTGTTGTAATGTATTATTTAAAAGAAATGATTGGAGAGAAAAAGGTAAATCAAGCCCTGAAAAATTTGGTTGTTACTTATGGTTACAAAAATCCGCCATTCCCTACTTCGATCGATGCAGTGAATGAATTACGAAAAGTAACTCCGGATAGTTTAAAGTATTTGATTCCGGATATGTTTGAAAAGATCACACTATTTTCTAACCGAATGCTGGATGCCAAATATAAAAAAGTGGGCACTGAGTATGAAGTCACTTTAAAAACGACTTCGGAAAAATTCAGATCCACTACGCTTGGAAAAGAAACACAAATACCTGTTGCTGATTTTATTGATATTGCCGTTTTTGCAGAACCAAAAAAAGACACCGATCTTGGTAAAGTTTTAGTTTACAAAAGACTAAAAATAACAAAAAAGGAAAATATTTATACTTTCAAAACTAAAGAAAAACCTTTTGACGCTGGTATCGATCCCTACAATTATTTGATTGATCGAATTCCTGACGACAATTTAAAGAAAGCTGAAGACTAATTTTTAAAACATCCGTTTCTATACTTTATGAAACGGATGTTTTTTTATATTTGCATCCAACCCAAATTGAATTAAAATGAAACTCTCTTATGCAATTTTTCTTTTTCTGTTAACAACGACCATTACAATAGGCCAAAATAAAGAAAGAATAAAAGGCTCTAAAATAGTTGTCGAAAAACCAAAAGAAATTGGTGACTTTACAGCTTTAGAAATTGAAGACAACCTAACTATTTTCTTGGAAAAAGGCACAAAAAACGAAATTAAAATTGATGCTGATGAAAATCTTCACGACAATATCTCTTTTGACATCAAAGAAAAAACACTTCGTATTTATACTTCAAAAGAAATAAGTAGTTTCAAAAAATTGGTTGTAAAAATCACATACACCAATGATCTAAAATCGGTTGTTGCCAAAAACGCAACTATTGTAAATGCACTAGAAGCTGTTATATTAGATGACATTACCTTTAGCTCATTAGATTTTGCCAAATTATATTTGAACGTCAATTCAAAAAATTTCACATTGATATCCGATGACAAATCTAAGATCGAATTGAATTTAAAAGCTGAAAAAGCAAAAATTCAGCTAAGTAAAAATGCTCAAATCAAAGCTCTGACGACAACTACTGATATAACATTTGATTTGTACCAAAAAGCGACAGCAATCATAGAAGGAGATGCTACCAACGCAATTATACGACAAGACAACAATAGTGTATTTACAGGTTTTAATTTGAATATAAAAAATGCTGATGTAACAACCGAAGGAAGTGCAATATGTAATCTAATGGCAGATACTACAGTTGTAGTTGATGCTGATAATGCATCCAAAATCTACTTGGTTGGAACACCCAAAATAGAGGTAAGGAAATTTTTGGGTGAAGCTCAATTGATAAAAAAAACGAAGTAAACCCAATTAGAGCTGTATAAATACTAAACATTCAGTTCGTTTATTTCCATAAAAAAAGTCCCATTTTAAAAAATGGGACTTTTCTATTTTTATAAAAAAATTTAATCTTTAGAAGCTAAATATCTTTCAGCATCAAGGGCAGCCATACAACCAGTACCTGCAGCGGTAATTGCTTGACGGTACACATGATCTGCAGCATCCCCTGCTACGAATACACCATCAACATTAGTTTTTGAAGTTCCAGGTGTATTTATAATATAACCTGTCTCATCTAATGTTAAGTAGTCTTTAAAAATTTCAGTATTAGGTTGGTGTCCAATCGCTACGAAGAAACCYGTAGCTGGAATATCAAACACTTCTCCAGTAGTTTTGTTTCTTGCTTTAACAGCTGTTACCACTTGYTCGTCTCCCAATACATCTACTGTATCRTGRTTCATTAAGATTGTAATATTTTCMGTTTTRCGAACACGYTCTTCCATAATTTTAGAAGCTCTAAACTTTTCGCTACGAACTAACATTGTTACTTTAGAACATAATTTAGACAAATAATGAGCCTCTTCACAAGCTGAATCTCCTGCTCCTACTATAACAACTTCTTGATTTCTATAAAAGAATCCATCACAAACTGCACAAGCTGAAACTCCACCGCCCATTTTTAAATAATGTTGCTCAGAAGCAATATTCAAATATTTAGCAGAAGCCCCTGTAGAAATAATTACAGTTTCACAATGCAATTCAATTTTATCATTGATCCAAACTTTGTGAATATCTCCAGAGAAATCTACTTTGGTAGCCCATCCATCACGAATATCAGCACCAAAACGTTGTGCTTGACTTTGCAACTGAACCATCATTTCTGGACCGGTAACACCATCTACATATCCAGGAAAGTTTTCTACTTCATTAGTTGTGGTT